>JAZORN010000080.1:0-71726 GCA_045656645.1 Clostridia bacterium | reverse complement strand
TGTGACGGTGTGATTCTTGAGGTTTTTAATGCCTTCCTGTAAAGTGTATTCAGACGGAAGTCAAATACAAATCAGGAGGCTTTAAAAAATGAAAAGAAAAAGTTTTTACATTGGGTTAGGGTTACTTGTATTATTCATTATTTGGTCAGTAGCTCTTCAGTTTGTTGATGTGGGAGCAATCGGACCGCAAGGTTCAAGCGTTGGCTTTGCATCACTTAACAAAATTATACACAATATTACAGGAGTGCATATGTCACTCTATACCATTACAGATTGGCTCGGTCTTGTTCCGATTTGCTTTATCATGGGATTTGGCATACTTGGGCTTTGTGAGTGGATTAAGAGAAGAAATCTTTTCAAGGTTGATTACAACATCCTCACGCTTGGAGGATTCTATATTGTTGTGATGGTGGCGTACATCTTCTTTGAAATGTTCGTTGTAAATTACAGACCAATACTTATAAACGGAATTTTAGAAGCATCTTATCCCTCGTCAACGACTATGCTTGTAATGTGTGTTATGCCGACTGCCATAATGCAGTTTAATTCACGTATCAAAAATAGTGGATTTAAGAAATACGTGAACATTCTAATTACTGCATTTATTGCTTTTATGGTAATAGGCAGACTTGTTTCAGGTGTGCATTGGTTTTCTGATATTATTGGCGGTGCACTATTGAGTAGCGGTCTTGTGCTGATATATCATTCTATACAATTATCAGGAGAAAAAGAAATGATTAAAAATGACTATTTAATTCGTTTAGAAAGAAAAGAAGATTATTCTGTGGTAGAAAACTTGATCCGTGAGGCGTTTTGGAATGTGTACCGCCCCGGATGTATGGAGCACTATCTCATAACACGGTTAAGGGAGCATCCTGACTTTGTCAAGGAACTTGATTTTGTTATGGAAAAGGATGGCGAAATTATCGGGCAGAATGTATTTGTAAAGGCAAATATTAAGTCTGATGACGGAAGGGATATTCCGATTTTGACAATGGGACCGATTTGCATCACACCTGAACTCAAAAGACAAGGTTATGGTAAAATTCTGCTTGATTATTCAATCGAAAAAGCAACCGAGCTTGGCTTCGGTGCAGTATGTTTTGAGGGAAATATTAACTTCTATGGAAAGAGTGGATTCGCATTTGCAAGTGAATTTGGACTTCGTTATCACGGACTGCCTGAAGGTGCAGATGCATCATTCTTTCTATGCAAAGAGTTAATTCCCGGATATTTAAGCGGTATAACGGGAGAATACGGACCACCGGAGGTATATCTTTTCCCCGAGGAAGAAGCAGAGGAATTTGATATAAAATTTCCTTATAAAGAAAAACTGAAACTTCCGGGACAACTTTTCTAATAACGAATGGGCGGCACTTCATTTGAGGTGCCGTTTTGGTTTGTCGAATTATTGATGCTTATATGATCAAAAGCGACGAAAAAACTTGAAATTGGTTGATTTGTATACGAATATATGTTATAATATAAAAGAATATTTATAAATGGTAAATGATAGAATACTATTGTATAACTTTATTAGGGAGCTAACAATATGTATAATCGTTTATCCACAAAGGTGGAAAAAAGAGATATGAATATAAAACCTCAAGATAAAACAATTAAAGAACTGTTATTGTCAGGGCGACAATTTGTTATACCTAGATTCCAAAGGGAATATTCTTGGGAAAGAAAAAATTATAAAGAATTTTTAGATGATATGCTTGATTGTTTGATAGTCAATAATGGAAGAATATCATACGATCAGTATTTTTTGGGCACAATGTTGTTTGTTGGTGATTGTTTTGATGATGATAAAATGGAAATAGATGTAGTTGATGGGCAACAACGTTTAACAACAATTACAATTTTATTCTCTGCATTATCTGATCGCTTTTTGCAATTACAACAGGATGTTTTAAGTCAGCAAATGTTTAAATATATTATGACTTGTGATGACGATGGAAATGAAGTAAGAATACTTAAAAGTAAAACACATTATCCGTTCTTCTCATTCTATATTCAAGAACGAAAAAAAGAAAACATTCAGAATCCTTCTTCAGAGGAAGAACAGTGCATAAAGGCATCCTACGAATATCTTTATGGCTGTTTAGAGGAACAGAATTTAAGAGAGATATTAAAGAAAAAGTATGGCAATAATGATGTTGATCAGCTAGAGTATGTTGATATATTAAAGGCATTAAGAGATCAGGTGCTTAATACAACATTTGTATCTATATCAACTAAAGAGAGAAAACAAGCAAATATGATTTTTGAGATATTGAATGCGAAAGGTAAAAATCTTTCGTGTGTTGATCTTATAAAAAATGCAATATTTGAAGTGGTAACTGATGTGGAACCGGCTGATTTTGCTGAAGAAAAATGGAAATTAATTAAATCAACAATCAATGATAGCGACATTGGTGTCGGTTTTGTTCAGTTTTATAGACATTTTTGGATATCAAAATACAAGAAATCCTCTGTTGCTAAGTTATATGATGATTTTAAAACAACAATAAGGCCAAAATCAAAGGATCGATATAAAAAATTTCTTCTTGAAATGGAAGAATGTGCAAAATTATATGTAAAAGTTGTTGCTCCTCAAAGGAAAGATTTCGATAACAAAAAAGAATACTTTGGTGTTATACAGAGCATGAACATTATGTCAGATGTTTTTAACATAGTTCAAGTTAGACTAGCTCTAATGGCACTTGTTGAAGCAAAAAATAATGATTTAATAACTTTAACACAACTTAAAGAATGTTTATATTATCTTGAAGGATTTCATTTTTCCTACAACGCACTTGCAGCAAGACCTACAAATAGATTGGAAAGTATTTACTCTAGGTTTTCAATTAATCTAAGAAATTGTAGCGATAAAGTTAAAGCAAGAGAAATTATAAAAAATCTTATTGCTGATTTAGATAAGATATATATTTCCTATACAGAATTTGAGGAGAAATTTATACAGTTATCCTTTTCCAAAAGTGTGGATGATTCAAACATGAAAGCAAAATATGTGATCAATAAGATTGCATCATATTATGAAAATTCGGATCTATTTGATGATGAAGGAAGTATAGAACATATACTTCCGGAAGCTGACGGAACTCAAAATAATAATATAGGCAATTTGATTTTATTGGAACTAGACTTGAACAGAAAAGCTGCCTCAATGCAATATGATGATAAAAAGGAAATATATAAAACATCTCGATACAAATGGATAAAAGAATTTATCCAGGAAAACGATAGTTGGGAAGTTAATCAAATTGAAACCAGGGCAAAGAAAATGGCAGAATTTTATTATACTCAAATCCTTAGTAGGAGTGTTAAAAAATAGTATACCGTGAGTACATTTTGAGTACAAAAACTTTCGGAAATAAAATCACCACGATGAAAAATGCAAAATGTGGATAATAAAATCATGAAAAAGCAATGAAAATCACGGTGATTAAAAAAGCGGAAGTCGAGTGGGAATAATTTCATAAAAATTGTCAAATGGCTTGAAACCCAGTGTTCAAGCCATTTGTGGCATATTGCCGCGAAATTAAAAAGTAAAATTGACAACACTTTTGACAACATTTTTACAAAATGAAATACACTAATGGGATGGTTATGTAATGAGTTTTAATCAGAAATTATACTACGATCTTGAATATTTAAGGCAAAGAATAAAAAATGAAGGCAGAAAAATTACTGGTAGAGCCCCAACTGTTTGTAGCGATGAGGCTTTATATCAAATTGTTGAATTATGTCCTAAAAAAATATCGGATTTTGAAAGTGTATCAGGTATAGGGAAAGCGTTTGTTGATAATTACGCGGAGGAGTTTTTGAAGATAATCAGGAAATACGAAGTTTCTGAAACAGAAAAAACTGTTGTTATGAATTTAAAAACTTGCGAAATCTTAAAAGAATTAGAAAAGAAACTTGTCAGCATAAATAAAAGAAACCGTCTTTTATTTATGCCCAAAGCAACAAATAAGTATGCTGTTGATTTGTTCGGTGTTTCCAGTAATCTGTTAGATGCTATTTTTGGAAATGCTTCTCGCATAACTGTTTGTAATACGGAAGCAGACCTATATAACGAAACTACTGATAATACATCAAGATATCGTAAGTTTGTTCAATTATTAAGAGAAGTCAATAAGGACTTGAGAGACAAAGGTCAAAACGACCTTTATATTGGATATCCTTTTGTGATTGGACGAATGCAGGGAGAAAATTTTGATGTAAGAGCACCATTAGCGTTATTCCCTGTGGTTGCTGATAAAACATCTTCAACTATCACTTTGGCGTTGGATGAATCGAGAGATATCTTATACAATAACACGTTGATTTTGGCGCACTACAAATTTAACAGCATAAATAAACCTTTACCAAGTGATACTGTTGAAGACCATTCGAACGCTTCTTTCTTACAATCATTGCTTTCTTTCTATAAAGAAAATGATATTTGTATCGAAGTTAAGAATACTGAATTAAAGAAATTCACAGAGTATAAGGCAGATACCTTCCCAAAATTTAGACCAGGAGAATTGATGATTGAGCCTTGTATTGTTCTTGGTAAATTTCCAGTTTGTGACAACTCGATACAAAAGGACTTTGACAATATAATTAAAAATAATGAAATCAACACCTTGCTCAACGACTTATTGGTTGACGCAGGTGAAAGTTGGCAGGATGATTCTTATTCTGGAGAAAAAGAAATAAGAATTAACGACAAGCCACTTACTGTATCCGAACACGACTTACTTTATATCAATGACTTGAACAGTTCGCAGGAATCTGTAATTTCGGCAATAGATTCATTGGATGAGCTTGTTGTACAAGGCCCTCCAGGAACTGGTAAATCACAGGTAATAACAAGTTTGATTTCCAACTTTGTTAGCCAAAACAAAACCGTATTGATGGTTTCGGAAAAAAAGACAGCTCTTGATGTTGTATATTCCCGATTGGGAAATCTGTCTCAATATGCTCTGTTGATTGACGATGTTGGAAACAAGGACTTGTTCTACAAACAGTTACATCATATGGTTTCGTTAGGTAGATTCGTAGGAGAGGAGAAAATCTCTCTTGACGGTCTTTCAAGCGAAATTGATGTTCTGGTGAAAAGACTTGAAGTGATTGCTCAAAAGTTATATGCTCCCAGTTCGTTCGGCATTGAACCATACAAACTCTATCAAAAGAACAAGAAGTTTGATTTGGCTGTCCCTGCCGAAAGAGAGAAAATGACCATAATAAACTCGAAAATGGATATGACATTGACCTCTCTTAAATACGAAATGGTAGATAAAATACACCGAGCATTCGCAGATGATAATACAACAGGAAAGTTGGACAAGTATGTTCAGTTGATGTCGGCATATCATTGGCTTTTCCATACGAAAGGTAATCTTACTGAATACGATATCGTTGTCCTCGCACAAAAACTCACAGACCTTAAAGGTGAGATTGAAGTATGGAACAACAAGAACTTTATTGCCAAGATATTTACCAAAGGAAAACTCAATCAAACAGCAACAGCAATATTGACTGAGTTTTTCTCGACAACAACAGAGCAACTGCGACAAATCCTCTTACAACGCATCGATGATGTGATTGAAAGTACATACCACTATACTGAATATCAAGAGACAAAAGCATTGTTTGACAGATTGACCGAAGAAGAACGAGTTTATTTACACTCTATGTTGAATATCAAGAGTTCGTGTAATTACTCACTTCAGGATTCAAATAATGCGCTGTATAATCAAATTCTGTATTATCACATCGGACAGTTCGAGGCTCAAAACAGAGAAGTGTTCCAAGATATTGACAATTTCGACACTATTATTCGTGCGATGAGCAATTCAATGTCTCAAAAGCAAAAATTGACCAAGCAAAAACTTGAATTGTTGCTTTCTGGAGAAATGTATAACATATCCACCTCTAAACGACATGGAGAAATTCTCCGAGCAATAGAAAGCAAACGCAAGTGGAGTGTCAATAAGTTTATTAAGAAGTTTGATTTCGAGTTGTTCAAGAGTGTAAAAATCTGGTTGCTGACTCCCGAAGTCGTTTCGGAAATCATACCCCTTCAAACAGGAATTTTTGACCTTGTAATATTTGATGAGGCATCACAAATGTTTGTTGAAAAAGGAATCCCCTCAATTTTGAGAGCAAAAAAGGTTGTAATTGCGGGAGACCACAAACAGTTGAGACCGTCAAATCTTGGCGCTGGTCGAATTGAATATGATGAAGATAGTCTGGGTGAGGACGAAGAGGTTTCAGCAGCACTTGAAGAAGAAAGCCTTTTGGATTTGGCAAGATTCAAGTATAGAGATGTACTGTTGAACTTCCACTATCGCTCCAAATATGAAGAACTGATAGCATTTTCAAATTATGCTTTTTATAATGGCAGGCTGTATGTTTCTCCTAAAACAGAAGAACCAGAACGTTCGCCTATTGAAGTTCATAAAATTGAAAATGGTATGTGGGTTAATCGAGCAAACACAGAAGAGGCACGCTATATAGTTGAGTTGTTAAAGACTTTCTTTGCGGAAAGAAAAAATGATGAAACTATAGGTATTATTACATTTAACATCACTCAAAGAGACCTTATTGACGACTTGATTGATGAAGAGTGTGCGAAAAATCCAGAGTTTGCTTCGAGAATTAGAGCCGAACTCGGAAGAAAGCATGACGGAGAAGATATTGGTTTGTTTGTCAAGAACATCGAAAGTGTTCAAGGTGATGAACGAGATGTAATTATCTTTTCTATCGGTTATGCTAAAAACGAGAACGGAAGAATTGTTAGAAACTTTGGTTGGCTGAATCAACAAGGTGGAGAAAACAGACTGAATGTTGCCATAAGCCGAGCAAAGCAAAAAGTACATATAGTAACATCTATCAATCCTTCCGAACTTCAAGTCGAGGACACGAAAAACGAGGGTCCTCGAATCTTGAAAAAATATCTGGAGTACGCTTTTGCTGTAAGTGAAAAAGACGAGGATACTGCCAAGCAGATTTTGTTATCGTTCGGTGATGAAAGCACGCCAGGACAAACGGTATCTTTTGATAGCGACTTTGAAAATCAAGTATATGATGCTCTTGTTGAGAAAGGGTATCAAGTTGATACACAAGTTGGTATTGGTGGATATAGTATTGACCTTGCTATCAAAAAGAATGGCAATTACATTCTTGGTATAGAATGTGATGGACGTCTTTATCACAGTTCCAAATCAGCACGAGAGCGTGATTACCACAGACAAAAGTATCTGGAATCAAGAGGATGGAGAATCCAACGCATATGGAGTACAAATTGGTGGAAGAACCCAAAGCAAGAAATTGCGAAAATATGTGCGGTGGTAGATTCACTCTGAGAACACTTTTGACAACACTTTCGTTGTGGAATGGTGGGAATGGTGGAAAATGGTAACAAAAACTTACCTGAAATAACACCAAAAGCACCCTATAACACCTATGAAACACAAGTCAAGTTAGAGTGGGAATAATATCAAGTAGCTTGTGGGTTGCTGAAAATTTGAACAAAAGAATATTTAAGGAGTATAACCAATTGAGGTTGTACTCCTTGTTTTATGCAAATAATCTTGAAAAAGTCAGAGTTATCATTGCTCCCGTGATTAAAGATTATAAATCCGGCAAAATCACTTATGCAGAAGCAGAGTTCAAAGCCCGTATAAAAATTTACCAATCAGTCAACCCTAACTTTAATCCCGATGTTGAATATATGAAAGATCCTCTTTCAAGGGATATTCCATCGGTGGATAATAGCTTATTTATACTTGCAAGAAAACTGATTTTAGAAAGCAAATAATATCAAGCAAATTAAAAAGGTGTAGCCGTTCATAGCTACACCTTTCTCTTTGTATGTCGTTTATAATACCCTTGTAATTAATACTTATATCTATCGATCTGCATTTATATTCAAGTGCATTGATGCTTTCTATATATACCATATATAAAAGGCAAAAGAACAAAAAGAAGAATTGGATATATTGTAAAGAGAATACTTACAGAACCTACTATTTTCCCTCCGATTTCATACAAGTTAAACATCTTTATTACAGTACATATTTGCAACAGTTGGTCTGGTAGAAGTCCTAAAACCTCTGATAGTACAGATATTCCGTTGAGAAATGACGGTATAAACAACAAAATGAAAGGTATGGCTACTGCCAAAGTTTTTGAGCGTGTTTTTGCAGATACAAGCATAGATAAAGTTAAGATAAATAAATTTCCTAAATATCCACCAAACACGGTCAATAAATAATCTTGTAAGTAAGTAATGTTATAAAAGCTTTTCCAATTTGCAAATCCGCTCTGTATAACACAGTTAGCTCCGTCATATCCTAATAGGGTTAATACAATTCCTGAATATAGCAACATAGTTATCCAATAAATTAAGGTAATTGTGATAATTCCTGCTCCTATTTTTGCTACTATAGCTTTATTTCTTCCCAATTTAGTTGAAAAGAAAATAGAATCTGCTTTTAATTGTGTTTCATCGGAAAAGATACCGGAAACTAAAAAGCCCATAATTAACATCAATAACATAATAATTGATGGTGCATATTCCAATAGTGCTTCCCACCCGTCGGCATATTCATAATAGAGAGGCGTCTTCAATTTCTCATATTGCTCAATTAAAAATTGTTTTTCATTTTCTGAATAATAGTGTTCTTGTTCTTCGGCATTTAACCATTCCCTTAAAATGGATGTTCTTCTATCATAAAAAGAACTGACCTCTTGTTTTGTGACGTTGTCTGCCCGGTAATAATTGTATTCTTGAAAACTGCAAAATGCTCTATTTATCATTTCTCTTATGTCGGAAAAACCCTGTTTTTTTGAATATGCTTTTTCATTTTCTTTTACATCATTAGAAAGATATTCTTCGGAATTGTTGATGAGTGTATTTTCTTCAATAACTTTTGTCAACACATCTTCGGTAATATATCCCGCCCATTGATTTTTCTCTTTTTTCAAGGATTGTGCTGCAACAAATCCCGACGTTTTTTCTCCGTTTCTATCAACATACGTCACATATCCTGCAGCAAAGTAACAAATAACACCTAATGTTATAGCTAATATTAAACATACAATTTTATTAGTTGATTTTGAAAAGATTTTTTTCAACTCAAAGCGCAGCACCATCATCACCAACCTTTTCTCCAAAATAATATAAAAATACATCTTCTAATGTAGGCTCAACACAAACTGCATCTTCAAAAGGTTTGCTTGGTGATATAATTCGTAGTTCTGCTCCATTAACTCCTGATTTAATGTTAGATACCTTATATTGTTTTGTAATTGTAGATAGTTTTCCCTCTGAGACAAAACAAGTCCAAACTTTTTCCGGCATTGAATTTATGGTTTCTTGTAAGGTGCCTTTATTCACAATAGCACCGTCTTTCATCAACCATATTTCATTTGCGATATATTCAATATCTGAAACAATGTGAGTAGATAACAAAACCAAACGTTCCTTTGAAAGCTCACTAATCAAATTTCTAAATCGTATTCTTTCATTGGGATCAAGACCTGCCGTTGGCTCGTCAAGTATCAGTATTTTCGGATCATTTAACATTGCTTGTGCAATCCCGACACGTCGCTTCATTCCGCCCGATAGCTTTTTCATTTTCTTGTTTGTAACATTAGTAAGTCCAACTTTTGATATGAGTTCTTTAGTTCTCTTTTTAGCAACAACAGGTCGTATGCCCTTAATTGTTGCGATGTAAAGAAGATAGTCAGTTACAGTAAAATCCGGATAAAAACCAAAATCTTGCGGCAAATAGCCTAATAAATTTCGGTAATCAGCATCCATTTTGAAAATATCTTTACCATTGCAGGTTATAGTACCTTTTGTAGGCTTTAATAAAGTACATAACATTCTCATTAGCGTCGTTTTTCCTGCACCATTAACACCTAACAATCCATATATACCGTTTGTCATAGTAATGTTAATAGATTTTACTGCTGTAAAATCCCCGAATTTTTTTGTTAGATTATTTAACATCAATTCCATAAAAAGGTACCTCCCAATAATTATTACAGTAGAAAAGCGTTCGATAGATTGTAAAACCCAAAAAAGCAAAGGCGATTACAAGAAAAATAATCCATAAGGGAAAGGTAATCGCAACATATACATTTTCATTCAAAACAACAAGCAGCCATATAGCACTCCATAAGACACACATTATTACAGCAATAGTTTCGCTGAATGAATACTTACTGCATAAAATACCAAAACATATACAAGAAGTTACTACCATTGGTAGAATAAATTGCACCAAAAGTTCTGAAAATACAATCCCCCATACAAGAGAAGAAAGTACACAAAACAGAGAAATCAAAACAATATCAACAATACCGAATAACATCATCCTTGCTGCATATATCTGTCGCAATGAATAATAAGACGTACATTCTATCTCCATCGATTTATTTGTTTTATTTTTCCATAGCTCCGGAATAATTAAAATAACGAATAAGGAAGCAATAACCCCAAGTGTTTTTGGCATAAACTGTTCACCTTTCATGGAAGGTAATGCAATCCATAACACAATAAGGAGCAACAGTTGGAAAAACCACCATTTTTTTTGTATAAGTTTTAATTGCGTCCATAAAAACTCCCAATAGGTTAATATTTTTTGCTGCTGAGCAGAACAAAATGCATCTATTGATTTTGTTACAGTATCTTTTATTTTTTCTTCGTTGGGAAGCACGTTAATAGATTCTTTATAATCTTTAATCTTTTTATCTAAGCTCATAAAATCAATCCTCCTTTAGCAACTTTTCCAATTTCAATTTTGCTTGTCTTAGTCTATATTTTACCAATGGTAAGCCTATATTTAAGGCATCTGCTATTTCCGTAAGTTTTAATTCTTGAAAATAATAAAGAATAATAACCTCACGAAGTTCATCGGGCAGACTCCTTAGCGCAGCTTCAATGGTAATTCTATCGAGGATTTTTTCTGTGTCCGATTGACTTAGTTTATCTTCAACCTCTGCAGAGGGTTCATCTAACAAACTTTCTTTTTTCTTTTTGAAATAGTCCTTACAAAGATTGCCTGCTATAGTATATAAATAGTTTATGGTTTTACCTATATAACGGTAATCAGATAATTTTGAAAAGAAACGGACAAAAGTTTCTTGCGTTAAATCTTCCGCATAAGAAACATCTTGGCAATGATAGGCACAATAGCGTAATATTCTTTCATAATACTTATGCACAAATATATCAAATGCTTTTTCGTCGCCACGTTTCATTTTCTGTATCAGTAAAAAATCAATGTCCACAAAATCCTCCTTTCCCGTTATTAGAACGCTCATATTTAATATCTCTACTATATATAACGAATATAAGCAACAAAAAGATAGTATTGAAAATTATTATAACATTTTTTTGTGGCTTTTTAAAGACATATAAAGGCACATTGTAACAGATGTTTCTTGTTTGACCTTTGCTGCGAAAAATCATTGTCTAATTCCACATAATTTTATGAATATATTGACATTATTCTATTTATGGTATATAATGTTTATAAATGAGGTGTTGAAATGGATATACTAACAATAAAAGAAGCAAGTTTAATGTGGGGAATTTCTGTAAGAAGAATTACCGTTTTGTGTAATGAGGGGAGAATTATTGGCGCAAAGAAAATTGCAGGCGCTTGGCTTTTACCAAAAGATGCAGAGAAACCTGCTGATGCGAGAATTAAATCAGGTAAATATACCGATTGGAGAAATAAAACAGATATGGCATCTAACGATTTTGAAAGCAATTTAAAAAATCTAAAAGGAACATTTGCAGTAGAGAGTATGACCGTTAGCGAAGAAAGTATTAAAAACCTCAAAAGAATTGATAGTGGCAAAGTAAGCTATACTGATGTAATCGAAGAATTGAAGCTTAAATATATGCAGAGGGTGTAATTATGTTTTCGAAATACGATGTTTATACAACTACCCAATCAATTTATTGCTATCCCGATAGTAATATATTGAAAAATAAATTGAATATAAGAGATAATAAACTTCTCAAAACCGCTGAAGAAGAAATTACACTTATTAAGCAAATGGAACTTTTGAAGAATCCGATAAAGGGTAACTTTTCAAAAGCGCATCTTATGAATATACACAAGTTTATTTTTGAAGATATTTATTCGTTTGCCGGTAAAATCAGACGAGAGCAAATTAGTAAAGCGGATACAATGTTTTATCCGCCGAACTTGATTGATAGAGAGCTTGATAAAGTATTTGCAAAAATAAAAGAGAAAAATATGCTCAAGGAAACCGACGAAGAAAAGTTTTTTGATAATTTGGCATATGTTATGGCAGAACTCAACATTATACATCCTTTCAGAGAGGGCAATGGTCGTTCTATCCGTGAATTTATCCGCCTTATGGCAAAGCGTATGGGATATGACCTTAATTGGGGAAATGTAGATAAAGAAGAACTCTTAGAAGCATCAATATTGTCTGTTGACAACTATAGGGTGCTGATAAGAGTACTTGAGGCTTGTGTGTGTTAGTATTTATTCGTGTTTAGAAAGTGAGAGGTGAACAAATAAATATGGGCAAACCCACATTGTTTTTTAGTCATTCATCGAAAGATAAGGATATAATTCTTTCAATAAAAAATAAGTTGGACTCGGTAACGGGCGGAGTTATGGATATTTTTATGTCTAGTGATGGACAAAGCATCCCTTTTGGTACTAATTGGATTCATAAAATAGAAGAAGGGTTGCAAGCAGCACAAATTATGTTTGTTTTTGTAACTGAAAACTCTATTTCTTCGGGTTGGATATATTTTGAAGCGGGTTATGCTTATTCGAAAGGAATTCAAGTTATTCCCGTAGGAATAGGTGTGGATATTGGCTCATTAAAAGCGCCACTCAACTTGCTGCAAGGGTTCAATATATCTTCAGAAGATAGTCTTAATAATTTTATTACCATTGTAAATAGAACATTTGAATACCATTTTTCAAATGCTTTTGAACATAACGATTACTTAGAAGTTATTAAGAATCTTTCTGCGGAATCATTTAATACAGTTAATTTTGAAAATGTAATCGAAAAAGCTGAGTGCATAATATACGGAGAACAAACAGTAGATGGAAAAAGCATCAAATACGATATTGAAAAATTTTTTAATAGCATTGTTGGTTATTTAGAAGATAATCATATTTCTTTTTCAAGAAATGATAAATACCACAGTGAAAGAACCGCTTGTATAGTTGCTAATGGTGTTAAAATAATTTACCGCAAGGAGAATAAAACGATTGGAACAAATCATACTGCACATGACAATTGTGCAAGAATTAGTTTCTTTGTGTCACCATATAATTTCCTTAAAGCATTTACGCTGCTTAAAAATTTATTCCGGTTATTTGATGAAAAAGAAACCAGCTATATAAGATTGCACTTGAAAGATAGCTATAGCTACACTATTTCCGCTGAGGATGGTTCATCAATTATTTCACATTATTCTGAATTTGACGTAGACAAAACACATATTGGCGGATATGTATGTGATGACCTTAGACTTAAGTTTTATATTTTCGATATGAACGCACATGAACGTAATCAGAAACCTGATTATGTAGCGTCTGTTGTTTTTGATAGTGATGATGTGCAAACAGAAAATATAATTGCACTAGTGGACAAGTTATATAATATAGGTTTTATTAAGGAAATGTGATATTAAAAACTATATCAAAATTATTTGAATACAAATTGTGGGTGGAGGTGTTCTATTGTTAGGTATAAGTTATGATACATGGAAAAGTATTTGTGAAATGTATTTTTCATTAAACACTCTTTCTGCAAAAGCATACTTACAATGGTTTCCCTTCACTAAAATTTCTAGAGAAGACAAAGGGTACATATCAAGTGAAGATTTTTATGAGCGATATATAAAAACATCGTCAATAGTATTTTTTCCTGATGCTATGCAACAGTCTGAAAATTATTTGCAAAAAAGCGATGGAAGTTTTAGAAATTCATCGCTTATTTCACCAATTTTATATTTAGTGCTACAGTCAGTTGGAAAAGAAATATTTAATGAGTATAATCCCATAAGACCACAAAATGTTTCGGTTTATTATGCGGGAAATTATGAATTTATGCGCCCTAAGTATAAGCAAGATTATGATAATTTCTTTAAAGAATTAAATGCTTGTATTGACGGATATCAGTATTTTATAAAAACGGACATTACTAACTTTTTCTCAAATATTAATGTAGATAAACTTATATCTCAAATTGATGCTGTATGTAATGCTGCTGATGTTAAATTTTCGCAAACACAATTGCAAATTTATAAGGAGTTACTTACATATTGTGGTGATGGGAGATTTCCACTGATAGAAAATAGTGTTGCTTCATCGTATCTGTCAACTGTCGTTTATTTAGACAATGTTGATTTAAAACTACATGAATTTTTAGATGCAAAGGTTCCTGATATTACATCTTTTCGTATGGTTAGATATGTGGATGATTTGTATATTTTAATAGCTTCTGATAAATCTTTGATGTATTTAGGAGATACTTATAATGAAATAAGGAATGAATATTCCTCTATATTAAAAGAATATGGTTTATCCTTGAATACGAAGAAGTGTTGTATCAGAAAGGCATCAGAAATAAATGAGGAACTAAAAAAATCATTGTATGACGAATACTATAATGGACAGAAACACAACATAGAAGACTTGTTTAAAGGTGCTTTGTTGAGATTTTTACAGGACTTATCAGATGAACTTATTTTTGATAGTGTTGATGTAGAGAGGTATAATGAGCTTATAGATAAACACTTTACTTCAAAAGATATCGAATTTACTCCAAATGAAGTTTTTAATTATTTTGTGTATGAAAATGAAGAAGAGCTACATACACAAGAAGTAGCCAATCAAATTCTTGAGTTAATCAAACAAAGTATAGCTTTCATAAATTTAGATCCAAAAAGATTAACAGTAATGATTATGAAAACGCAATGCGGTAAAGCAATAAGAGCGTTTCTGAATCAATTGTTTACTCGTTATCGAAGTGGTAAGTGGAATTCTTATGATACAACAATTGCTATCTCATATTTAATACAAAGTAAATTTCAGCATTGGGATTTATTGAATATAATAAAGGAATACCATCCAAATTTATTCAGATATTACACAGATGGGTGCAAAGAAAGTTTTGTCATTTCGATAAAACCGCATCGTATCAATCGGCTTTGTGATATTATTAAGAAAGATAACAAGGCGGCATACTTATATTTTATGTACTTGTGTGAAACAAAGAGAAAAAACAACATGGCTGCATTTGCATATTATAAAAACTTTTTTGACAGAGTAACTGCCGACTTGGATTTTGTATTTAATGAAAACCATGAGGGAAAAAAGCCCAATTATAAAGGATTTTATAAAGAAAAGGCTTTTCTTGGGTTTTATGCAGAAATAGAAGATAGCGAAACTATAATATCAACTGCACATAACCTGCGGAATTCTAATCCGATATCACATTCCTCTTCCGGATTGATTGACCATAAAAACACCGCTAAGGAACTAGATGATAGTATAAAAGATTTATCAAAATTGATATTTCAATATATACGAAAACATAAATAGCAAAAGCTGTGGCAACATTTTGGCAACAAAATATTGAAAAGTCAAAAGAATTATGGTAATATATAGAATATGACCACTGCGAAACACGATTTATTAGCTTATTCAGTTGAGGTTACAAAACCATGAGCGAGTGGGAATAATTTAATTTAATATACAAAAATAAATAAAAAAACGGGAGCTTGTATTACAGGCTGAGAGGAAGGTATGACCTTCGACCGAGAACCTGATTTGGATAATGCCAACGTAGGGATGCCTGAGCAACAGCTAAGGAATAACGATGTATAATTGGAAGTTACCAAATCGGTAGCTTCCTTTTTTTATTGCAATGGAGGTGAATAGGATGGTAAAGATTAACGGAGAAAGCTTTGATGCCATCGGCATAAGCATAGCAAAGTATCTATCGGATGCAGGATACGATATAAATCGTGTTGCAGTAGAATTGAACGGAGAAATTCTCGCAAAATCACAATACGAAAATACAAACTTTTGTGACGGCGATAGCGTTGAGGTTGTAAGTTTCGTAGGAGGAGGTTAATATGATACCTGATAAAAATGAATGGATAAAGGCACTTGAGGAAAGGCACGGTAAAGAGTTGCACAGTAAAATTTCATCGTCAACAGTTGCAATTTGCGGTCTTGGAGGTCTTGGCTCAAACATTGCAATATTACTTGCAAGAGCAGGTGTTGGAAAACTAATACTGATTGATTTTGATAAGGTTGATATTACAAATTTACACAGGCAGCAATATAAAGCCTCACAGATTGGTATGTATAAGACCGAAGCTCTGATTTGCAATCTCAAGGAAGTTGCACCATATCTTGAAACAGAAATACATACTGCTTATTTGGATGAAAACAATTATTATAAGCTTTTAAAAAGTGCCGATATAATCTGCGAAGCATTTGATAATGCAGAAGCAAAAGCAGATATTGTTAACTTTGTTTTAACAAAAATGCCAGAAAAATATATCGTTGCCGCATCAGGAATGGCAGGACTTCATAGTGCCAATTTAATTAAAACGAGAAAAGTTTCAAACCGTTTTTATCTTTGCGGTGATGAGAAAAGTGATGTCAAAGACACAATTGGTCTTGTGGCATCAAGAGTTTGTGTATGTGCTTCTCATCAGGCACATATGGTGCTCAGAATTATATCAGAAAATTTTGAAGAATAAGGAAGGTTTTATTATGAATAATGATAAGCTTGTAATTGGCGGACACGAATTTAATTCCCGCTTTATATTAGGTTCAGGTAAATACTCATTAAATCTTATTGAAGCAGCGGTAAAAGATGCCGGAGCTGAGATTATTACACTCGCAGTCCGCAGAGCCAATACAAAGGAGCAAGAAAACATACTTGACTATATTCCTGATGGAATTACTCTTTTACCTAACACAAGCGGAGCAAGAACTGCCCAGGAAGCAGTAAGAATTGCAAGGCTTGCCCGTGAACTTGGTTGCGGTAATTTTGTTAAGATTGAAATTATGCGTGACTCAAAATATTTACTGCCTGACAATCAGGAAACTATAAAGGCAACAGAAATTTTAGCAAATGACGGTTTCGTTGTAATGCCGTATATGTACCCCGACCTGAATGTTGCCCGTGACCTTGTTAATGCAGGGGCAGGGGCTGTAATGCCCCTTGCTTCTCCGATAGGTTCAAATAAAGGTCTTGCGACAAAGGATTTTATTCAGATACTCATTGATGAAATTGATTTGCCGGTTATTGTTGATGCAGGTATTGGTAAGCCATCACAGGCCTGCGAAGCTATGGAAATGGGGGCTGCCGCTATTATGGCAAATACGGCACTCGCAACAAGCGGAAATCTGCCACTTATGGCATCTGCTTTCAAAAATGCTATTGAAGCAGGCAGAAAGGCATATTTGTCAGGTCTTGGCAGAGTTCTTACCCGTGGTGCATCAGCTTCAGACCCTCTTACGGGATTTTTGCGTGATTAGGAGGCAAACTATGGAAAATCAATTTTTTGTTGACTCGGAATTTTTATCAAAAGAAGCACTCGAAAAAAAGCACCGCATAGAAACAAAGCCGTCCTCCCGTACAAATCATATGGAATATCTTCCGGGGATGGAGATAATCGAGTCTGATGTGTGCAAAAATGTAATGGAGCAAATGAATTCCTTTGACTATTCAAAATATACGGAGGAAGATGTAAAAACGGCTCTTCAGCACGATAAATGTACTATTGAAGATTTTAAGGCACTTCTCTCTCCTGCGGCTGAAGCCTATTTAGAACAAATGGCAGAAAAAGCAAGACTTGAAACAAGTAAACATTTTGGGAATACTGTTTATCTGTTCACACCGCTTTACATAGCAAATTATTGTGAAAACTACTGCGTTTATTGCGGTTTTAACTGTTATAACCATATCAAGCGAATGAAGCTTTCTACAGAGCAGATTGAAAAAGAAATGAAAGTTATAGCAGATAGTGGTATGGAGGAAATTTTAATACTTACGGGCGAAAGTCGTGCTCATAGCAATATAGACTATATCGGCGAGGCGTGCAAGCTCGCAAGAAAGTATTTCAGAATGGTTGGACTTGAAATTTATCCCGTAAATACTGATGAATATAAATATCTTCATGAGTGCGGAGCTGACTATGTAACCGTTTTTCAGGAAACATACGATACCGAAAAATATGAAAAGCTCCATCTGCTGGGGGCTAAACGTGTATGGCCTTACCGCTTTGACGCCCAGGAGCGGGCACTCAGGGCGGGCATGCGGGGTGTGGCATTTTCAGCGCTTTTAGGACTTTCAGATTTCAGAAAGGATGCTTTGGCAAGTGCACTTCATGTTTATTTCTTGCAAAAGAAATATCCTCACGCAGAAATGTCGCTCTCTTGCCCAAGACTAAGGCCTATTGTAAATAACGAAAAAATAAATCCCCTTGATGTTCACGAAAAACAGCTTTGTCAGATTATATGTGCTTACAGAATTTTTCTCCCGTTTGTGGGTATCACCGTATCTTCCCGTGAAAGCGCATCTTTCAGAAACGGCATTGTCAAAATAGCTGCAACAAAAGTTTCAGCAGGTGTTTCAACGGGCATAGGTGACCACGAAAGCAAATATACAAAAAAAGAAGCTGACGGTGCTCAGGGAGATGAACAATTTGAAATTGATGATAACCGTAGCCTTGATGCGATGTATAAAGATATTGCAGATGAAGGGTTACAACCCGTGCTTAACGATTATCTGTATGTGTGAGGTGTAGCAAATGAAATCATTAAATACAAAATTATACTTTATAACTGACAGTACAAATTTCTCTGAGGAAGAATTTCTTTTCCGCACAGAAGAAGCATTAAAAGGCGGCGCTACATTATTACAGCTTCGTGAAAAAGAAAAGACCACAAGAGAATATATAGAGCTTGCCCGAAAAGTCCACAGTATTACAAAAAAATATAATGTTCCGCTTATTATTGACGACAGAGTTGATGTAGCATTAGCAATCAATGCCGAGGGTGTTCATTTAGGACAGAGCGATATGCCCGTTTTTATTGCAAGAAAACTTATGGGCGAAGATAAAATTGTAGGTGCGACTGCAAAGACAGTTTCGCAAGCAAAGGAAGCCTACACACAAGGAGCGGACTATCTCGGTGTTGGTGCCATTTACCCTACAACAACAAAGGTAAAGACGGTTTTGACATCTACCTACACATTAAAAGATATTTGCAATAGCGTTCCTGTACCTGCTAATGCTATCGGCGGACTTAACAAGGATAATATTGATATTCTTAAAGGAATACCTATCGGTGGAATTTGCGTGGTATCTGCAATTATGAAAGCAGAAAATCCTAAAAAGGCTGCAATTGAACTTATTGAAAAAGCAAAGGAGATAAAGCTATGGTAAAAGAGAAAAAAATGGAAGCAGTACTTTCTATTGCAGGCAGTGATTCAAGTGGCGGTGCAGGTATTCAGGCAGATATTAAAGCTATGACAATGAACGGTGTTTATGCAATGAGTGCGATTACGGCACTTACTGCACAAAACACACTTGGGGTAAGGGCAATTTCAGAGGTTACGCCTGAATTTCTGAAAGAACAGATAGATGCAGTATTTGAGGATATATTTCCCGATAGCGTAAAAATCGGGATGGTGTCATCAAAGGAGCTTATTGATGTAATTGCAGACAGACTTAAATATTATAACGCAAATAACATTGTTGTAGACCCCGTAATGGTTTCAACAAGCGGCTCTGTTCTTATAAAAACAGATGCAATAAAAACATTGGTTTCAAAACTTCTGCCCCTTGCAACTCTTGTAACGCCCAATATCCCCGAGGCAGAAATTTTGTCAGATATGAAAATTGCGGGCAAGGAAGATATGATTAAGGCGGCAGAGTTTATCGAAAAAAGCTATGGGTGCAGTGTCCTCTTAAAAGGCGGTCACAGTATAAAGGATGCAAACGACCTTTTATGCGAAAACGGCAGGATTATATGGTTTGACGGTAAGAGAATAGATAATCCAAACACGCACGGAACGGGATGCACACTTTCTTCTGCCATTGCATCAAATCTTGCGAAAGGGTTAAGTCTTACGAAATCAGTAGAAAAAGCAAAAGAATATATTTCTAAGGCTCTTATGGCAGGGCTTGATTTGGGAAATGGCTCAGGACCGCTTATGCATAACTTTGATTTAAAGCCAAAATACATAGTTTGAAAGGACGAGTAAAATGAGAAATTATACTACACAGATGGATGCCGCAAAAAGAGGTATTATAACACCTGAAATGAAATCTGTGGCAAAAAAGGAATACAGAAGTGAGGAAGAAATAAGAGACCTCGTAGCAAAAGGTCAGGTTGTAATCTGCAAGAACAAACTGCATACTTGTCTTGAACCAAATGGAATAGGCTCAATGCTCCGAACGAAAATCAATGTTAATCTCGGCGTGTCAAGAGATTGCAAGGATTACGATATTGAGATGGAAAAAGTAATGGCAGCAGTGAATATGGGTGCTGAAGCAATTATGGATTTATCTTCTCACGGAAACACTCAACCGTTCAGACAAAAGCTTATCAAAGAATGTCCAGCTATGATTGGCACTGTTCCTGTATATGACAGTGTTATTCATTACCAAAGAGATTTAGATACGCTTACTGCGAAAGATTTTATTGATGTTATAAGACTTCACGCTGAAGACGGTGTGGACTTTGTTACGCTGCATTGCGGAATTACAAGAAAGACTATTGAGCAGATTAAAAACCATAAAAGAAAAATGAATATTGTCTCTCGTGGCGGCTCTCTTGTATTTGCGTGGATGAGTATGACAGGAAATGAAAACCCGTTTTATGAGTATTATGATGAAATACTTGATATATGCCGTGAATATGACGTCACAATCTCGCTTGGGGATGCTTGCCGTCCCGGATGTCTTGCGGACAGCAGTGATGTATGTCAGATTGAGGAACTTGTACGTCTCGGAGAACTCACAAAAAGAGCTTGGGAAAAGGATGTTCAGGTTATGGTAGAAGGTCCCGGGCATATGCCGCTTGATCAGATTGAGGCAAATATGAAACTACAACAAACAATCTGTATGGGAGCACCGTTTTATGTGTTAGGACCTATTGTAACTGACATTGCTCCAGGTTATGACCATATAACCTCTGCTATTGGTGGCGCTTTAGCTGCGGCATCGGGCGCGGCTTTTCTCTGCTATGTGACACCTGCAGAGCATCTTGCACTTCCCAATGTCGAAGATGTAAAACAAGGTATTATTGCATCAAAAATTGCGGCACACGCTGCGGATATTGCAAAGCATATTCCACACGCAAGGGATATTGATGATAAAATGGCTGATGCACGAAGAAAATTTGATTGGGATATGCAGTGGGAATGCTCGCTCGATCCCAAAACAGCAGAGAAAATCCGCAATGACAGAAAACCTGAAATTGATGAAAGCTGTTCTATGTGCGGAAAATTCTGTGCAGTCAGAAGTATGAACAAGGCATTAAACGGCGAGCACATAGACATTCTGTAAAAAGCAGGCTGAGCCTGCACTCATATCTCACTCCGGCTTTATGCAACCATAGTTTCATGCGTCTTGATTTACGCAATTTGGTTTCCTATACGGTAAAAAAAGTAAAGTACAGCATAAATCTGCACTTTACTTTTTTTTCAGCATCTGGCGAAGTTTTCTCCTTGTTCGGTTTATATGCCTTTCAAAATCACCGCCCGCAATAAACTCTGCAAGAACATACTGCTCAAATACAGGAACGCTGCAGGAGTAAAATCCCATCTTATCAAAGAAAGGCTTAACAAGCTCCTCGGGTAAAACCATATATCCTATTCTCATAGAGGGAGCAATTGTCTTTGTGAAGGTATTCACATATATAACACTGCGACTGGGTTCGAGCGAAAAAACTGTATCCTCGTTCTTCATGGATACAGTAAACTCCGAATTAAAATCATCTTCAATAATAACCCCGTTTCTATCTGTTGCCCATTTAATATACTCATTTCGTTTTGAGGCACTTGCAGTGACACCGCTTGGGAAGCTTCGAAATGGGGTTATATGTAAGACTGATGCTTTGGTTTTGGTAAGTTGTGATGTAAGAATTCCGTCCTTTCCAAGATTTAACAAATCACACTGGGCTCCGTTTGCTCTGTATACAGAGTGTATCTTTTCGTAAGACGGGTTTTCAAGTGCATATATCTTATCTTGTCCTAAAAACTGTACGATAAGCCCGTAGAGATATTCAGCGCCGGAACCAATTACAATCTGATTATACGAAACATTAATTCCTTTTCCTCTTGCAAGATAATCAGAAATTGCCTTTCTGAGTTGGCTGCAACCTGCATTCGGAGATTTTATTAAAATCTCTTTGCCGTATTTTGATATTACATTGCGCATTGTTTTTGCAAGCACAGAAAAGGGTAATTCATCTGTATGATAATTGTGGTGATCAGGGAATATATCATAAGTTTCATTCTCGACTATAGGTACAAAATCATTTTTTCGATATGTAACAAAGTATCCGCTGCGTTGCTTGGATTCTATATATCCTTCATCACGCAGTATGGCATATGAGTGTTCTACAGTAATAACACTTGTCAATGTTTCCTCTGCAAGAATACGCTTGGAAGGAAGCTTGTCGCCGTATTTATAAACTGAGTTTATTATATCGGTTCTGAGCTGTTTATAAAGCTGCACATATGCCTTTTGTTTAGAATTAAGATTGATTGAGTATTTCATCTGGTTATATTAAAAACTCCTTAATTGGTAATTGTAATATATTCAGATTTATTATATAATAAACAAAAAATTTTGTAAAGAGGTTTTAAAAATGAAAACAAAAACGCAAAAAATTGTAATTGCTTCAATGCTTGCAGCGCTTTGCTGCACGGCAACAATGATTATCAAAATACCTTCTCCGCTGAAAGGATACATAAATCTTGGTGACTGTGTGGTACTGCTTTCAGGATGGCTCCTTTCCCCGATGTATGCATTTCTTTGTGCGGGGACAGGCTCTGCACTTGCAGATATATTTTCAGGTTATGTTGTGTATGCCCCTGCAACCTTTGTAATTAAGGGGATTATGGCAATCATTGCGTATTTGTGCCAGAAATGTTTTAGTAACAAATTTGGAAATACGCCCGCAAGAGTTATCGGCGGTATTTTTGCAGAAATCGCAATGATTTTGGGATATTTTGTTTTCGAAGGATTTTTATACGGGTTTGCACCGTCGCTTATAAACATTCCCCCAAATGCAGTTCAGGGTGTTGCAGGTATTATTATTGGAATAATACTTATAAAAATATTTGAAAAGACAAAAATGTTTTAATCAGACGCAATTTCTATGTAATAAAAATCGTATTTTTCTTGATAATTAAAAAACTTGTAATAATAAGGGCTGAGAGGTTTGCATCGCAAGTCTCTGCAATTTTGTTGGCGATTTAAGCAACTGGGGGAAAACAATTACTATATGAATTACTTTGGCATATTAACAATACTTTTATCTCATATTACAGGAGCATTATATCTTCAAAAACAGAAATACAATAAACTACTGACAGCTTGTTTTTGGGGGATATACGCATTATTTTCTGTGTGCCTTATGATATTTCAAAAAAATGCGGTATACGTTTTTTGGGGTACGCTATTTATGCAGGCTATCTTCTTTTACTTAACGTCAATAGGTTCTGTTGGCGAAAACCTTTTTCTTTTTTTGACATACTCAAATTCATTTTGCATTTGTATTGGTGCAAATTTGATTTTATCAGTCTTTTTAGAGAGCAATTCTCATTTGTATATTTATACAACAATCACAGTAATATTAATGCATATATTTTTATATAAGTTTTTAATTCCTACCTATCGAAAATATAAAATATTTTTTAATTCAGGCTGGTGGAAACTTAATATTATATTAGTTTTCTTTTTAATACAGTTTGTAAATCAATATGCTTTTAGTGTTATTGAAAGAAATAAAGCAAGGGTTATTGCTATTGATTTTGTGATTTTCAGCATCATTTTTTATTCAACTTTAATTTTGATTTTTGATACAGTAAAAAGTATTTCTTTAATGAATAAAAAAACGTATGAAAATGTTGAACTTGAAAAAATTGCATACATAGATGTTCTTACAAATATGCAAAACAGAGTAGCATATATGAAACATACAAAAAGACTGGTGTTTAATCACAGGAACAGTAATGATGTATCTTTTATATTTGTAATGATGGATATTGATGGGTTTAAAAGCATCAATGATACAAATGGGCATGCGGCAGGTGATGAAATACTAAAACGTGTAGGCTCTGTCATTAAGGAACACTTTGAACAATTTGAGTGTAGGAGTTTCCGAATTGGCGGAGATGAATTCGTTTTACTGTTCAAAAACATACAATTATCAGACGTTGAAAACCAAATCAGAAAAATGAATAAAAACTTATATACCTTAAACGGCATTACAGTGTCTTATGGCTGTTGCATGGTAGATTTCAATGATACAAAACCATTTGAGGAAGCCTATAAAAAGGCTGATACACTTATGTATTCCAACAAACAACAAAAGAAAAAAGAACATATTTAATTATGTCTTGATTAATGCAAATTTTCATAGCAAAAGCGGCAATCCTTATGAGGGTGCCGCTTTTATTATGAAAAATTTTATACTTCTTTCTTTTTTTGGATAATTTGTGCAAAGTGGTGGCACGATACAACTATTAGGAGGAAGTAGATATGAAAGATAAAATTTTTGGAGTACTGCAAAGAGTCGGCCGCTCCTTTATGCTGCCGATTGCACTTTTGCCTGTTGCCGGACTTCTTCTCGGTATAGGCAGTTCATTCACTAACCCCACTACTCTTGAAGCGTACCGCCTGACAAACATCATCAGAGAGGGCGGACTTCTCTACACAATTCTTGACATTATGAGTAAGACCGGCAGTGTGGTTTTTGACAACCTTGCACTTCTTTTCGCAATGGGTGTTGCCATAGGTATGGCAAAAAGAGAAAAAGAGGTAGCCGCACTTTCAGGTGCCATCTCCTACCTTATAATGAATACTGCAATCAGCACCCTTATTGCCGCACGTGGCGGTGTAGAGGCAATGCCCCCCAACTCAACAGCAACCGCACTTGGAATACCAACTCTTCAGATGGGTGTTTTCGGCGGTATTATTGTAGGTCTTGGTGTTGCGGCACTGCATAACAGATTTTATAAAATCGAGCTGCCGCAGGTTTTATCGTTCTTCGGTGGAACACGTTTTGTGCCGATTATATGCAGCATTGTGTACCTTGTTGTAGGTATACTGATGTTTTATATATGGCCTGTCGTTCAAAACGGTATTGCACAGCTCGGAAACTTAGTACTTCGCTCAGGATATATAGGAACGTGGATTTACGGTATAATTGAAAGAGCTCTTATCCCCTTTGGACTTCATCACGTTTTCTATATGCCGTTCTGGCAGACACAGCTTGGCGGCTCTATGGTTATAGACGGTGTGACAGTTCAGGGTGCGCAGAATATTTTCTTTGCAGAGCTTGCATCAAAGGCAACAACACAGTTCTCTGTATCAGCAACAAGATTTATGTCAGGTAAATTCCCGTTTATGATTTTCGGTCTGCCTGCTGCAGCATATGCAATGTATAAAACGGCACGCCCCGAAAAAAGAAAGCTTGTCGGCGGACTTTTGCTTTCTGCGGCACTTACCTCAATGTTGACAGGTATTACAGAGCCAATTGAGTTTACCTTCCTTTTTGTTGCACCTGTTATGTATGTTGTACACTGTATACTTGCAGGACTTTCATATATGCTGATGCATATTTTCGGTGTAGGTGTAGGTATGACCTTCTCGGGAGGTCTTATCGATTTGACACTGTTTGGTATATTACAGGGTAACGCAAAGACAAACTGGATATGGATTGTCATTGTAGGACTTGTATATGCAGTGATATATTACTTTATCTTCCGCTTTATGATAACAAAATTTGGTTTCAGAACACCCGGCAGAGAATCTGACGATGAAGAAACCAAGCTCTACACCCGTAAGGATCTTGAAGAAAGCAGGAAAAACCCCTCTCCCATCAGTGATAAGAGCCGTACAAGTGCACTTATATTAAAAGGGTTGGGCGGTAAAGACAATATTACAGATATTGACTGCTGTGCTACAAGGCTTCGTGTTACGGTAAAGGATGCAGACAAGGTGGCTGATTCCTACCTTCGCCAAAGCGGTGCATCAGGTGTTATTCACAAGGGTAACGGTGTGCAGATTGTATACGGTCCGCAGGTTTCGGTGGTAAAATCAAACCTTGACGATTTCCTTGAACGTCCCGAGTCTGATAATGCAGAAAATCTTTTGATTAATGTGGATGTTTCCCCTACTGACATTCCTATGAAAAAGGCTGAAAAGAACGAGAAAAGTATCAGCCTCTACGCACATTTAAACGGAAAGCTCGTAAAGCTTGAGGATGTCCCTGATGAGGCATTTTCCTCAAAAGCACTGGGCGACGGAATTGCAATAGAGCCGTCTGAAGGTAAGCTCTATTCCCCGTGCGACGGAACAGTGGAAATGCTTTTTGATACAAAGCACGCAGTAAACCTGAGAAGTGATGACGGATGCGAAATACTTCTTCATATCGGAATTGATACCGTTAAGCTTGGCGGTAAGTTCTTTAAAGCCCATATAGAAAGCGGACAGAAAGTCAAAAAGGGCGACCTTCTCATTTCCTTTGATATCGAGCAAATCAAAAAAGCAGGATATAAGCTTACTACCCCGATGATTATTTGTAACAGCAATGATTACAACAGTATAAACATCAAAGCAGTTACAAGTATAAGCAAGGGTGAAAAAATAATAGAAATTAAATAAACATCAGAAAATAGGGTGTAAAAATACGAGTTTTTTACACCCTATTTTCTTGCACCTTGTCAGAATTTGTGTTAAACTGTCTTTTATAGGAAGATTTTGGCGAGGTGCTTATTATGAAAACTGTTTTTATAATAAATCCTATGGCAGGTCAGGGAACTGACACCGAAAAGCTGATTGACAAAATTAAAGAGGTTTCTTTATTTCTGAATGAAGATATTGGATTACACGTTACTTCCGCCCCCGGTGATGCAGAGTGTTTTGTGAAAGAATATTGTGAAATTCACGGTGCGGCACGTTTTATTGCGTGCGGAGGAGACGGAACACTTGGCGAAGTAGTAAGCGGAGCATCGGAGTGTCCTGATTCCGAGATTGGCGTCATACCGCTTGGCACGGGTAATGATTTTTGCAGAAATTTTGCACAAGGTGGTGATTTTTCAAGCATTGCCGCACAAATTGAGGGCGAAAGCACAAAGTGCGACGTTATACGCTACCGTACAACATTAAACGGAAAGGAAAAGACGGGTTACTGCGTTAATATGTTTAATATCGGCTTTGACTGTAATGTAGCCGATATGACCGCAAGTATGAAGAAGAAGCCTTTTATTTCAGGCTCTCTCGCCTACCTTTTATCTATTTTTGTAGTGCTTATAAAAAAGAAAGGCGCAAAGCTTTTAATTGAGCTTGACGGCAAGAAAAAGCATTGCGGTCCTCTTCTTCTTACCTCTCTGGCAAACGGAAGCTATTGCGGCGGCGGTATAAAAAGCAATCCTCTTGCCTCAATAAAGGACGGATTTATAAACGTTAATATAATTTATAATATTTCACGCCTTAATTTCCTTACCAAGCTTCCTTTCTATATGAAAGGAACACACATAAATTTACGCAAGATTGAGAACGTAATATTTACAACAAAATGTAAAAAGGCGGTTATAACACCCCTTGACGGGAAAATGCGCCTTTGTGCTGACGGGGAAATTTCAGATGCAGAAAAAACCGAATTTGAAATTATAAAAGACGGAATTAATTTTGTTATACCCGCTATGAAAACACAGAAAAAAGAAAAGGAAACCATCTTGGTTTAGCGCATATATCGGAGTATAACAATCAAATAAATTTTTTAAATTTTTAAAGCTTACTTTTTCTCCTTTTATAGCCAAACATTGGCTGAATATATTTTTCTGTGCGTAGAAAAATAGTAACGTAAGCTTTGGCACTGAAAAAGAGCCTTTGCTTAAAAAAAGATTAAAAAAAATTAAAAGGAGAAAATGAAAATGAGCAGATCAAAAGTTTTAGTACCCGAAGCAAGAGAGGCACTTAACCGTTTTAAGATGGAAGCCGCTAACGAAGTTGGTGTAACACTTAACCAGGGTTACAACGGAGACAAGACAAGCAGAGAGAACGGCAGCGTAGGCGGACAGATGGTTAAGAAAATGATTTCTGCATACGAGCAGTCAATGAAATAAAAAGGATAACCTGTGTTATCCTTTCCCGGTAATAACGGGAGTACAAAATACCGAAGTATGGTTTTAAACTATACTTCGGTATTTTCTTTTTGAAAATTTTTAGGAAAATTTTTCAAAAAAGTATTGACTTCGAACAGATGTTCTGTTATATTATAGGTGTAAGTCGAACAAATGTTTGGAGGTTATATATATGGTTACAAGCAGCAAACTCAGAAGATTACAAAGGGCAAGAAAGCTCCGCCGTCAGCGCAGCGCTGCTCTTATGATATTGGTTATTACAGTTATTATGGCGGCACACGCTGCTTTTTCAAAGCAGGATGCAGCTATGGACGGTTACAATGTTGTTTCCGTTGTTGTTGAGCCCGGTGATACACTCTGGTCAATTGCAAAGGAGTATAAACCAAAGGGTACAGATATCCGTGAATTTGTTTATGAAATTTCAGCTAACAACGGTATCAAGGATTGTAACATTATCTGCGGACAAACGATTTTTGTCCCCGTTATTTAATGCTACTCCGTAAAAATTTTTCTTGATACCAAAAGGGGATGTAGCAAAATGTATTAATATACAATGCAAGCCATTCGGGGACGGCTCCTGACAGACTTTTTAAGTCTTTTGGCACGAAAAATTATGTTTTTTGTTCCAAAACAGGACCGTCCCCACTTAATGGATTGCATAAATATACATTTTGCTACATTCCCTTTTTGGTATTTTAATAATTTAAAATGCACATACTATCAAAAACTATTTTTTTGGAGGATTTATGTGCACTGCAATAACGTATACTGTTTCAGACCATTATTTCGGCAGAAACCTTGATTACGAACATTCCTTTGGCGAAAAAATTGTAATTACGCCAAGAAATTTCCCTCTCCCCTTTCGCCATATGAAAACTCTTAATACACATTTTTCATTAATAGGAATGGCGGTTGTTTCCGAGGACTATCCGTTATATTTTGATGCGACAAACGAAAAAGGTCTTAGTATGGCAGGACTTCTTTTTTCTGAAAATGCATTTTACCGCCCTTTAAATAAGGAATGTGATAACATACCCTCCTTTGAATTCATCCCGTGGGTACTGTCACAGTGTGAAAACGTAGCTGATGCAAAAAAGCTGATTAAAAAAATAAATATTACAGACGATGTTTTCAGCCCCGAACTTCCGCCATCTCCCCTGCACTGGATTATAGCAGACAGAAAAGAGAGCATAGTAATTGAGGCACTGCGTGAGGGGATATTCGTGCATAATAACCCCGTCGGTGTACTGACAAATAATCCCCCATTTCCTTTTCAGATGTTTAATCTTAATAACTATATGTCACTTTCTGCAACTCCCCCGCAAAATACTTTTTCAGAAAAAATCAATCTTGCCCCCTACAGCCGAGGGATGGGTGCAATGGGTCTTCCGGGGGATGTATCCTCCACCTCACGTTTCGTGAGGGCTTCATTTACAAAGCTTAACAGTGTGTCAGAAAACGATGAAAAAAGTGCTGTCACACAGTTTTTTCACATTTTAGGAAGTACAAGACAGATACGCGGCCTTACCCGCCTTGAAAACGGATTATACGAAATTACGCAGTATTCCTCCTGCGTTAACACTGACAAGGGGATTTATTATTATACCACATATGATAATTTATCAATTAACTGCGTTAATCTCTACAGTACAGACCTTGACGATGCAGCGCTCAGTGTTTATCCGTTGAAATAGAGGACCTGTTTTTTAGCAAGTAACATTGAAAACCTATTTTTTTATAAATGTCAAAACCGAGTTCTTTCCGGTTTTGACATTTATCGTAATTTGTAGTATAATAGCATAAAAGAGGTGCGGCATATGAATAAACGATACATAATTTTTGACGTTGAAACACCCAACAGCAGAAATGACAGAATGAGTGCAATCGGCATAACGATTGTTGAAAATATGAAGATTGTTAAAGGATACTACTGCCTTGTAAACCCGCAGTGTCATTTTGACAGCTTTAATATCACTCTTACGGGAATTTCCCCTGAAATGGTAAAGGATAAACCGAATTTTAAAGAGCTTTGGAAAATGATAGAGCCGATTATGGATAGCGGTATTCTTGTTGCACACAATGCTCCGTTTGATATGGCGGTACTTGGCAAATGTCTGCGTGACTACGGCATAGAATGGAAATGCTACGCAAAGTATGCCTGCACGTGCGCCATCGGAAGAAAGGCACTGCCAAGTCTTCCAAATCATAAGCTTAATACACTGTGCAGTTACCTTGGAATTGAGCTTGTGCACCATAATGCGGCAAGCGACTCAAATGCCGCTGCAGAGGCTCTTATTTATTACCTGACAAACGGTGTTGATATGGAAAAATACATAAAGACATATGATTTACTAAACATATGTACAAAAAGAGGATAATCGAAAAGCGACAGTATGGTAAATTCGAAATGCGAAGTTCGAAATGCGAAATGTTGGTGGTTTTTTTGCTTTGCAAAAAATCTTCGTTTAAAGGCGGTGTAAAAAAGTGATTTTTTACACCGCCTTTTTGCGCTTTGGACTTTTTTACATTCCCTTTAAAATTCAAAGTTTACTTTATCTCCATCAAGCTTAAGCACTGCGGAAAAAGGTTTTCCCGTCTTTTTGGAAATAAAGCCCTCTATCTTACTTGTCCTGCCCGTTTCAAGGAGCATTTTTATATTTGACACAGAAATCACACGGTCAAGGATTACATTATTTATGCTGAATTTGCATCCATCCTTATATCCGTCGCATCCGTAACCAAACCGTGTACGCACCACCGTTTTACCGCACAGCGGGCATTTTCCTATTTTGTCACCAATAAAGCCGTCATCAGTGTCTTTTTCGGGGGTAGCTTCTTCTCTTTTGAAAACCGCCTCAATCTCCCTTTGGGCTATGGCTATACTGTCCTTAACAGTGATTTCGTTCTTATACACCTTTTTTAATGCCTGACCTAAAAGCGAGGTTTTGTATTTATCCATACTTATTCCCATTCTTTTAAGTGAAAGGATAAGGTTTTCCCCGTCGGGAAGAATAGTATACACATCTTTTTTGAGGGAAATATATCCGCTTTTTATGGCGTTATCAATTATCCCCGTTCTTGTTGCCTCTGTACCTAATTCCAGTCCTTCAAATATTGCACGGTATTCCGCCTCATCATCCTCGTTTTGCGCATTTGCCTTATCCTCACGGAAAGGATTTTTGAGGTAATTATTAAGCGTTTCTATCGTGTAATGCTTTGGCGGAGAGGTTTCCTTTTCCTTTGGTTTAAAGTCTACATCTATAATATCGCCCTTTTCTAAATTGGGTAATATTTTATCCTTTTTATTATAGTCATCATATTTTGTCCAGCCGGGTTCGAGAATTACGGTGCCCTTTAATGTAAATTCCTCCATACCGCCAACATCAATTTTCATCTCGCTTTTCTGTGCTATGCAATCCTCACTGCAAAATACAGCTACAAATCGGCGCATAATTGCAGAATAGACCTTCGCCTCTTCCTCGGAAAGGGCATTTTTTGCAGGTATTTTATATGTCGGGGTGAGTGCTGAATGTGACTCAATCTTACTGTCATCAAAAATTGTCTTGCCGTCTTTGAACTTTACACTGTAGCCTGCCTTTTCCACTGCGGAAAGTATCTGCTTTATCTTCCCCTTTTCTGCAGTTGCAAGGTATTCTGAATTTGTTCTGGGATATGTAACATATCCCTTTTCGTAAAGCCCCTGAACAATACGCAGACTTTCCTCCATAGACATTTTATATTTTTTGCCTAATGCATTCTGAAGCTTTGTAAGGGAATAAAGCTTTCCCGCTGAAAGGGTATCCTTTTTCGTCTTTTTGGAAACTACTGTACCTTTAGCATTATTATATTTCACGCAAAGCTCGTTTGCACGTGCAATCTCGTTTTTATTAAACTTCTGCTTGCTTGTAAGCTCTATTTCACCGCCGCCCTGCTCTGTAAGGCTATAGGGGGCATAGTAAATATCAGGCTTAAAATTGCGTATCTCTGTATCACGGTCATAAATAGCCTTTACAATAGGAACAATAACACGACCTACCCGCATAAGTGTGCCTGACTTTAGAGAGGCATAGCGTGTAAGATTTACACCGTAAAGCCAGTCTATGAAAGTTCTCGCATAACCTTCCTTTGCAAGGTTATCGTAAAAGGCTTCCTCTTTCATTTCGGAAAGTCCTTCACGGATTGTTTCCTCCGTCTGGTCAGGAAGCCAGAGTCTTACAAAGGGCTTATCCTTACAATCTGCCTTCATAACAACGGTGCGGACAATTATTTCACCCTCACGGTCGGAGTCGCCTGCGTTTACTATATGCGTAACGTCACTGCGGTTACAAAGCGATTTTATAATTTCAAATTGCTTTTGCACTCCGCTGTCAACATTTTTATCTTTATCGCGTTTAAGCTCAAATTCAAACTTCTGGGGAAAGCACGGGAGGTTTTTCATAGTCCAGCCCTTTTCTCCGTCAGGACGGGGGGAATAGCGCTCCACATCGGCAAGGGAAAACAAATGCCCGAATGCCCACGTCACAATATAACCGCTGCCCTCAAAATAGCCTGCGGTTTTTTTCATATTCCCGATTGCAGAGGCAATATTGCGTGCAAGGCTCGGTTTTTCGGCAATAATCAGCTTCATCTTCTGTCTCCCAAAATTATTTTAGTATTTCATCAAACACTCTGTAAAAATTTCCCCATAATATGTCTTTAACCGTTTTTTCACTGTAATTGTGCATAAGGAGATTTTCAGCAATCTTCTCCATATATGATGCACCTTTGCAATCTGCGGGCATACTTCTTATCCCGTCAAAATCACTTCCGAGACCTATGTTTTTTTCTCCGCCCAGAGCGCAGAAATGCTCAATATGCGAATATATTCCGTCTATATTTTTCTTTTCTCCCAAAAATTCACTGTAGAAATTTATACCGCACACGCCGTCCCTTTTTACTATATGGGTAAACTGTCTGTCGGTTATGTTTCTTTTTACATCGAAAACAGTGCGTGAATTTGAATGGGAGCATACAAAGGGTTTTTCCGAAATTTCGCAAACGTCATAAAAACCCTTGTCACCAATATGCGATAAATCAATAACTATCCCCTTTTGGTTACACGCACGCACAAGCCTTTTTCCAAAATCACTAAGGCCGTTATCGTCCTCAGACGTTATGCTTGATGCTGCGGCATTGTTATTATTCCACGTCAGTGTCAAAAGGCGCACTCCCTCTTTATAAAAAAAGTCAAGAGCACTTAATGAGCCGTAAAGTGCATCTGCCCCCTCAAGGGCTAAGATTGCACCAAAATGCGTATTTTTTAAATCATACCTGTTTTCAATACGCTCCATCCCCCATTTTTTTATGAGTGTGTTATACTTTTTTATATGCCTTTTTGCGTGCAAAAACGGGGGGGTTTCGTCTGCACATATTGCAAAAACCTGAATGTACTTTTTATATCTTTTTATATCCCTCAGCCTAAGCTGTGTTTTCGTATGGGAAAGTCCCTTTAGAGTAAGCGTATCACAATGGGCATCAAACACCTCAAAGCCTGAACGCATCCTTTATTACCTCCGCTCTGATATTTGAAAGCTGCGCGCCGAAAGTATCGGCATTTATCACTACCACGTCAAATCTCATCGGGGTATCGTAAATTCTTTTTTTCTGTGCGTAATATTTTGCCGTATTAATAATACGGTGCCTCTTTCTTTCATCAATTGTATCGGCAGGCGTACCAAAGTTATTGTTTTTCCTGAGCCTCACCTCTACAAAGCAGGTATATTCACCGTCACGGGCAATTATATCAATCTCGCCCATTTTAGTTCTGAAATTCCGTTCAAGAATTTTGTAACCTTGTTTTATGAGTATTTTTACGGCAGTTTCCTCGCCCCTCTGGCCAATGGAAACTGCCGTATTTTTATCAGATGAATTTTTTAATAAAAGTTTTTCTGTGAATTTCACACGCACCAAACTCCTTAATTGCGGCAATATGAGCCGCTGTGCCGTAGCCTTTGTGCTTCTCAAATCCATACTCGGGATATTTTTTTGCCATCTCTATCATATGACGGTCCCGGGAGACCTTGGCAAGCACTGATGCCGCCGCTATTGAAAGACTCTTTGCATCGCCCTTTACAACACATTCGTGCGGATAGTGACATTCCTTTATACAGTCACCGTCTACTATAACGTAATCAGGTGTTACAGAGAGTGCCTCTATAGCCCTGTTCATTGCAATATATGTAGCGTTGCGTATATTGTATTTATCAATTTCCTCAACGCTCGCCGTTTTTATGGCGTACGCAAGTGCGCAGTCTAAAATCTCGTCAAAAAGCTTTTCACGCTTTTTCTCCGTTAATTTTTTTGAGTCATTAAGCCCCTCTATGCATATATCGTGGGGCAGTATTACAGCCGCCGCATAAACCTCATCGGCAAGCGGACCTCTGCCCGCCTCGTCAACGCCTGCAATATTAACATAGCCTTTATCAAAAAGGCTATGCTCTATCTCCCACATTGATTGTAATCTTAAAAGTTCTTCTTCCCTCATTTTTATCCTACTCCAGTGTGATTTTGCCAAGCTTTGCGCCCCTGAATTCGTCAAGCACAACACTTGCCCCTCTTAAAAAGTCGACTTCGCCGCCTTTTACTATAAATCCTCTTTTCCTTGAAATACGTTCAAGTATCTCAAAGCCTGTGAGATTTTCCTCAAGGTCAATCTTATAACGTTCTTTAAGTCTTTCAGGATAATTCTCTGCAAGATAGAGGCAAAGATGCGCACATAATTCCTCTGTATCAAGCACTTCGTCCTTTATTGCCCCTGTAAAGGCAAGGCGCAGTGCAACATTCTTATCCTCAAACTTTGGCCAGAGAATGCCGGGCGTATCAAGAAGCTCCATACCGTTTTTAAGTGTTATCCACTGTTTACCGCGTGTAACACCCGGTCTGTCGCCCGCCTTTGCGGCACTTTTTCCGTAAAGCTTATTTATAAAGGAGCTTTTGCCTACATTGGGTATTCCGCACACCATAACACGGATTGGTTTATTGACATATCCACGGCTTTTATCACGCTCAATTTTTTCCTTTAAAAGCTCTTTAACACTGTCGAGTATTTTAAGTGTCCCCTTTGAATCGTTACAGCTTACCGCCACAGCACTGATACCGTCCTTTTTAAACCTCTGGAGCCACTTTTGCGTCTCGACGGGGTCTGCAATATCACTTTTATTTATTACAAGGAGCAGCTTTTTATCGCCGATAAGCTTTGGAAGCTCAGGATTTCGGCTGCTCTCGGGGCAACGTGCATCACAAAGCTCGATAACGCAGTCGCACAGCTTTATACTGTCTGCTATCATACGCTTTGTTTTGGTCATATGCCCGGGAAACCACTGTATATTCATAGAGTATACTCCTTTGATTATCGGATTGCTTCGTTTCGAATTTATCTGAATATATCCATATTGGTAAGGGGCCAGAATCTGAGCACTGCCTCACCTATAATGCTATCCTCACTGATAGGTCCTATAACACGTCCGTCGGTACTGTGGTTACGGTTATCCCCAAGAACGAATACGCATCCCTTTGGAACATCTATTTCTGTAAGGGTTGCCATATTCTGCATCCTTTCACCTAAGTACGGCTCATCTATCTTTTCACCGTCAACATAGACACTGTTTGAGGGATAATCAATCTCTACGTGCTGTCCCTCTGTCGCAATTACTCTTTTTACCCAGTAAACATTCTTCTCATATCCGGGAGGATTGAAAATTACAATATCGCCCTCTTTAGGTTCATACCCGAGGCGCCATACAATCATTCTGTTATTATGCTGCAGTGTTGGCTCCATCGACTGACCGTCAACACGCACTACGGTAAATATAAAATTACGTACAAGGAGAGCCAGTACAACGGCAATAACTATTGCCTGAAGCCATTCAAGAAGCTCTTTCTTCGCACTTTTTTTGTTTGGAGAAGATGTCTCCTCCTCTATATTCTGAAGTTCACTGTTAAACTCTTTTTCTTCCATATACAAAGCACCTCCAAAAAAACTGAAAAGGGAACCTGCCAAAGGTGACAGATTCCCTCTCATTTGACTATTAAAGTCTTTCCTTAACTTTAGCTGCCTTACCAACTCTGTCACGCAGATAGTACAGTTTAGCACGCTTAACCTTACCGTGTCTTACAACCTCGATGTGATCAAGGCTGGGTGAATTAACAGGGAATGTTCTTTCAACACCGACACCGTATGAAAGACGTCTTACAGTAAATGTTTCCTGAATGCCGCCATGCTTCTTAGAGATAACGGTACCCTCAAACATCTGAAGTCTTTCCTTTGCACCCTCCTTAACCTTTACGTACAGCTTTACATAATCACCGATTTCAAGCTTGGGAAGGTCAGTTCTGATCTGCTCCTGAGTAATCGCCTTTAAAACGTCCACTCAAATCTCTCCTTTCTCTCCCGCATATAGCGGTAAAAATAAAGCGTTCGTACGAAAGAAATGCAGAGGACCGCTTTTTACCTAAGCACTATATCACAATCTTTATATAATTGCAAGTGTTTTTTTCAAATTTTTTCAAATTACACACTCACTTTGCAGATTGTCGTTTATTATATCCTCGAGAGTGGCAGGCGTAACGCAGCCGTCGCACAAAACGTCAATAAATTTCTGCGCATCACGTTTGCTGCGAAATACAGCATCCACAACCTTTCTTTCCTTTGTTGTTCGCTGATACGGAAGCTGTGTATACATATCTATTCCTATTCCGTATCTTATTGTTTCTGTTTCGCCTATTTTCTCCTTTTTCTCGGTTGTGAAATAGTAAAGCACTATTCTGTCGCCAAGGATGCTTTCTGTTTCAGTCTGTCTTATGTACATCGGTTCACCCATAGTTATTCCCCCTCCTGTCTTACCATTATATTCCGTGACAAAGTGCATTTCAAGCAACACTTTTTTGCATATATTTCAAAAAATATTTTACAAAATTTTCCATATATTTTCAATGCAATTCTTTGTCTTCTTGTGCATAAAAAATAATAATTTTGTAATATTTTTGCATCTCGCCCCCTTTTTTCTGCTTTTTATGCCTTTTTTCCCATTCTTACGTATGCATAATGAAATTTTTGCTTGAAATGAAGTTTATAATATATTATAATTAAATAGATTGAGGAGTTAGAACTATGAACAGTGATTTTTTACCCGTTTCAAAATCTGATATGGATGCTTTAGGATGGGATTACTACGATTTTCTTTTTATTTCAGGTGATGCGTATGTAGACCATCCTTCTTTTGGTACGGCTCTTCTTTCCCGCCTACTCGAGGCAAACGGTTACAGAGTATGCATCTGTGCCCAGCCTGACCGTAATGATGCGTCAGCACTCACCTCTTACGGTGTGCCCAGACTTGGTGTGCTGATTTCAGGCGGAGTTATTGATTCTATGGTAAATCATTATACTGCATCAAAAAAAAGGCGAAGCAGTGACGTCTATTCCCCCGGGGGGAAGGCGGGGCTTCGTCCTGACAGATGCGTTATTGTATATTCAAATATGGCACGAAGTGCCTTTGGCGATATTCCCATAATTATCGGTGGAACGGAGGCAAGTCTTCGCCGTTTTGCCCACTATGATTACTGGCAGGATAAGGTACGGCGCAGTATTCTTGTGGATTCGGGTGCAGATATGCTCCTTTTCGGTATGGGTGAACGCTCGCTCTTATCACTTGCCGAGGCGCTGTCCGACGGTATTCCGATAAATCATATCACCAATTTAAAGGGTAGCTGTTATATATCTGATAAAGTTCCTAAAAACAGTGTTGTTCTCCCTTCCTTTGAAAAAGTCAGCACTGACAAGGAAAGCTATGCACGCGCTGCAGCGGCGCAGTATTATGAGCAGGACAGTGTAAGGGGAAAAACACTTGTGCAGCAGCACGGCGATAAATATCTTGTGCAGCTTCCGCAGTCACCGCCCCTTTCTCAAAAGGAAATGGACAGAGTTTATTCGCTTAACTTTATGCGTGCGTGGCACCCATCCTATGATAAGGATGGCGGTATTCCCGCACTTGAAGAGGTTAAGTTTTCAATCACATCTTCAAGGGGATGTTTTGGCAGTTGCTCCTTCTGTGCGCTGACGTTTCATCAGGGCAGGGTTGTTCAGTCACGAAGTCATCAATCAATCCTTGCCGAGGCACAAAAGCTTATATGGGACAAGGATTTTAAGGGTTATATACACGATGTGGGCGGACCTACGGCTAACTTCCGTGCTCCTGCCTGCAAAAAGCAGCTTAAAAGCGGAACGTGCCGTGACAGGCAGTGTCTTTATCCGTCTGTATGCCCGAATGCCGAGGTTGACCATAGTGATTATGTGGAGCTTCTTCGTAAATTAAGGGCACTTCCCCGTGTTAAAAAAGTTTTTATACGCAGCGGTATACGCTATGATTATCTTATAAGTGATAAGGACGATACATTTTTCTATGAGCTTTGCGAGCATCACGTAAGCGGGCAGCTCAAGGTTGCGCCCGAGCATATAAGCGACAATGTTCTTCGCTATATGGGAAAGCCCGGGGTTAAGCAATACGAAAAATTCTGCCGCAAATTTTATGAAATAAATAAAAAGCTCGGTAAGGAGCAGTACCTCGTTCCCTACCTGATGTCAAGCCATCCGGGAAGCACTCTTCGTGATGCGATAGATTTAGCGGTTTATTTAAAGCGCAATAATATCCGTCCCGAGCAGGTGCAGGATTTCTACCCCACCCCCGGAACACTTTCTACGGCAATGTTTTATACGGGGCTTGACCCACGCACATTAAAAAAAGTATATGTGCCTAAAACTCCCCACGAAAAGGCACTTCAAAGGGCACTTTTACAATCGTCACGAAAAGAAAATTATAAATTGGTGCACGAAGCACTTGTAAAGGCAAACCGCACAGACCTTATCGGTTTCGGCGGAGATTGCCTGATAAAACCTGAAAGGAGAATTAATAATGGCAGCACAGATATTAGACGGAAAGGCACTCTCACAAAAGATAAAAGAGGATTTAAGAGAGCAGGTGGCACTCTTAAAGAAAGACGGCATTAATGTCGGACTTGCAGTAATTATAGTAGGTAATGACAGTGCAAGCCGTGTATACGTAAATAATAAGAAAAAGGCGTGCGAGGTTTGCGGAATTTATTCTGAGGAGCACGCACTCCCCGAAGAAACAACTGAGGAAGAGCTTCTTTCTCTCATCGACACACTCAATGCACGCAAGGATATAAACGGAATACTTGTACAGCTTCCTCTTCCCAAGGGTATTGACAGCGAAAAGGTACTTCTTCGTATTCTTCCCGAAAAGGATGTCGATGCATTCCACCCCGTAAACGTGGGCAAAATTATGATTGGTAACTTTGACTTTCTCCCCTGCACACCTGCAGGCGTTATGGAGCTTATCCGCCTGACTGGTATTGAGGTAAGTGGTAAGGAATGTGTTGTTGTGGGAAGAAGTAACATAGTAGGAAAGCCGCAGGCAATGCTTCTTTTGCACGAAAACGGTACAGTTACCATCTGCCACAGCCGTACAAAAGACCTTAAGGAGGTTTGCCGCCGTGCAGATATCCTCGTTGCAGCAGTAGGCAAGGCTAAGTTTATAACTGCCGATATGGTTAAGGATGGCGCAATTGTAATTGACGTAGGTATGAACCGTGACGAAAACGGAAAGCTTTGCGGTGACGTTGATTATGACAGTGTATCTTCTGTAGCATCTGCAATTACACCCGTTCCGGGCGGTGTAGGTCCTATGACAATAGCAATGCTTATGAAAAACACCGTAAAGGCTGCCGAAATACAAAGATGATGGCAATGCCATCATCTCGCAGAAGAAGTTTTTTATAAAAAAACATTCTTCTGCGAAGTAAGGGCTTTCGCTCGCGCGGCACTCACCGTGCCAGCCCTTGCAAGGAGTTCAAATCGAGGTACACGCCCCCGATTTGAACGAAATTTATGTTAAGGGAGTTCCCTTAACAATCCCCATCTGGAATTTATAAGTTTCTATCCCCAAAAAAACATAACAAACGGAGGATATACAATGGCTAAAAAAAGCTATGGTAATGAAAGTATAACCGCCCTCAAGGGTGCAGACCGTGTCCGTAAAAGACCTGGCGTAATTTTCGGTTCTGACGGAATTGAGGGTTGTGAGCACAGCGTATTTGAAATAATCTCAAACTCCATCGACGAGGCTAAGGAAGGCTACGGCAAGGTTATCGAGGTTACACGCTTTGCCGATATGTCCATTGAGGTAAAGGACTACGGCAGAGGTATTCCGCTTGACTGGAATATGAAAGAGGAAAAATACAACTGGGAGCTTGTTTTCTGTGAGCTTTACGCAGGCGGTAAGTATGACAAGGGCGAGGGTGAGAACTATCTTTATTCCCTCGGTCTTAACGGACTTGGCCTTTGCGCAACGCAGTACAGTGCAGAATATATGAACGTCACGGTTAACCGTGACGGATATGAACACACGCTTTATTTTGAAAAGGGTGAAAATGTAGGCGGTCTTTATAAAGAGGAAAAGAAGTACCGCTCTACGGGAACTACAATTAAATGGCGTCCCGACCTTGACGTTTTCACTGACATAAATATTCCTCTTGAATTTCTCACTGATTCATTAAAGCGTCAGGCTGTTGTAAATGCAGGTCTTACATTCAAGCTTACCTATCACGAAAACGGCGGCGAGGTTAAAAAGTTTGAATTCCGCTATGAAAACGGTATCGTTGACTATATTAACGAGCTTTGCCCCGAAAATGAAAAGCGTATTTCAAACACTGCTTTTTATGAGGGGGAGCGCACAGGCCGTGACCGAGAGGATATGAAGGATTACAAGGTTAAGCTCAGTGCGGCATTTGCCTTTTCAAATGATGTACAGTTTATAGAGTATTACCATAACTCAAGCTATCTTGAGCACGGCGGTGCACCTGACAAGGCGGCAAGAAGTGCTTTTGTCAGTGCGATAGATGCTTATTTAAAGCAGAATAATAAATATACAAAAACAGAGGCTAAAATAACCTTTAACGACATATCCGACAGTCTGATACTTGTAACGAACTGTTTTTCAACTGTTGTCAGCTATGAAAATCAGACTAAAAAGAGTATTACCAACAAATTTATTCAGGAGGCAATGACAGACTTCCTGCGCAAAAATTTGGAAATATTCTTTATTGAAAACCGTCCCGAGGCGGAGCGTATCTGTAATCAGGTGCTTGTAAACAAGCGCAGCCGTGAAACGGCGGAAAAAACACGTACCAATCTTAAGAAAAAGCTTACGGGAACGATGGACGTTACAAACCGTGTGCAGAAATTTGTCGATTGCCGAACAAAGGACGTTTCAAGGCGTGAGCTTTATATAGTTGAGGGTGACAGTGCGCTCGGTGCCTGTAAGCTCGGCAGGGATGCAGAATTTCAGGCAATCATTCCCGTAAGGGGTAAAATATTAAACTGCCTTAAGGCTGATTTTGAAAAAATCTTTAAAAGCGAAATTATAACCGACCTTATAAAGGTTATCGGCTGCGGTGTAGAGCTTAAAACGAAGCATAACAAGGATATGAATTCCTTTGACCTTAATAATCTTCGTTGGGATAAAATAATTATCTGTACCGATGCCGACGTAGACGGTTTCCAGATAAGAACACTTATCCTGACAATGCTTTACACGCTTGTTCCCACCCTTATTGAAGAGGGAAAGGTTTATATTGCAGAATCACCGCTTTTTGAAATCATTCATAAGGACGTTTCCTACTTTGCATATAATGAAAAGGAAAAGACAGAAATTCTTGCCCAGCTTCCTGAAAAGGGTGTTTCAATTCAGCGCAGTAAAGGTCTTGGTGAAAACCAGCCTGATATGATGTGGCAGACAACTATGAACCCGGAAAGTCGTCGTCTTATCAAGGTTATGAGTGAGGAAGCGGAAAAAACGGCACAGATGTTTGATTTGCTTCTTGGTAACAATCTGCAGGGCAGAAAGGATTTCATTGCCGAAAACGGAAAGCAGTATATTGAGCTGACCGATATCAGCTAAAAGGGGATGTTTAGCACAGCAAATTCGAAATGCGAAGTTCGAAATGCGAAGTGTTGGTGGATTTTTTGCAAAGCAAAAAATCTTTATCTATGGCTTTAATTGGTTCAGTTCACCTGTTCTAAAACATTTTGCTGTTTTCTTAAACGTTCAGACAAGATAAAGAAGTTTTGTATTTAAAAAAGAAATTCTCAAATTGGGAATTTCTTTTTTTTTAATGCAAATAATAAATATCAAAATCTGCAAGCAAAAAGGAGGACGCAATGCTTACAATATTTTACCGCACAATTTTGCTCTATTTGTGCGTTGTTACGGCAATGCGCATTATGGGCAAACGTCAGCTTGGCGAACTGCAGCCGTCGGAGTTTGTAATTGCACTGATGATATCAGAGCTTGCCACAATTCCAATTGATACACAGAATAGACCATTCTTACACGGTGTAGTTCCCATAGTTGCTCTCGTATTGATGGAGCTTTTGTTCTCTCTGCTTGTAATCAAAAGCGAATTTTTGCGCCGCATTATTACAGGATCGCCTGTGCAGATAATAAAGGACGGTAAGCTTCTTTTTAAAAGGCTTCGCAATCTTCGTATATGTATAGATGATGTTATGGAGCAGCTCCGCCTTGCAGGCTACAGCTCCATTTCGCAGATTGACAGTGCGATTATAGAGACAAACGGTCAGCTTTCCGTAATTCCAAAAGAAACAGAGCGTCCCTTAACCTGCGCTGATATGAACCTTTCCCCGCCGCAAACCCACGTTCCGCATACTGTTGTATCTGACGGTAAGCTTCGCAAAAAAAACCTCGAGGGTGCAGGAGTAAGTGAAGAGTGGCTTAAAAGAAAGCTTCAACGCTATAACATCAGTGATTATAAGGACATTATATTTTTAAGCATAACCGATGAAAAAAAGCTCGTAATACAGATACGAGAGTAGTCCACTGACAGACATAAACTATTCTACAAGGAGTGTTTTATATTGAAGGCTGTAATTATTTCACACGGAGAGGGTAATCGTCTTCGTCCCCTTACCTGTTCACTTCCCAAAAGTATGCTTCCCGTTATGGGAAGACCTGTAATTGAACATACGGTGCGCCTCCTGCTGCGCCACAACATTGACAACATTACAATAATTGAAGCGCAGCATAGCGAAGAAATAAAAAAGCATTTTGCGTCCTTTTCGCACGATAAGGCGCAAATTGAAATTTGTTCTCCTAAAAATCTCGAATTCTTTTTTAAGGAGGATGACACTCTTTTTATAAGCGGAAGTGTCATTACAGACACAGACCTTGAAAAAATGATTTCCTTTCATACCCAGAAGGGCATCGGTGCAACACTTGCCGTACAAAAGGGCACTCCTGCATATGAATACGGTGTTTTAGATATTGGTGCAGAAGGTCTTGTAAGAGGATATAAGCGCTCGCCTGATTTTGCGTATCCGTCAGGCTTTTCCTTTGCCGCCATAGCTATCGTTTCAAAAGGGGCAGAGCTTTGTGACTGCTCCGATATAACAGTGCTTGCAGAAAAGCTATGCGAAAAAAAGATACCCGTATATTCATTTTTTGCAGAAGGATATATCAGGGATATATCTGATTTTGAAAGCTATCGCAGAGTTATCCGTGACTTTTTTGACAAAAAAATAAATCTTCCCTTCCCCTGCGACGAAAGAGCGCCCGGGGTGTGGATTGATGAAAATGCCACAATTATGCAGGGTGCAGTTATTATGCCGCCCGTCTATATCGGAAGCGGCAGCACGATAAACCGTGGGGCAAGAATAGAGTCCTACTCCCAGATTGGTCATAACGTTACCGTCGATTGTCTTGCAGGAATAAAGCGCAGCACAATAATGGATAATTCATATATATACGAGGGTGCATCAGTACGGGGTGCAATTATAGGAAGAAAAGGCGAAATTGGAATTGAAAGCGCAGCATACGAGGGCAGTGTAATCGGCGAAGGCACAAAAATCGGAAAGCACTGCGTAATCCGCACGGGAGTACACATCTGGCCCGATAAATATATTGAGGACGAAAGCTGTATCAGCGAAAACATCGTATGGGAAAGTGCGGGTGTTCGTTCCCTTCTTTCAGATGGCGGTGCATACGGCGTAATGAACAGGGAAATTACCCCTGAATTTGCATCAATGCTCGCAAGGGCAGTTGTCACGCTTATGGGCGACAAGATTGCCGTTTCGTGCGACGGCGGAGGAAGCGGTAATATGATTAAAAATGCCCTTGCCGCAGGGGTGGCATCAGGTGGCGGTACAGCCTATGATTTTGGCGAACAGCCTCTCCCCATCACACGAAGCGGTGTGCGGTTTTATAACCTTGACGGCGGTATTGCGCTGAGCACCTTTGAGCGCAGCGGTGTTATCTACGCTTCTCTTGATATAATTAACTCCCTGGGTGCTGATATTGAGGATGACGGGCTTGAAAAAATAGAAAAGCTTATAACAAGCTCTACGGCAAAAAGGAAATCCGCCCTCTGTATTCCCGAAAATGAATTTATGTTTGAATATAAGCTTTATTACCTTAAACAGCTTATAAACTCCACCTCAAAAAAAGCCCTTGGTGTAAAGCTTCTTATCCACTGTCCTTCACAATGGGCTTCAGAGCTTTTAAAAAGTGCCGCAAGCGATCTGGGGTGTGTTTTCACATTCACCTCTTCCTGCGATAAAGAAAATTTTGCTAAAGAGGTAGTAAGCGGCAGTTATGACATAGGCGCAATATGCGACTATAAATGCGAAACACTTACCCTTGTAACGAATGAGGGTGTTATTTTAAGCGAATATGATTATTCTGCACTGTGCTCCCTTATAATTATGAAGACATATCCTGCTGCTTCACTTTATATTCCGCTTTCTTCCCCTGAAAGCATTGAGGTAATGGCACAGAAATACGGGGCAACAGTTCACCGAGGAAAAATCAGCCCTCCGCACCTTATGAACGAGCTTTCAAAAGGCGGGCGTGAGCTTTTTATGAATCAGTTTGTTTACCGTTTTGATGCTGTGGGCGCAATAATTTTATTACTTGATTTCCTTTACACTCATAATGAAACTCTCTCCTCTCTTATTCATGAGATACCGCCCTCAAACATTGTGACAACTTCACTTAGCTGCAGTATAAAGGAGCAAAGTGAAATTATGCAGCGTCTTTATGCCGTTCATCCTCAAAAAAATGATACCTCTGATGCCCTCAAAATCTCCTTCGACAACGGATGGGTGCTTATTGTGCCAAAGAAAAACGAATCGGTCATAAACGTAATCAGCCACGGCTATTCTATGGAATATGCATCAGAGCTTGCAGATATATGTATAAATGACCTTACAAAAAGGTGAAAAAGGTTGTTTTATCATAATCGTTTATGATATAATAGTTAAATACTGGAGGGATTTATATGAAAATTGCTTTTTTTGACACCAAACCGTATGACAAGCCTTCTTTTGAAAAGTTTGGTGCACAATATAATGTTAAATTCAAATATTTTGAAACAAAGCTTAACGAGGATACGGCAGAGCTTGCACACGGCTTTGACGGTGTGTGTGTCTTTGTTAACGATACGGTAAATGCCGCTGTAATTGACCGTCTCTGCGCCATGGGCGTAAAGGTTGTTGCTTTAAGATGCGCAGGCTTTAATAATGTGGATATGAAATATGCCTTTGGCAAAATTCACGTTCTGCGTGTTCCTGCCTACTCCCCCTATGCAGTTGCAGAGCATACTATGGCAATGCTCCTTACTTCTATCAGGCGTATTCACAAGGCGTATATCCGTACAAGGGATTTTAATTTCAGCCTTAACGGAATGACAGGCTTTGACCTGCACGGAAAAACGGTGGGTGTAATAGGAACAGGACGAATAGGCCGTGTATTTATTGATATTTGCCGCGGCTTCGGAATGAAGGTGCTTGCCTATGATAAATTCCCCTACGAGGGGCTTGATAACGGAGACACTATCCGTTATGTACCGCTTGAAGAGCTTTTCTATAACAGCGATATTATTTCCCTGCACTGTCCGCTGACAGATGATACAAAGCATATTATTAATGAAGATTCCCTTGCTAAATGTAAGCGTGGCGTAGTTCTCCTTAACACTTCAAGGGGCGGACTTGTTGATACGGAGGCACTGCTTGCAGGGATAAAATCACGCAAGGTCGGTGCGGCGTGTCTTGACGTTTACGAGGAGGAATCCGATATTTTCTTCGAGGACTATTCAGGGCACATTATAGAGGATGACACCCTGGCACGACTTATATCAATGCCCAATGTTATAGTTTCATCGCATCAGGCATTTTTGACAGAAGAGGCTCTTTCAAATATTGCGCAGACCACAGTGGAAAATATCACGGGATTTTTCGCTACGGGGCAATGCGCAAACGAGCTTTGCTACAGACACGGAACTGCCGCTGATTGCAAGGACGGTAAATGTTTTTAATATTAATTTTTTCAGGGGATGTAAAACGTAAGTTTTTACATCCCCTTTTTATTCATAAAATAGACTTATCTCTAATATATTAGGTTGACAAAACGGAATAAATTGTTTAAAATATATAATGTGTAGTAATGCACGGAGGTAGTTTATGATAGAAACGGTTAAAAATGCAGTTCATTCCCTTGCAGTTTACCTTGTAGGTCTTGTCGGACTTTCAGAGGCATTTGCAAATTATGTCTATGTACTTATTATTTCAATGCTCCCTATTATTGAGCTGAGGGGGGCTATTCCCGTAGCTTTTGCACTGGGGCTTCCCGCACTTGCGTCGTTTATAGTTTCAATAGCGGGAAATCTTTTGCCCGTGCCTTTTATACTGCTTCTTATCACACCCGTTTGCAATTACCTTAAAAAAACACGGCTTTTTTCGTGGCTTCCCCTCTTTCTTGAACGCAAGGTTGAGAAAAACCGTGAAAAGGTTACTAAATACGCTAATTTGGGCTTATTTTTATTTGTTGCAATTCCGCTTCCCGGAACAGGTGCGTGGACAGGTGCACTGATTGCAAGCTTCCTTGATTTTAAATTTAAGGATGCGCTTATTTCAATTATCTGCGGCGTAATTACGGCAGGTATTATTATGAGCATTTTTTCTTACGGATTACTCGGACTTATTTTTTGATAACAAAGGATTATGGAGGACTTACCAATGAATACAAACAAGAAATTTTTTACTTCTGAATCGGTAACGGAGGGGCATCCCGACAAGGTTTGTGACCGTATCTCCGATGCGGTGCTTGACGATATTTTAGCACACGACCCCGAGGCAAGGGTTGCGTGTGAGTGTTGCGTTGCTACGGGGCTTGCAATGGTTTTTGGTGAAATAACCACTACACACACCTGCGATATCCGTGCAATTGTAAAAAATACTGTTAAGGATATCGGCTACACCGACCCCGAAATGGGTTTCCACTACAATAATATAGCCGTTTTAAATACACTTAACGAGCAGTCACCTGATATCGCTATGGGTGTTAATAAATCGCTTGAAACCAAAAACGGTGAGGATGACGGTTTTGAAATCGGTGCAGGCGACCAGGGTATGATGTTTGGCTACGCAACAAATGAAACTGACGAATATCTTCCTGCCCCCATCTACTACGCACAGAAAATGGCGAAAAAGCTTACAGAGGTTCGTAAGAACGGAAAGTTCCCATACCTTCGTCCCGACGGGAAAACGCAGGTTACGGTTGAATATGACGGTGATAAGGTTAAAAGGATTGACACCGTTGTTCTTTCCACTCAGCATTCCCCCGAGGTTACGCAGGAGCAAATCCGTCAGGATATGATAGAGCACGTAATTAAGCCCGTGCTTGATAGCTCCCTTATTGATGAAGATACAAAGTATTTTATTAACCCCACAGGCCGTTTTGTTATAGGCGGACCGCAAGGTGACAGCGGTCTTACGGGAAGAAAGATTATCGTTGATACATACGGCGGATACGCTCCGCACGGCGGCGGTGCTTTCTCAGGAAAAGACCCGACGAAGGTTGACCGCAGTGCCTGCTATATGGCACGCTACATTGCAAAGAATATTGTTGCCGCTTCTCTTGCAGATAAATGTCAGATTCAGCTTGCATACGCAATCGGTGTTGCACGCCCCGTTTCGGTAAGAATTGATACATTCTCTACAGGAAAGCTCAGCGATGATAAATTAAGCGAAATTGTAAATAAGGAATTTGACCTTCGTCCGTCAGCTATTATTAAGACGCTCGATTTACGCAGACCTATCTACACACAGACTTCTGCTTACGGTCATTTCGGCAGAAACGAGCTTAATCTTCCCTGGGAAAGACTTGATATGGTTGATACCCTTAAAAGGTATCTGTAACACATACATCCCCGATATTCATATGATATATCGGGGTGTTTGTTTATGTATGGCGCAATATTTGCACTTGTAATAACTGCCGTGATGATAGCCCTTGTGATTTTCAAGGCACAAAGATGCGGCAGTCATTCTCTGATTTTAAAAAAGTCGGAGCTTGCATCAATAATTGATACACTTTCCGATGACACTATTATTCAGATTTGGAGCAGGAATTTATATGAACACTCAGGAGCCGACAATTCTTGAAGGTGAAATTTACGAAATTATATATCAGAACGAGGATAACGGGTATACCGTATGCGATATAAATTATAACCACTCCCTTGTAACGGCATGCGGTCATATGCCCTTTATTGCCCCCGGGGAAGAGGTGCGCCTTTACGGAAAATGGGTAACACACCCTGATTACGGTGAACAGTTTTCCGTGTCTTCGCTTGAACGCACACTGCCCAAGAAGACGAGTGCAATACTCTCCTACCTTGCCTCGGGAATTATAAGCGGTGTGAGGGAATCTACTGCAAGGAAAATTGTGGACAAGTTTGGAGAAGAGTCACTTGAAGTTATTGCGCTAACCCCCGAAAAGCTTGCGGCGATACGTGGTATATCGCCTGCACGTGCAAAAAAAATATCGGAATCCTTCCTCATTCGTCAGGATGCGGCACAAACTGTGATTTTTCTGCAGGAATACGGCGTAACACCAAATCTTGCACTGCGTGTACACAAAATTTTCGGACAAAAGGCAATTGACCTTATAAAGGAAAATCCGTATATACTTTGCGACAGTGTTGAAAGAATAGGATTTAAAACGGCTGACCGTATTGCAGGCGAAATGAATATTTCGAAAAACCATCCCGGCAGAATTGCCAGCGGTATAAAATATGCACTGTCAAATGCGGCTCTTTCAGGGCATACGTGCCTTAAAGCGGCAGAGCTTGTGCCTTACTGCGCTTCTCTTTTAGGCTGCGAAAATGAGGACATTACCGCATCACTTTTCTCCCTCAGAGAAAGCGGTGAGCTTATTTTTGAGGAGGAATTTGTATATCTCCCCCTTTATTTCAATATGGAAGTTACGGCGGCACGCAGACTTTGTGACCTTATGTATATAAAAAAGCCGCTTACCGATAATCTTCAGGCAAATATAAAGCGCATTTGTGATACTCATTCAATAAGCCTTTCCCCTATGCAGGAAAAGGCGGTTATGATGGCAAATGATGGCGGTGTTCTTGTAATTACAGGCGGTCCCGGAACTGGAAAAACCACCATAATGAAAATTATAATGGAGCTTTTCCTCTCAAACGAATATAAAATTGCACTCTGTGCCCCGACGGGCAAGGCGGCAAAAAGACTTGGCGAATCGTGCGGTATGGAGGCAAAGACACTCCACCGCCTTTTAGAGGTTGAAGTAAATGATGCTGAAAATCAGCGTTTTGCAAGAAATGAATATAACCCCATTGATGCTGACATTGTAATCGTTGACGAAATGAGTATGGTGGATATTGTTCTTTTCGGCTCGCTTTTAAAGGCACTGAAAAGGGGCAGTACACTTATTATGGCAGGCGATGCCGACCAGCTTCCGTCAGTAGGTGCAGGAAACGTACTTCTTGATATGCTCGAAAGCGGTGTTATACCGTCTGTAAAGCTTGACGAGGTTTTCCGTCAGGCAGGCGAAAGCCGCATTGTAACAAACGCGCACAGAATTAATAAAGGTGAAATGCCCCTTGAAAATGACAGTAAGACAGACTTTTTCTTTATGGGAAGAACGAGCGAGGCGGCACTTGAGACAATTTGCGAGCTTTGCTCGGGCAGACTTAATAAGGCATACGGCTTTGATTCAATAAACGATATTCAGGTGCTTTCCCCCTCACGAAAAGGAATTGTCGGTACAGTAAATCTTAACCGTGTACTGCAAAGCCGTCTTAACCCCCCATCTAAAGATAAAAAGGAAAAAGCTTTTGGTGAGAGGATTTTCCGCGAGGGGGACAAGGTTATACAGACACGCAACAATTACGATATGATATGGTCAACGCCTGACGGCAGTGAGGACGGTTTTGGAATTTATAACGGTGATATAGGAACAATTCTTGATATTTCAGCGAAGAACAAAACCCTCTCCATACTTTTTGACGACAACAAAATTGTTGAATACGACTTTTCCTCTGTTGAGGACTTAGAAATTGCATATGCCCTCACCGTGCACAAAAGTCAGGGCAGTGAGTGGAGCGCAGTTATCGTTCCCGTATGCTCCTTCCCTCCTATGCTGATGACGAGAAATCTTCTCTATACCGCAGTTACAAGGGCAAGGCTTCTCGTAATCCTTGTAGGAAGTCAGGAGAGTATTCGTACAATGATAAATAACAACAAGATACAGATGCGCTTTACGGGATTAAAACGAAGGCTGAAGGAGCTGTACAGTGATGCTAAATAAACTCCTTGATATTATTTTTCCGCCGAAGTGTCCTTTTTGCAAAAGAATACTTGAAAGCTCTGTCCCGATTTGCAGAGATTGCTTTTCATTACTTCCCTTTACAGATGAAAATGCCTGCAGTATTTGCGGAAGACCGACGGGCGAATTTTCGCACAATATATGTGCATCGTGCCGCAGCAACAAGATAAGCTACAAACATTCCTTTGTACCTCTTATCTATAAAGAAAATGCAAGGGATACACTTCTTGCACTAAAAAGCGGACATCATCCGTATTATGCAAAGGCATTTGCATACCTTATTGCAGATAAAATATTATCCTCGGAAGAGTTTGTGCCTTTTGACTATATAACGTATGTTCCGCAAAACCGTAAATCAAGATTTAACCGTGGCTATAATCAGTCAGAGCTTATTGCAAAGGAGCTTTCAAAGCTTTTAAACGTAGAGTGCATAGAAACGCTCTACAGAACAAATGACGGCAAAAAGCAGGCAACATTAAGTGCTAAAGAACGCAGGGAAAATGTAAAGAAGTGCTATTTCCCGCTTGACAAAAAGTTTTCGGGAACAGTTCTTCTGACAGATGATATCTACACGACAGGCTCTACTGCAAACCACTGTTCAATGCTACTTAAAAGGATGGGCTTTGACAGAGTATATCTTGCCGTTGCAGAAATAAAAATTGATGATTAATGGAAAGGAGACAGACTATGGAACAGAAAATCCGCACCTATGCTAAGTCTTTAGGAATTGAAAAATGCGGTTTTACCCGTTATAACGGAAAAAGTGCCATAGTCTGCCTTTTTCCGTATTTTCAGGGGTATTATGACGGAAATCTTTCCCTTTACGCAAGGGGTATTGATTATCATTTGATTATCAGGGAAAAATTAGAGGCTCTTACAGAGTTTATCCGCACCCTTTCCCCCCAAAGCACTTGTGAAAATTTTGCCGATATTGGTCCCCATATTGAAAGAGAGCTTGCATATGACGCAGGACTTGGTTTTTACGGAAAAAACGGGATGCTCATAAACGATGACTTCGGGAGCTACTTTTTTATCGGTTACATTCTGTGCGATTTGCCGTTAAGCCTTGATAAACCGCTTGATAAAAGCTGTATTGGATGCAATGCTTGCATCAATGCGTGTGTGGGTGGGGCGCTCAAAAGCGGGTTTGAGATTTCAAACTGTGCCTCCCACATCAGCCAGAAAAAGGGAGAGCTTACAGAGGGCGAAATTGATATACTTAAAAAATCAGGACTAATCTTTGGCTGCGACATGTGTCAGCGAGTTTGTCCGCATAATAATATTACGCCAAAGCCAATGAAAGAATTTACCGAGGATTTAATACATTTTCTTAATATAGAGGATATCGAAAATCTTTCAAACAAAGAATTTATGCGCAAATACAAAAACAGCGCCTTTTCATGGCGCGGTAAGAATGTAATTTTACGAAATCTTAAGTTTATAAATTAACGTAATTTTATCAAAAGGTCTTGAAGACGGTATAATTATGGTGTATAATAGCTTCGTCGGAGCAATCCGATAAGGCAAGACTTTCTTAACGGAGGATTTATCCACCGGCAGATATGCCCACCTTTACATACAGGTACTTGTGCCGAGTCTATGGAAGGAGGGGATGCTTATGAAAAGTAAGCATTGCATTTGTGGCAAAAAAATTGCTCATAGCATTTTTTATAGTTATCATCTCGATGATACTATTCCCCATAAAAGCACAATAGCCGCCTCTGCCAAGGTCGGCTATTGTAATATTTAGTCGTATTCAGGCATAACCGTTTGAGGTCTTGCCTTTTTCTATATTCATTATACAGCTAAAATTCGTTTTTGTCAACCGATATTATGAAATTGCAAAAAAGAGAGTGCGTAAAAGTCAAACATCGACTTTTACGCACTCTCTTTTTATTCCCACAAAGGTTATTTTCTTATCCCACCACATCATATATCAGCGGTTTTCTCTGAGGTGCGGTTTCTTCTATCGTAACGGCACTTTCAAAATCTAAGATTGCGCCATTAAGGGACTTTTCATCATTTGTATACACAGTGGCAATGACGTCACCCTTTTTCACACTGTCGCCAGTCTTTTTGGCAAGGATTATTCCTGCACTATGGTCAATAATGTCATCCTTTTTCTTTCGTCCGCCACCTAAATCTACACATATGCCGCCTATCTTTTCGGCATTCATATGGGTAATATAGCCATCCTTTGATGCATAAATTTCTTTAGTTATTGATGCCTTTTTAAATAAATCGGTATTTTCCGCTATTCTTGCATCGCCGCCCTGTGCTTCTATCCACTCGCAAAACTTCCCGAGTGCCTTGCCGTTGTCGATTGCATCATTTGCCATTTTTACAGCCTCTTCATAAGGGATATTTTGCACCATAGACACCATTTGTGCGGCAAGAGCGCACGATACTGTGCGCAGGTTTTTATCTCCGCCTCCCTTTAAAATATCAATTACCTCGATAACCTCAAGGGAATTTCCCACCGCATTTCCAAGAGGTATATCCATATTTGTAATAAGTGCACGGATGTTTCTGCCACAGCTTTTTCCTATGTTTACCATACACTCTGAGAGTGCACGTGCACTTTCTTCATCCTTCATAAACGCACCGCTGCCGACCTTGACATCAAGAACGATGTTTTTTGCGCCTGCGGCTATTTTTTTACTCATAATACTTGATGCAATAAGACCGATACTGTCGACCGTTGCCGTTACGTCACGCAGGGCATAAAGCTTTTTATCTGCAGGGGCAAGGTTTGCACTCTGTCCGCAAATGGCAATGCCGACCTTCTCTGTCTGCGTTATAAATTCCTCTTTTGTAAGGGTGGTTTTATACCCAGGGATTGACTCAAGCTTATCCACCGTTCCGCCCGTATGCCCTAAACCACGGCCCGACATCTTGGCAACCTTGCATCCAAGTGATGCGGCAATCGGCACTGTGATAAGCGATGTCTTATCCCCGACACCGCCTGTGCTGTGCTTGTCTGCCGTCTCGTTTCCAAAGCAGGATAAATCAATCTTGTCTCCGGAATTTGCCATTGCCTGAGTGAGAAAATTTATTTCATCATCACTCATTCCGTTAAAAAACACTGCCATCAGAAATGCCGACATCTGATAATCGGGGATTGTCCCTTCGGTATAGTCTTTCATCATTGTGAGAATTTCATTATGCGAAAGCTCTCCCCCGTCTCTCTTTTTACGTATAATATTATACATAGCTCTACCTCAATTCGAACTGTAACGGCAAAATTTTAGATAATTTATATTCCTTTATCTTTTTTCCGTTATACAGATATATTTTAAAATCTTCACCGCAAAACTCGGAAAGTGCCTGACGGCACACTCCGCACGGCGGGCAAAAAGAAGCTATTTCGCCTTTTTCTCCGCCCACAATTGCAATTGCACAAAATTCCCTTTCGCCATCTGCAATTGCACTGAAAAGTGCCGTACGCTCCGCACAGTTTGTAACACCGTATGAGCTGTTTTCAACATTGCATCCCGTATATACCTTTCCGTTTTTTGAAAGGAGCGCCGCCCCCACCGTAAATTTTGAATACGGCGCATATGCATTTTTCATAGCTTCTGTAGCTTTTTTAATAAGCTCATTCTTTGTCATATAATCTCCTCCAGAAAGCTTTTTCCATTCAGCGGATATTCTATATCAAGATACTCTGCCACAGATGCGGCAATATCTGAAAAGCCGTCCCTTGTCCCTAAATTTACACCCTTTATCTTCTTTGAATAAATAATCATCGGTATATATTCACGGGTGTGGTCTGTACCTGAAAAATCAGGGTCGCAGCCGTGGTCTGCCGTAATTATGAGCAAATCATCATCACGCATTTTTTCAATAAATTCGGGAATAAAGCTATCAAAACGGCTCAGTGCCGCTGCGTATCCGTCCGTGTCGTTTCTGTGCCCGTAAACCATATCAAAATCAACTAAATTGGCAAAACAAAGCCCCTCAAAATCCTTTTGCAAAGCTTCAAGAATTTTTTCACATCCGTCATCATTGTTTTTCGTAGGATGGCTTTCGCTGATACCTCTTGATGCAAAAATGTCGCTTATCTTTCCAATGGAAATTACACTTTCCCCGTTTTTTATAATAAGGTCAAGAAGCGTATCACTCGGTGGCTCGAGAGAGAAATCATGTCTTCCGTCAGTGCGGTAAAAATCAGGTGCCTCTCCATTAAAAGGACGGGCAATCACCCTGCCAACTCCGTTTTCACCCGTCAGTATCTCACGGGCAATACGGCAATATGAATAAAGCTCCGCTCTATCCACAACCTCCTCATGCGCTGCTATCTGAAACACACTGTCTGCCGAGGTATATACAATAAGGCTTCCGCTTTCCATATGCTCCTTTGCATAATCTTTTATAACCTGCGTTCCTGAATACGGCTTGTTACAAAGAACGCCCCGCCCTGTGCGGCGTGAAAACTCATCAATAATTTCTTTTGGAAATCCATTGGGGAATGTCGGGAAAGGCTTATCAAGAACTACACCTGCTATTTCCCAGTGCCCCGTTGTGGTATCTTTTCCTGCTGATTTTTCACATAATCTTGCAACAGTGCTGCTTATTAAAGGCTTTTTTTCAAGAAAGCTTAGCCCCTCTATATTTCCAATACCCAGTTTTATAAGGTTTGGTATGTTAAATTTTTCAGATTTACTTATGCTTTTTAAGGTATGTGCATCCTTATCCCCATAAAGGTGTGCATCGGGGAGTGCGCCTGCACCCACACTGTCAAGCACAATTAAAAACACTCTTTTCATAATAAAACCACCCTTTATTTCAGTATATATTAAACCTTGTCTTAAAATCAACCCTTTCTCGATATTTATATTGAATTATATTTCAATATATGGTAATATATATATTGGAATTTTATTTGTACGGAGATAGATTTTATGACTTACGAGGAGTTTCGTTCTTCAATTAAAGACGGTAAGATTTCTCCGCTTTATATTTTTGAGGGGCAGGAGGATTTTTTGATTGAATTCTGCCTTGGGGAGCTTAAAAAGGCACTTGTTGAGCCGTGGTCGGAAATGATGAATTTTAAGAGTTATGCAGAACTTCCGCCATTTTCCGAGGCGCAGGATTTTATGGAAACCCTCCCCGTAATGAGTGATAGAAAATTACTCATTTTTCGAAAATGCGGGCTTTTTTCGGGGAATATTAAAAACAAGGCGCAGTGGGAGGCACTTTTTTCGTCTGTGCCTGATTTTTGCTGTGTTGTAATATGGGAACCCTCCCCCGACAAAGGGAAAAAAGCATCTTCTGTGCAGAAAAGTGCACAAAATGGCGGTGCAGTTACGGTTGAGTTTCCCTTAAGAACGGAAAGCGTTCTTAAATCATGGGTTATCAAAAATGCGGCGGCAAGCGGTAAAACGATTGACCAGAAAAATGCACTTTATCTTGTAAACTCGCTTGAAAGGCGTATGCGTCCAATTAAAACGGAGCTTGAAAAAATCATATCTTTTTCAAAATCTCCGCAGATAACGAGGGAGGATATTGACAGTGTAATTGTAAAGCCTGCAATGGAAAATGTGTTCGGGCTTATAGACGCAATTTTTGAGGGCAGACGTGAAATCTGCTATAACCTGCTCTATGCACTGCGCTCTTTAAAGCAGGAGCCTGTAAATGTGCTTTCACTTCTTTCGGGACAGCTTATTACGATTTACAAGGCAAAGCTTTTATTATTAGAAGGAAAAAGCCACTCGCAGACAGTATCTATTCTTGGCGGTGGGTACGGCGCTGAAAAAAGCACACGCAAGGCTGAAAAAATTAAGGTTCAGAATATACAGACGCTTATTTCCCTCTGCTGGGAAAGTGACAAGAACATCAAGCAGGGTAAAATTGGCGGATGGGCGGCACTTGAAACGATTATTGCCGAATATAATTTTTATTAAGAAAGGACTTTTATTATGAAATACGAGCTTAAAAACGGTTGGACAATAGATGTTGACAAGGAAATAGTATTTAAGTTTTCCGAGGGGTATAAAAGCTTTCTCGACATTGCAAAAACAGAGAGGGAGGCAGTAAGCGAAATTGTACGCCTTGCCCAAAGTTGCGGTTTTAAACCCCTTTCAGATTACGCTACCCTTAAAGAGGGCGACAAGGTTTATGCCATAAACAAGCTTAAGGGAATTATCCTCGCCGTAATCGGTGAAAAAGAGGTGTCGGAGGGCGTTAATATAGTAGGCGCACACATTGATGCACCCAGACTTGATTTAAAACCCAATCCCCTTTACGAGGATGGAGAGCTTGCCTATTTTAAAACACACTACTACGGCGGTATTAAAAAATATCAGTGGACGGCACTCCCCCTTGCACTGCACGGTGTTGTTGTAAAAACAAACGGAGAAACAGTTAATGTGAAAATTGGTGACGAGGGTGACGATATTACCTTTGTTATTACAGATTTACTTCCCCATCTTGCACGTGAGCAGATGAAAAAGCCTGCCACGGAAATAATCGAGGGCGAAAGTCTTAATCTTCTTATCGGCTCAATCCCTGCCGGGGAAGAGGAAAAAGATGCGGTAAAGACAAACATTCTTACAATTCTTAATGAGAAATACGGCATCTGTGAAGAGGATTTCCTCAGTGCGGAGCTCGAAATAGTACCCTCTGCAAATGCAAAGGATGTAGGCTTTGACCGTGGTCTTATCGGTGCATACGGTCATGACGACAGAGTTTGCGCATACCCTGCCCTTATGGCAATTCTTACAACAGATGCGTGCGAAAAAACTGCCGTATGTCTTCTTACCGATAAGGAAGAGGTTGGCAGTATGGGTAATACCGGTGCAAGGAGCGATTTCCTGAAACTTATCCTGATGGAAATCATGGATAAAACGGGCGAAGGTGCGACAGAGCTTAATCTTTTGCGTGCACTTGATAAAAGCTATTGTCTGAGTGCCGATGTAAGTGCGGCATTTGACCCCAACTTCCCTGCACCTTACGAAAAGCGCAATGCAGGAAAGACGAACTACGGTATTACAGTGGCAAAATATACGGGTGCAGGCGGAAAAAGCGGTTCGAGCGATGCTTCAGCAGAGCTTATGGCAAAAATCCGCACCCTTTTCAATAATAATGACATTTTATGGCACGTTGCAGAGCTTGGCAAGGTTGATGCAGGTGGCGGCGGTACGATAGCACAGTATGTTGCAAACTTAGGCGTTGAAACGGTTGACTGCGGTGTGTCAGTGCTCAGTATGCACGCACCGTACGAAGTGGTGTCAAAGCTTGACGTGTATATGACATACAGAGCATTCCACGTATTTTTCGGTGAAAACATATAAAAGGATTGATTTTATGCGAATAGATAAATTTTTGAAGGTTTCCAGAATAATCAAGCGCCGCACCGTTGCCAATGAGGCGTGCGATGCAGGACGTGTCAGCATTAACGGCAAGGTAGCAAAGGCATCTGCTGAAATAAAGTGCGGAGATATTGTGGAAATCCGTTTTGGCGAAAGGCTGATAAAGGTAAGAATTGAGGATATAAAGGAGCATACCCTCAAAAACGATGCGGCATCGCTTTACACAGTTCTTGAAAACAATTAGAAGGATGACAAAGTCATCCTTTCGCGACGAAAAGTTTCTAAAGAAAATATTTCGTCGCGAGGTAAGGGCTTTCGCTCGCGCGGCACTCACCGTGCCAGCCCTTGTAAGGAGTCAAAACCGAGGTACACGCCCCCGGTTTTGACGGATTATACGTTAAGAGGGGACCCCTTAACAATCCCCCTTTAACATTATTGGAAGTGATTTTTTATGAAAACTCTTATTGACCTTTTCTGTACCTTTTTCAGAATAGGTGCATTTACCTTTGGCGGCGGCTATGCAATGCTATCGCTGATACAGCGTGAGGTTGTTGAAAATAAAAAGTGGTCAACTGATGAAGAGGTTCTTGACTACTATGCCGTCGCACAGTGTACCCCCGGCGTTATTGCGGTAAATACAGCTACCTTTGTGGGGTATAAGCAAAAGGGAACTTTAGGCGCAATTTTTGCAACGGCGGGAGTTATATTCCCCTCCCTCATAATAATTTCCGTTATAGCGGCAGTGCTGCAGAATTTTATGCAGTATGAAATTCTGCAGCATATTTTTGGCGGAATACGTGTAGCCGTTGCAGTTTTAATTATAAACGCAGTTATTACAATGGGAAAAAAAGCAATTAAGGATAAGCTATGCGTAGCCTTAGCAGTTTTATCCTTTGGAGTTTGCGTTATTTTCCCCTCTGTATCACCCGTTTTCATTGTCCTTGCGGCGGCACTTATCGGTAATATCGCAAAAAAAGGGGGCGCTGAAAAATGATTTTTTTAAGACTTTTCTGGGAGTTTTTCAAAACAGGTCTTTTTTCAGTAGGCGGCGGTCTTGCAACCATCCCCTTTCTTAAAGCAATGGGGGCATCATACGGATGGTTTGATGAAAAGCTTCTCGGCAATATGATTGCCGTGGGCGAATCGACACCAGGGCCTATCGGTGTAAATATGGCAACATATGTTGGATTTACCGTAGGCTACGACCATTTGGGTGCTGTGGGCGCACTATTGGGAAGTGTTATTGCGACAGTAGGGCTTGTTATGCCGAGTGTTATCGTAATTTTAATTGTGGCAAGACTTCTTGCGGCATTTAAGGAAAATAAGATTGTGGAGCGTTCCTTTTACGCAATTCGCCCTGCCGTTACGGGAATGATTGCCTCTGCCGCAGTTATGATGATAAAAAGCGGTATTTTCACAAACGGGGGGAATTTTCTTTCCGCACTTAATATAAAGTCGGCAGTACTTTTTGCCCTTCTTCTCTTTTTTACAAACAAAATAAAACTGCACCCGATTTTTTATATAATAATTGCAGGTGTAGCAGGGGCGATTTTTTCACTTTAGAAAGGACTTAAACTATGGATATTTTAAAGCAACTGTGTGCAGAGCTTAACACAGACGAAACAAAAACGCAAAACGTCATAAATCTTCTTGACGAGGGAAATACAATCCCCTTTATTGCACGTTACCGTAAGGAGCTTACGGGAAATATGGATGACCAGCTTGTGCGCAGTATTTCTGTGCGACTTGAGGCACTTCGCGCTATAGAGGAGCGCAAGGCGGAGGTTATCCGTCTTATTGACGAGCAGGGAAAGCTTACCGAAGAGATTACAAAGGCGGTCGAAAACGCAAAAACTTTAACCGAGCTTGAGGACATATACCGCCCCTACAGACCAAAACGTAAGACACGTGCAAGTGTCGCACGTGAAAAGGGACTGGAGCCGCTTTCCTTACTTATCCTTTTGCAGGAATTTTCAGGTGACATTGAAAAAGAGGCTGAAAAATATATAAATGAGGAAAAGGGTGTTCTTTCTTCAGAGGAAGCTATACAAGGTGCACTTGACATTATTGCGGAGGATTTAAGCGATAATGCTGATTACCGCAAAAACATACGCCGCCTTACTTATATGAACGGAAGTCTCCAAAGCAAGATTACAAAGAACGAAAATGCCGTTTATCAGATGTATTATGAATTTTCAGAGCCTGTTAAAACGGTTGCCGACCACAGAATCCTCGCAATTGACCGTGGTGAAAAAGAGGAAGTTCTCAGCGTAAAAATAGATATTGAAACAGAAATTATTACTGATTATTTATGCAAAGAGGTTGTAAAGGATAACTCTGCGCTTTCAACTCTTGTAACTTCTGCGGTTGAGGACGCTTACAAAAGGCTTATTGCGCCATCCATAGAAAACGAAATACGTAACACTCTTACCGAGCGTGCGCAAAATGGTGCAATCGGTCTTTTCAGTGTTAATCTTAAAAATCTGCTTATGACACCGCCCGTAAAGGGATTTACAGTTCTTGGTGTTGACCCCGGCTACCGCACGGGATGCAAGCTTGCCGTAGTTGATGCTACGGGTAAGGTGCTTGAAACGGGTGTCGGATACTTCACTCTCGAGCATCACGATCTGGAAAAGGCTAAAAAACAGATAAAGGGAATGATTGAAAGAAACAATGTTTCCCTTATATCAATCGGTAACGGTACTGCCACGGGAGAAAGTGAGAAATTTATTTCCTCTCTTATAGGCGAAATGAATAAACCCATAAAGTATATGGTGGTTTCAGAGGCGGGCGCATCGGTTTACAGTGCAAGCGAGCTTGGCGCTAAGGAATTTCCCGATTTTGACGTTTCACTACGCAGTGCCGTTTCAATTGCACGCAGACTTCAGGACCCTCTTGCAGAGCTTGTAAAGATTGACCCGCGCTCTATCGGTGTAGGGCAGTATCAGCACGACTGTAATCAGAAAAAGCTTTCAGGTGCCCTTGGCGGAGTTGTTGAGGATTGCGTAAATAATGTAGGCGTAGACCTTAATACTGCATCGGCATCGCTTCTTGGTTATATTTCGGGCATTTCATCAGCAGTGGCAAAAAACATTGTCGATTACCGTGAAGAAAACGGCTCTTTCTCTTCACGAAAGGAGCTTTTGAAGGTTAACAAGCTTGGAAACAAAGCATTTATTCAGTGTGCAGGCTTTATGCGCATACCGGGTGGTAAGGAATTTTTGGATAATACGTCTGTTCATCCTGAAAGCTACGATGCCGCAAGGGCGCTTATCTCGCAGTGTGGCTACAGCATTGAAGAAAGTGCCAAAGGTGATTTTTCAGACATTTCGAAACGCATTACAAAGGAAATTGCAGAAAAAATATGTGCAGAGTTTAACATAGGTATGTTTACACTTCGTGATATTTGTGATACCCTTGCAAAGCCCGGACGTGATATGCGTGACGAGCTTCCCAAGCCGCTTCTTCGCAGCGGTTGTATGTCTCTTGAAGAGCTTACAAACGGTATGATTTTAGAGGGTACTGTAAGAAATGTAATTGATTTTGGTGCGTTTGTGGATATTGGTGTGCATCAGGACGGACTGGTGCATATTTCGCAGATTTCTGATAAATTTATCAAGCATCCCACAGATGTTTTAAGCGTGGGCGATATAGTTAAGGTAAAAGTCCTTGATGTAGATAAAGAGAAAAAGAGAATATCACTTACAATGAAAATATAACTTTAAAGGAGGTGCGTTGCACCTCCTTTAAAGTTATATTTGTTTAGTTTTATGCCTGCTTTTCAAAAATTCTCTTAACCTCTTCGTAGCTTTCAAGTGTTCCTATATCATATCTGTTACCCGGAGTTTTAAGTGCGTAAACATCTGTTTTTTCGCAAAGATAGCATACAAAGCTTCCCGGTGCATCTGTTCCGCAACCATCCTCAATCCCCTGCTTTATAAGATGAAGCTCATCCTTTTTATATATGTAGAACGGACCTACACACCAGTTTGATTTGGGGTCCTGAGGTTTTTCCTCCATAGACACGACACGGAAATCACTGTCAGGTATCATTACTCCGCATCTGCGAAGTGTATTTACATCCTCTTCATAGTTACACATTACAACTGCCGCATTCTTCTCGTGGAATAAATCTACAAACGACTGAAACGAGAAATCAAGCATATTGTCGCCTGCAACTATAAAAAGGTCATCATCAAGGTTTAAGGTATCTATCGCAAACTGAATATCCTTTACCGCACCAAGACGTGTTTCGTTTGACATAGAGCCATCATCAATGATTGTTATGGGGTTTTTAAGCTTTGAATTTTTCTTCCAGTTTTCAAAATGCTCCACATAACGGTGGTTTGATATGATAATATGCTCATCAATTCCCTTTATGTTATCAATGTCATCAAGAAGCCAGTCCAAAATACTCTTTCCCGCAACCTCCAGAAGAGGTTTTGGAAAATTTTCTGTAAGCGGATAAAGTCTTGTAGCATATCCTGCCGCTAAAACTACACTTTTCATTTTTGTTCCTCCTATTATTTTTTATTAATTGTATCTATAATTATCTGTGCCGATTTTTGGGCGGCTTTTTCACAAAAAGCCTCATAACTCATTTCCTTGTCACCGTCAGCTCCGTCTGAAATGGTTCTCACAACGGTGCACTTTACATCGTTAACATAGCATACGTGTGCAATTGCCGCGCCCTCCATTTCGCAGCAAACAGCATTAAAGGCTTCTTTTATATCTCTTTTTTTATTTTCATCTGCTATAAAAGCATCACCCGATGCTATAATACCACGAATATATTTTGAATTAATATTTTTACAGATTCTTTCAGACCATTCTTCGTCACACGCAAACTCAACGATATTTATTCCCGAAATCATTCCCCTCGGGTCACCAAAATATGTTGTATCCATATCGTGCTGTACAAGGGCACTTGCAACAACAGTGTCAAGGATGTTAAGCTCTTTTGTAAGTGTACCTGCAACGCCTGTATTAATAATAACCTCAGGAGAATATTTAAGTATCATTGTCTGCGCACAAATTGCGGCAAAAACCTTTCCTATACCGCAAACTGCCGCAACAACCCTCTTTCCGCCTATGTCACCCTCGGTATAGGTCACCCCACCAAATTTCTGCACAGATTTATTTGTCATCTGCGCCGTAATGCGGTCAATTTCCACATTCATTGCACCGATAATTCCTATCATTTCCCAGCCTCCGTCATTCGTATTTAAAATCAGGGGTATATCCGTTTAACACCTCAAGATAGCGCCTGCATTCTGTCTTTGCCGCATCTGTATCAAGGTTTTTATAATTTCCGCACTCTATAGCCGATGCACCAAACATTTCACCCTCGTGATTTATTACTTTTTCAAGTGTTTCTTTAAGTACATTTAAAACATTCTCGGGCTTTTCGTCTCTTACAAGAAGATAAAAGCCCGTCTGGCAACCCATTGGTCCAAAGTATATAATACTTTCCCCGATAGATGAGCTGCGTATATATGTCGCAATCATATGCTCTACCGAATGCATCGTAAGATTGTCCATATAATCACCCTGATTTGGTTTGCGTGTACGCAAATCATAGGTTATTATATCGCCGTCTGTACGTGAAATATATATTCCCTCTTTAAGCTTATTATGGTCCACAGTAAAGCTTGCTATTTTTTCAGGCTGCATACTTTTTCACCTTCTCAGTCAATTTTAAAATCAAGCGGGTCAAACATCGTTGTGTCAAGTGTACGCACACGCTTAACACGTGGTGCAAACGGGTTAAAAACATATCTTCTGCACACATAGGATGCCTCTACATTCCCTTTATATTTACATATGTACTCTTCGCCGTCTGCTTTTGCATTCTTGCAATACCTGCAGCAATCATTTTCCTTTAACTTTTTAAAAAGCACGCTTTTTGCACCGTCCTTTATCTCATTCCTTCGTACGAAACGTCTGCCGCTTCTTTTTCCATATTACATTTAAGTCGGTAAAATGGAACGCTTGTAAGAAGCTTATCCGAAAGCGTAAGCATCTTTTCCATTTCATACATATCATTTGTACGAAGCGTCTGCGTTATAACGGTGGAAATCGCCTCGTGTGCAGGGATTTTTTCTATTTCATTTTTTTCGCCACGTTCAAGAATACACACAGCCTTTATCGGCACATTAAGGTTTGTCCCGTAATTTTCCTTACCCCTCCACGGCGTTCCGCAGGCATAAAATTTTCCGTCTACCATACGGAGGATTGGCTTATCCCCGTTTACAACGAAGCATCTTTCTTTAAATTTCTCCATCCACAGAGAAATATGCGTTGTCTTGCCCGTACCGCTTACGGCGGTAAAGAGGTACGCCTCCCCATCCACGCAGATTGCCGCACAGTGCATCAGCATAGCATCGTATTCAAGGATTTTACGGCATATTATTCTGTAAATTTCAAGCGACTCTACGTATCCTTCTGAATATTCAGGATTTTCTGCTATGGCTTTTTCAATTACGTTTTGGGGGACTTCCACAGAAAAATCTGCTTTTCCCTCCGCCTCAAAGCCACGTGCCATCTGACCAAAATATGAATATTTATTTTTTACGTCAATTAACAGCCCTGCAATTTTTATAATCATAGGATACCTCCTTTAAAGGTCATTTTTTGCAATATCCTCATAACTTTCACGCTTTACAACAACCCTGCTTCCTTCCTTTGAAAGCATTACAACGGGCGGACGTGGGATTCTGTTATAGTTTGATGACATTGAATAGTTGTATGCACCCGTAACCATCACTGCAAGTATATCGCCCCTCTCGGGTTTTTGCAGCATTATATCCTCTGCAATAAGGTCACCGCTTTCACAGCATTTTCCTGCTATACTGCAACAAAAATCTGCCTGATTTCCTGCTTTGTTTGCAATAATACTGCTGTACTCTGATTTATAAAGGGCATATCTCGGATTATCGGTCATACCGCCGTCAATTGCCACATAGCTTTTATAACCTGTTATTGTTTTCACACTGCCCACACTGTAGAGAGTAAGCCCCGCATCTGCGACAATACTTCTTCCGGGCTCCATTAAAATTTTAGGCATATTAATACCGTTTTTATTACATTTTTCCTTAATATGCACACTTACCTCACCGATGCTTTTTTCTATATCAAGGTGCGGGTCGCTTTCAACATAACGTACTCCGTAGCCACCGCCGAGGTTAAGGATTTTCGCCTCATACCCAAGCTTTTCTTTCACAAGGGCTATATAGTCAAGCATTATATCGGCACTGTCACAAAAAGTCTGTCCGTCAAACACCTGCGAGCCTACGTGGCAGTGAAAGCCCTCAAGGCTGATATTTGAAAGAGAAAGAGCAAACTTAGTTATTTCTATTGCCTGCCCCGTTTCAATAGCCGTACCGAATTTGGAATCAACCTGTCCTGTACGCACAGCCTCATACGTATGCGTATCAATTCCCGGGGTAAGGCGAAGAATTATTTTCTGCACAATATTTTTCTTTTGCGCAAAAGAATTAATTGCAATAAGCTCTTCCCTGCAATCTGCAACGAAATAGCCAATTCCGCACTCTATAGCATATTCTATTTCATCATCTGTCTTGTTATTGCCGTGGAAATACACATTTTCCATTGGAAAGCCCGCCATCTTTGCGGTATATATTTCTCCGCCTGAAACCACATCAACAGACATACCTTCCTCTTTTGCAATGCGGTATATCTCCTTAAGGCTTAATGCTTTACTTGCATAAAGGGCAGTGCTTCCCTCCCCGAAATGCTTTTTCATTGCACCAAGGTATGTTCTGCATTTTTCACGGATACGCTCCTCGTCAAGAAGGTAGAGCGGTGTTTTATATTCCTTTGCAAGCTCAACCGTGTCATAGCCTGCAAATGTAAGATTTCCTTTTTCATTAATATCAAGATTGGTATGTAACATTTTATCAATTCCTTTCGCCTATTATATAATTTTATACTTTTTTTGTCTAAATAGCAACAGTTATTTTAAAATTGGCATAAAAAACTTCCCGCTCGAATTTTGGCGAATTTGCTATTGACAAGAAGCCCCTCATAATTTAAAATATATCTTGCAATATTATATAATGGCGAGGTGTTTTTTAATTGGCAGAAAACATAATCATCGAACTTAAAAACGTGTCGAAGCATTTTGACCAGACCTATGCTGTAGACAATTTCAACCTTTACGTTAAAAAAGGGGAATTTATAACCTTTTTAGGTCCGAGCGGGTGCGGTAAAACCACTACACTCAGGATGATTGCAGGCTTCGAACTGCCTACGGAGGGACAAATTCTCTTAAACGGGAAAGATATTACGCTTCTCCCTCCATATAAACGCCCTGTAAATACAGTTTTCCAGAAATATGCGCTTTTCCCGCATCTCGACGTATATAACAACGTCGCATTCGGGCTCAAGCTTAAAAGAGTGCCTGACGGGGACAAAATGCGCCGTCTTACCACAAAGGAAATTGATAAAAAAGTAAAAAATGCACTCAAAATAGTTGACCTCGAGGAATATGAAACAAGGGATATTTCCACCCTTTCAGGCGGTCAGCAGCAAAGAATTGCGATTGCACGTGCAATTGTAAACGAGCCTGAAATTCTGCTTCTTGACGAGCCGCTTGGTGCACTCGACCTTAAAATGCGTAAGGATATGCAGCTCGAGCTTAAGGAAATGCATAAAAAGCTCGGAATAACCTTTATTTACGTTACACACGATCAGGAGGAGGCTCTCACCCTTTCAGATACAGTTGTTGTTATGAAGGACGGTATGATACAGCAAATCGGCACACCCGAGGATATTTATAATGGGCCGAAAAACGCCTTTGTTGCAAACTTCATTGGCGAGAGTAATATATACAGCGGTACAGTTACGGGCGACAAAAAGGTTCGCTTTATTAACCATACCTTTGACTGCGTTGACGAATTTCCGAAAAACGAAAAGGTTGACGTTGTTATCCGTCCCGAGGATGTTCATATCACAAAAGAGGGCGAGGGTATGGCAAACGGCAGAATTGTCAGCAAGATTTTCAAGGGTATTCACTACGAATACATAATGATGGTCGGCAGAAATGAGCTTGTTATTGTTGATACCCGCAATCTTGAGGTTGATAAAAACTATGGTTTTGATATTGAGCCTGACGGTATACATATTATGAAAAAGGAGCTTACCGCAAATATTTATAACGATGCATATATTGATAAAAATAACCGTGTTGTTATTTCAGAGAGTGCATTTGAATGTGATATAACCTCTCTTGTACCGGGTTCTACTATTGATGAAGACGGTTATGTGGTAGGTCCTGACGGAGTTCGCTATGACTTTACCGATGCTGATGTTATTGCCACAATCGGTCTTGACAAGATTGAAATACTTGACGATGATGAGGCTGGTACTGTAAGGGGTGAAATTGTCTCCATAATCTACAAGGGCGACCATTATCAACTTACCATCCGTACAGGCGAGGATGAGGATTTCGTCCTTGATACAGAGTACACTTATGATGAAAATGACCTTGTAGGTCTATCTGTTAAGGCGGAGGATATAAAGCTCACCTTAAAGGGGGAGGCAAAGAAATATGCGAAAAAATAAAGTTTTTTCGAGAAAGATTTTAGCGTTTCCCTATGCCGTATTTCTTATTTTATTTGTGCTTATTCCTCTGTTTCTTATAATTGCATACGCTTTTACTGACGAGAGTGGTGCTATAACACTTTCAAATTTCCGCACGTTCTTTTCGGGCGCACATAACATTAACACATTGATGTTCAGTATTTTTATAGGCTTTTTAAATACGGCAATATGCCTTCTTTTAGGCTATCCTGCGGCATTTATCCTGGCAAAACGCAATATGAATTTCGGCAAGGCAACCGTTCTTCTTTTCGTTATGCCGATGTGGATAAATTTTGTACTGCGTACTGCGGCAACACGTGACCTTCTTTTTGCGATGGGAATAAAAGGCGGTGAGCACCCCTATTTTTCTACAATGATAGGTATGGTGTATAACTACCTGCCCTTTGTCATTCTGCCGCTTTATACCACAATGACAAAAATGAACTATAGCCTTATCGAGGCATCGTATGACCTTGGCGCAAACAAGGTTAAAACCTTTTTCCTTACTATACTTCCTATGACAATGCCGGGGATAGTGTCGGCAGCTACAATGGTATTTATGCCGACTATGAGCAGCTACGTAATCAGCGACGTTATGGGTGAGCGTAAAATTTCCCTCATCGGTAACAGTATTCAGCTTTATTTCGACCAGGGACTGTGGCATATAGGAAGCCTTGTTGCACTTATTATGCTTTTAATTATTGCTTTTGGCTCTTTCTGCACAGAAACTGAGGAGGAGCATACTTCAAGAGGGGGGCTGTGGTAATGAATAAAAATAAATTTTCGCTATCCGACTTCCTTTGTAAATTCTACGTGTACATACTTTTGTTTGTGATGTATGCCCCGATACTTCTTTTAATAGTATACAGCTTTACCGACACTAAAATTATCGGCAAGTGGGGCGGTTTCAGTCTGCACCTTTACAAGGCGCTTTTCCGTGATAAAGAAATAATGCAGGCATTTGCAAATACATTCCTCGTTGCAGTTTCCTCTGCCGTTGTTTCAACAATTTTAGGCACACTTGGCGCAATAGGAATATTTTATTCAGGTAAACGTTCAAAGGCCTTTTTAGAGGGGCTTAGCAATATCCCCGTTATGAATGCCGAAATTGTCACTGCACTTTCGCTGACAATTCTTTTCGTATTCTTTGGGATTACTTTTAATTTCACAACGCTTCTTATCGGTCACGTTGTTCTGACCATTCCGTTTGTAGTGCTTTCCGTAAGGCCCAAGCTTCTGCAGATGGACCCCAATATTTACGAGGCGGCATTAGACCTCGGTGCAACACCTTCTAAAGCACTTCGTGAGGTTATTGTTCCTGAAATTCTCCCGGGGGTGTTTTCGGGATTTATTCTGTCAATAACATTAAGTCTCGACGATTATATTATAACGGCATTTACACGTGATACGGCATTTCAGACACTCAGCACATACGTTTACGGTGTTACGAGCAAGAAGGGAACTCTTCCCCCGTCACTGAGGGCACTTACCACTGTAATTACACTTATAGCGCTTGCTATTCTGATAATTGTCAACATTAAAAGTTCTAAGGAGGAAAAATAACGCCGATGAAAAAACTCTTTGCATTAATACTGTGCATTATTTTATGTCTTTCTCTTGCGCCTTCCTCCTACGGAGCACAGGAGGTTCTGCGTGTTTATAACTGGCAGGACTATATAAACGAGGGCAAGGATGACGACGGTGCAAAAATCGACGACAGCGTTATTGAGCTTTGGGAAAAGGATTATTACGCACGCACAGGCAAAAAAGTGCGTGTACAGTACGATACCTTTGAAACAAATGAAACAATGCTCAATACACTGCGTACGGGTAAGACCTCGTACGACCTTGTATGCCCGTCAGACTATGTAATACAAAAAATGCTTAATGCCACACTTTCAGGCGGTGATGAAAGCATTGCCATAGAGAAATACGATATATCCAAAATGGAAAACTACCAGAAATATGTTTCTCCCTACATTTCTGATTTATTTAAGAAAAATGACTGGACAGAATATGCCGTTTGTTATATGTGGGGAACGGTAGGTTTTCTCTACAACCCCGAAACTGTAAAAAAGGAAGATGTTTCCACCTGGGACTTTTTCTGGAATACAGATTATAAAAACAGAAGCACCTGTAAGGATGTTTCCCGTGATGCATACGTTGTAGGCTCTCTTTATGTACATTCTGATGAACTAAGAAAAAAGGTTAATGAGTATAATGACGGCAAATTAGATGCCGCAGCGCTTCAAAAGGCGGTAAATGATGTTGCAAATGACACAACGCCTTCCAATATTGAAAAGGTTGGAAAAGCCCTTTCTGAAATGAAAAACAACATCTACGGCTTTGAGGTTGACAGCGGGAAAACCGATATTGTATCGGGCAAAATCGATGCAAACCTTGCCTGGAGCGGTGATGCCGTATATGCAATGGACCTTGCCGAGGAAGAGGACGATAAAAAGCTCGCATTCGTAATTCCCAAAGAGGGCAGTACCATATGGTTTGACGGATGGGTTATGCCAAAAGGGGCAAACGTACCTCTTGCGCAGGATTTTGTAGACTTTTTATGTAAGCCCGAAATTGCCGCAATGAATATGGATTATATCGGTTATACCAGCGCAATTGCAGGCGATGAACTGTTTGATTTAGTATGTGAAAACTACGGCGATGAAGAAGGCAAATTTTCCCACGACCTTTCCTACTTTTTTAAAGGAACATTAAGCCCTGACAGATACACAGACGGAAAGGCAATTGTACACACAAACGAAATCGGCAGACAGCTTACAACTCAGTACCCGTCTTTAGAGGAAACCGTAAGATGCGGTATCATGGAGGATTTCGGTGACCGAAATCAGGACGTTCTTGAAATGTGGTCAGTGGTAAAGAGCAATAATATTTCAGCATTTTCCTATATTATGATGGGATTTCTCTTTATCGTGGCAGTATTTATGTTTGTTTCCTCGCTTCGCCGCAGAATAAAGAAGAGAAGACGGATGAAACTGAGAAAAAAACAAAATTGACTTCGTCAATTAAATGTTCGCTTTGCTCACCGCTTTTAAAGGTAAATTTTGTTGAAACAAGCAAAATCACTCACAACGCGAGTAATTTCCTGTGTTATAGGTTATACTAAATATGTCGAAATGGCTGAGCGATGCCATTTCGACATATTTCAAAAATTTTTAAAAAAAGTTGTTGACATTTAACATTTAATATGCTATTATAATATGCGTGTCACGGGTTGTGATTAATTTAATATGCTGGTGTAGCTCAATTGGCAGAGCAGCTGATTTGTAATCAGCAGGTTGCGGGTTCAAGTCCCATCACCAGCTCCAGGGGAGGTTCCCGAGTGGCCAAAGGGGGCAGACTGTAAATCTGTTAGCTACGCTTTCGATGGTTCGAATCCATCTCTCCCCACCAGAAAAAAGCACTTGCATTTGCAAGTGCTTTTTTTCAATGATATTTGCGTAGGGTAAATGATGATGCTTGTTAATGATACATGTCTGATGGCACATTTTGCAAACATTGTGTCATTGCGAGGGACACAGGCAATACCTTTATGCGGAGTATAACATCATATCGCCCAAGTCGATGCTTGGTTAAAAGATAACTTTGATAAAAAGTT
>JAZORN010000079.1:0-41519 GCA_045656645.1 Clostridia bacterium | reverse complement strand
TTAGATAAATATTCATACGAGCCTTTGCCATTTAAATATTCTTGGACTACTTTTTTCTTAAATTCAAAGCTGTATTTTGCCATGAAAAAACCGACCTCCTAATCGTTAGAATTTTTGGTCTAACTTTTGGGGGTCGGTTCATCATTTTAAGACCCCATTCTCCAACACTTTTTGCTCCCCATTTTTCAAAACGGATAGAAGATGTCGGCATGAAGGAAACAAGACGCCATTTTCCATCTTCCTTGACTACAATAGGTCCATTATGTATCAAAATATTTCTCTCTTTTGTATCGAAAGGCAGAGTGTTGTTTTCATCAAAAATATATTTTTGAAGTCTTGAACGACAAGTAAAACACTCCCCGCTTATATAAACTGTATCACCCAGTTTAAGTTTTGCAACATCTTCATCTGTTAAAGGCGATGTTAAATGATATTCTGCCATACTTATCCCTCCTATCTGTCACCAAACCACATTGGGCTATCCATCTTTATGACTTGGTTATCCGCAGTAATGCGGCTGGATGCACGCCTTGCTACCATGCAGTTCGTACTTGTTGCACAGGCAATACCGGCAATGTGAGTGTATGCATATTCGACATTAACTGCCAAAACAGAAGTATCTCCACCTGCACCCAAAATACCTATTCCGAGACTATTTAATGCCTTATATAAATCTTCCTCTATTTTAGCAAACATCGGGTCGGGATGGTGCGAACCTACTGTTCTAAGGCACGCCGCCTCTTTTGCGAGATTTGCAGCTACATTTGCCGTTCCACCTATTCCTATACCAAGTACAGATGGCGGACACACCGCACCTGCCCTTGCAGATGCTACAAAGCTGTCTATAACAAACTTTTCAATTCCGGCAATTCCGTCTGCGAATGCGACTATTCTGTGTCTTGTTCCGCCAAAGCATTCACTTCCGCCGCCTTTTGCTGCATAGGAAATCTCGATGGAATCTCCATCCACAAACTGATATGTAAAATCAGGAATGTTCATACCAATATTGTTTCCCGGGTCAAAGCCGGTCAGCGGATGCTTCATCGTTGCCCTTAAATATCCCAGTTCTGTTGCCTTTGCCACTGCTCTGCGTGCAGCATTCTCAAGCTCAACGAAACCACCCTCAAGTTCACATTTGTTACCAACTTTAAAATAAAAGATTGGCCATCCTGTATCAACGCAAAGGGGATTTTCTCTTTTCTTTGACATTTTCATACTTTCAAGGGTAGCTACGAGACCTTTTTTTGCATCAGGATTACTTTCTTTTTCAATTGCTTTTTCAAATGCATTTTTCACATCAGGCGAAATCTCGGTTGCTCCTCTTTTTATTGTTTCAAACAGAGCCTGCTCGTAAATCTCAGTTTCAATCATTTTATCCTCCCAGTCATATTATTAGAACATACCTCTTGTAATGGAATGATGGGCTGTTCTATATTTTTATATGGATACATCTTTAAATTAATCGGGCACTGCCCCGGTGGATCTGCTGTGACAATTGCATCTGCACGGCTTTGAAAATAACCACGAAAATGATTCATTGATTTAAGACCAAGTATCTTATATTGTGACATATCACAGCCTGTCATAATAAACGGTCTGTCATCATAGGTTTGAAATCTTTCAGATACAATAATAATCTCCACATTCCCCTGCCTTAGCCTTACAGTATTTCCGTAATCCATAGGTGCTCCAAAATTTATTGGTGCTGCAGAAATTAGCTTTCCGTTTGAGAAATTTATAATTTCTGCATTTTCAAGCATCATGGGCTCTCCGTTGATTGGGTCAACCTTTCCTCCAACAACTATATTAACCACATCTCCGACCTTGTGATTATCAAACAAGTATTTTACTGCCTCACGGTCAGTTAAAGGCCCCATAATAGTACCCGGAATATCTCTTCTAATCATTTCACGAAGCAAATGTGTTCCATCTCCCGGAGCTCCTCCACCAGGATTATCAGAAGCCTCGTTGATAACTACATACCCATCTTTCACCTTAGAAAGAGCTATATCCATAGCCTCCTCAACTGACAAGGATGGCTCTGAAAAGTCATATCTTCTTTGCCAAACAAACTCTGCAATCTCTTCCGCTACTTTTGAGGGTATATAGCCATCCGCAATTGCCAGAACGGAACATGAAGAAAAGGGACAATCGGCTGCGGAAAAGCCAAAAAAGAATGTGGCATCTATAAGATTATACTTTTTTACACATTCCGCCGTAAATTCCATAATTTCTTTACCCGGACCACTTACGGTTCTTCCCGTTGTTGCTGGTATCAACAATGGAATTCTTTTCAAATACATTTGAGGATTTATCTCTCCACGAAGCATGCGTATTAAGTTTTTTACTGCCCTATATCCTGCTTGTTCACAGTCAATATGCGGGATCGTCTTTATCCCGTAAAGCCCGTCAGACAGTTTTACCATGTCATGACTCAAATTAGCATGAGCATCTAGCGATGATACCATCGGTATATCACCTATAACCTCTTTCATTCTCTCAAAGCTATACCGCTCTAAATCCAGGTCTATTTCTGAACAGCCCCCGCCATGAACAGCAAAAAAAACACCATCAAAGTCTCCTATATGCTTTTTAACATTATTTGTTATATGGTCCATAACATAAGAAGCACACTCTTTAGACATGATTGGGCCAGCGCCGAAATTACCGCCTCGAGTTGCCAAATCAATAGGAAGTGGTTCTACCCCATCTTCTGCCATAGCTCTTAAAGCTCCTCCTAAATATGTTGCCGTTCCTTGAAACTGACTAATAACATTTTCAGCTTTTACCCAACCACTAGGGACTAATGTTTCAAATGTAGTTTTTCCAACTGCAAAACTGTTTGTTTCATTTCCGAATTGAGTTATAAGTATTTTCATTGTATTTCTCCCTTTGGACTATATAAACATAGCTAAACTACTCTCTGACTACACATCTTCTTGACAACACTTACTTAGTAACTATATTGTTATAGCCGTGATCCATAATCACTTTTAGCTCCACATCAAATCTCAATGTTTGCCAGGGGCATATGCTGCTGACAACCATAAATATCACTATCAGTAAGACTTCCGCTTATATTTTTTCTTGGAAAAGTAATCTTGATTGAATTAACCACTTCATACGGAATTATATCAATCTTATCCACGCTAACATCATACGCCTTTGAAATTTGCTCTTTAGTAAGTTTTTCTTTCACATAGTTCATACCTTGGACGTCAGAAAAAATAAGGTCAAAGGTAATAAAAAGCGGTCCGGCATTTTTTGAACGTAAAATTTTTGTGTATTCTATAAGTTTTTTCATCTTCAGACCTCCTCAACCACAATCTCCGAAGTTTCGAGCAGACTGTCCACCTTTGCTAAATGGAAAATAGAAAACTCATATACTTCACCCACATGAATATCAGATGGTGAAAACGGAAATGCCAGATTTCCTGCTGTTGATTTTCTTCCATTATAATCACAGTGAAGCATACGGCTTCTTGCAAGAGCGCAAACTGTATCTGCAATCTGCTGGGTTTTGCCAATAATATCCATAATAATTCCAAGAGAGCTTTCCGGACCGCCACTGGTTTTAAAATTAATTTGATAGCTGTTTTCCGAAAGAGTGCTTTTTGTATTTTCTTTTACAAAATCTATAACCGTATGAATTATTTTATCAATATTCTTTATTGTTTCTGTATCATAAACTGTCCCGGGGCAAATAGTTCGATATCCCGAACATTTTACGCCTTCAAGCTTTAATGTTTTTTCTTCTGCTTCACGAAAAACAGAACCGGAAACCCTTACTGTCCGCTCATCTATCTGCTCAAATTTTGAATTTGTCAAGTCACAAACACCATCTGGCTCAAAAATAAGATAAGGATTGGACTGTTCGTAAAGAGTATGCGCTGCAACTCTATCAACTGTGCATTTGCGAATGGGATTTGCAGGACGAAGTTCAAAGTAATCATCATACATATATCCCTGCATTACATCGGCCGCCGCAACAGGTTCTGAACACATTGCACCACATTCCATAATCTTTGCCATATGGAATGCAAGACCTTCATCATATCCATTATACACACATGGTGCAGCATAAATTGCAGTATCACAAGCGCGTCCGCATATAATTACATCAACTTTTTGATCAAGTAATTTTATAATAGGGGCGATACCAATTTGACTAACAATACGAACACTTTCGTTTATGGATTGTCTGTTTGCAGAAAATTCACTGCTCATATCAATCAATTTACCGCTGTCAAATTTATTAAGAACATATTCTTTTGTCACATCGCTCAAAACTGTGCCAATCTTGAAATGTAAGCTTTGTTCCTCTGCAATTTCAAGTAAAATTTCTTTTAGCCACGCCACATGTTCGTTGCTTCCTGCACCGCCTGCCGTACCTATTATAAACGGTGCCTTATGCTCTAATGCCTTCGGCAATGCAAGTGCAAGGTCGCGTTTTACTGCTCCACGGTCAGTGAAGGATTTTCCGCTTCCTAAATAGTATGGTCCCGGGTCGGTTGAACCTGCGTCTACGCCAAGATAATCAACTTTTTCTGCAAATGCAATATTTAATGCCTCTTCGTTATAGCCGTACCCTAAAAGTCCGTTTAGTGCAACTATTTTCATATACCTGCCTCCTAAAACAATATATATGATTTTAGCAAATTGTTGCAAAATATTCAATGCATTTTGTTCTAATTATATTGCATTTTATTCTAATCTGTGCTATATTAAAAAAGAGGTGTGTAAATTGGATATTAAGCAATTTGTTTTATCTTATTACAGCAATGCAACAAAAGATTTTCATATAACAAAAATAACTGCACCAAGTGAAGCATTAAAGCTTCACTCGCACAGTTATTTCCAGGTTTATTATGTCATAAAGGGGAAAATTATTCATCATATAGAAAACAACTCCGCCACCCTGACAAGCGGAGATGTGTTTGTTTTGCCTCCTGATATTCCTCACTATATTGAGGCTTCAGAAGATGTAGATTTTTATTCAATGTCTTTTATGCCCGATTTTTTTATGGGAACACATGATGGTAACAAACTGATCGATGACTTTTTGTATTATCTCAAAAATGCTACTTTTGAAAAAATACATCCTAAACTTTCTCTTTCATATAATAATTGTATTTTTGTAGAACCAATTTTCAAAAGAATAATGTATGAATTTGAAAGTAGTAATACCGGAAAGTCCGAATTGATTAAGGAATGTGTATCTGTACTTTTATCTTTATTTGCACGTGTTTACTTCGAAGAAAAAGCTGATGCGTTAAACACAACACTCAAGAGAAATTCCATACTTCACTGTATAGAGTATATAAACAATCATTTTGACGACGATATCACCCTTTCGGAAATAATCAAACTTTCAGCTATGTCAAAGACAAGCTTTTGTACATTGTTTTCATCCCATACCGGTCAAACATTTAAAAACTATCTTAATAATGTACGAATTAAAAAAGCAACCGAACTTATTTCTAAAGGCAAAAAAATTACAAATGTCAGTATCTGTTGCGGGTATTCCGATTTCAGCACTTTTTACAGAAATTTCAAGAAATATATGAATATGTCGCCCATGGAATATCAGATAGCTGTTTTAAAAGAGAATTAATAAATAATACCTCTATTGGGGTAACCAATCAATAGATATTATAGGGCCACAATTTAGAGTGTGTCTGACAACCAAAACTTCCGTATAGACCTACTCGAAGTTTTTTCAGAACAAAGCGGTTTTTCGCATAAAACATTTGAGCCATAATTCAGTGCTGTTAAAATATGCTGTGCGTGCAGAAAAATAGGTGTTGATATAACCGCTAAATCAGCTTTATTATTTTTATAAACCCATCTCAAAATTTCAAGCATATTTTAACACACTTTTTTTTGATTTGTTAATCAAGCTCAAAATAAGTGTGTTTTTTTGAACTTTTGTTCTAAAACATGTTACAAACTTCTTTTAAATATCGCTTTAATAAAAACGCGCAGAAATAAGGGAAAGTATAAATGTTGTCGCTGTAGCCAATATTTGTGTTTGCAAGCTTTATGCCGTATTTAATATCCTGATAATATTTGCTTTCTATGAGTGTACGCAGTGATTTTGACCTTCCGTTAGTTGCCTTTACTTCCACAGGAATCAGATTTGATGCGGTTCTTACAAAGAAATCTTCTTCTAAAGTAGAGTTTTCTCTTTTATAGTAATACAGGGGCTGACCGCTCTTTACCAATGCCTCGCCGACAATGTTTTCAAATAAAGCACCTTTATATACACCGAGGTTTTTATTTGCCCTTAAATCATCTTGAGCTTCTTCATCAAGCATTGCGACGAGTAAACCACTGTCAGCAAAGTATATTTTATATTTAGTTTCATCAAAGTTTCCTTTGAGCGGCAATTCCGGGAAATTCAGTTGATAGCAAACATTTATCACTCCACTGTCTGCAAGCCATTCAATACAACCACGATAATCCTTGAATCTTGCTCCGGAGGCGACTTTAGATATTTGAAACTTCTTATTTTCTTTTGCAAGCTGCGGCGGTATCTGATTGAATACATTGAGTATTCTTGCCTGGTCCATACCCTCGGCATATTTTCTGATATCTTCTTTGTAGTCGGCAATCAGTTGCCTCTGAATATCAAGTGAGTCTTCAAAGGTGTTTTTTTCTATATATTCACGAACTACAGCTGGCATACCGCCTAAAATACAGAAATCCAGGAATAAAGAATTCAGCACATTGAGTTCTAAATCGCTAAAAGGAGTAAGTGTTTTCATATGGTTTAAAATATCTGCTACGAATTCATCATTGTAGCCTTTTGCCCATAAAAATTCTTCAAAATCCATAGAGCACATTTCATAATCAGTTTTATAACCGACACTGTTACTTTCTATCTTTTTATAGTTTATTCCAAGCATTGAGCCGCTGCATATAACATCGAAACGACCGTCAAGCTTGAAAAATTTCAACGATGTGGCAATATCAGGAAATTCCTGAATTTCATCAAAAATAATAAGTGTTTTGCCTGAAACGAAATGCTTGGACGGGTCAATAAGTGAAATGTTTTTTATAATATCAGCAGCCTTATAACCATCGGTTGTTATCATTTTATACTTTGGTTCTTCAACAAAGTTTATGTTTATAACATTTTCATAGGATTGCTCACCAAATCGACATATTGACTCTGTTTTACCAATCTGTCGAGAACCTTTAACAATAAGTGGTTTACGGTTAGGATTTGCTTTCCATTCTTCTAAAAATGCATCAATCTTCCTGGTTAAATATATCATAAATGTATCACCTCTAACCTTCAATTATGATTATAGTATATACTGAGAAATAAAAAAAATCAACCGTTTTACAAAAAAACGAGCGAATTTCACTTTCCTTCTTGCAAAAAATGAGTGAATTCAATTGAATACCGTAAAAAATATGAGTGAATATTAGCCATAAAAAATAAAATTAGCGGACTGTTTTTTCTAACTTTCATCTAACACTTTTCTAACATTTTTTCAAAAAAACTGATTTTGAGCGTTTCGGGCGGTTTCAAAATTCTCACTTCAAAAAGCCGTACAAATGGCTTTATATAGGGGAATACGAGGGATTAAATAATTCATAATAAAGCATAAAGGAAAACGCATCTGGATTGTTTAACCCTGGAGTTATTTTGGAAAAACTACCACCTTGATTTTTCATAGTCCAAATCCGTTTTAGCTCCACCCTCTTTTATAGTTTCCGGAACATCTGGACGCGCAAGTCCATAAGTAAAGCCCCCGGTTTGTCCAAGATTTTCTAACAAAATTTATAAAGGGGCTTTTACTGTTATTGAATTTTTCCCATAAGCCAATCAAGTGCATTTACTCTCCTGATTCCCTCATAATCGGCTTCGGGATCTTCATCAAGGGTGAGAATGAATTTTTGGTAATGGTCGGATATTTTCTGTAGAGGATTTAATTCACGCTTAAGTGTTGCCTCATCTCTTACGGTTGCGGCAACCTGAAAGTATATCGTTCTTTTTTGCTCCATAGCAACAAAATCAACCTCAAGGTCATCCACCTTACCAACATACACCTCATACCCACGTCTCAAAAGCTCAAGGTATATTACATTTTCTAAAATATGCCCTACGTCAATGCCTCTTGTGCCAAGCAGCATATATCGGAGTCCTATATCCACGACATAATATTTTTCAAGAGTTTTCAGATATTGTTTTCCTTTAATATTATATCTTTTCGCTTGATAAAGTATAAAGCTTTCAAGAAGACCTGCAAGATACTTTTCTACAGTTTTCACATCTATTTTTCTGCCGTCAGAGGTCATTGTGTCTGCGATTTTCTTTGCAGATAAAGGATTGCCGATATTATCAAAAACAAACCTTGCCACACTTTCAAGCATCATTATGTCTTGTACTTTTTTACGGTTTGAAATGTCTTTAATAACAATAGTATTGTATATTCCCTCAAGATAATCTTTTATCTCTTTCGTTTGTCCTTCAAGCTCTAAAGCATAAGGAAATGAACTGTTTTCTATATAGGAAAGATATTTCCTTGACAAGTCATTTTCCCCGCCAGTGCTCGAAACATATTCCTTAAAAGATAGTGGCAGCATAGGTATTTCAATATACCTTCCCGAAATAAGTGTCGCAATTTCGCTTGAAAGCACATAAGCGTTTGACCCTGTTAAATATAAATCAACATTCTTTTTAATATAAAGGCTATCAACCACATCGGGAAAATTATCACAATGCTGTATTTCATCAATAAATACATACGTCATTTTATCTTTGCTTAATCTTTCTTTAATGTATGAGTGAAGCTTTGCAGGCTGCCTTAGTTCAAAGAAATCATAATCTTCAAGATTTATTGCTATTATTCTTTCTTCCTCTATTCCCTGCGCTTTAAGAAAATCCTGAAAAATCTCCATCAAGGTAGACTTACCGCATCTGCGGACACCGGTGATAACCTTTATAATATTTTTATCTTTTAGAGCTATTAGCTTATCAAGATATTCTTTTCTCTCAATTCGTTTCATTCAAGGCACCTCCAATTATATATTTATTCTATCCATTCATTTATAAAAAGTCAATACTTTTTGGATTTTATTCCAAAAAGTATTGACTTTTTTAAAACTTTTACATATCTCAAAATTTCAAGCACATTTTAACACACTTATTTTGATTTGTCAACCAAACTCAAAATAAGATACATCCTACATCAGTACCTTGAAGGAGTTTTTTTGTACCCGACACATTTCAGTACACTTAAAAACATTTACACCTTCATCATGCTTTTTCATTAAGCCAATTGGCAATGTCTGTAATTCTTATGCCCTCGTACTGATAATCCTCATGTCTTGTTCTTGCTATTACCATTTTAGGGTAAGCATCTTTGATACTAAGTAAGGGGCTAACCTCTCGGTTAAAGGTTTCATCACGGCTTATGTTGTCTGAAACCTGTATATAGATTTTTTCATTACGCTTCACCGCTACAAAATCAACCTCTTTTTTGTGCAGCACGCCTACATATACTTCATATCCACGTCTTAAAAGTTCTATTGCAACAATATTTTCAAGAACTCGACCATAGTCAAGATTCTTTGTTCCAAGTTTTGCATATCTGAATGTATGGTCACTAAGATAAAATTTATCGTTTGACGAAAGATACTTCTTTCCTTTTATGTCATACCTTCTGAATTTGTAAAAAGCAAAAGCATTGCAAAGATAATTAAGATAATTGCCCACAGTTTTGTGGTTGATTTTATCTCCTGATACATTTAAGGAATTTGATATGTTTCTTGACGACGTTAAATTAGATATATTATCCATCAAATAATCTACAATTCTGTCCATCAAAATTGGATTTCTTATTTTATACTTTTGCCTGATATCTCTCACTATCAATGTGTCGAACACATTCTTTATATAATCATATCTTAAATCTTCATCATTATATACATATGAACCTGCCATACCACCTTCTTTAATATAGGAATCAAATGCAGAATATACATCTGCATATTTATGGTACTCAAGATATTCTTTAAATGAGAATGGAAACACCTTTATTTCTATTGTTCTGCCTGTAAAAAGAGTTGCAAGGTCAGAACTTAAAAGAAAGGCATTTGAGCCGGTTATATAAATATCATACTGCTCTGATGCGTGAAGGCTGTTAATAGTAAGTTCAAAATCTGCGCACATCTGCACCTCATCAATAAGAACAAAGTTTTCTTTGCCATCTATATAATTACTCTCAATATAATTATTTAAAGAATGATATTCTTTTAACCCTTCAAATTTTGCTAAGTTAAAATTGATGTGTATTATATTTGAATCTTTAATATTTTCGCTAACATACTTTTTAAATGCCTCAAGTAGTTTTGACTTTCCACTACGCCTGACTCCGGTGATAACTTTTATATCAGGCGTGCCTATAACATTAATCACTTTATTAAGATATTCACTTCTATCTATTAATTTCATAAGTCAAGTCACCTCAACAATATTATATACTTAGTATTTCCCAAAGTCAATAAAATTTCTTTTTTGGGAAATAGAATTCTTTATATCATCAAAATACCTGAATCTATATTTTTTATATTTAGCGGACTGTTTTTTCTAACTTTCATCTAACACTTTTCTAACATTTTTTCAAAAAAACTGATTTTGAGCGTTTCGGGCGGTTTCGGAATTCTCACTTCAAAAAGCCGTACAAATGGCTTTATATAGGGGAATACAAGGGATTAAATAATTCATAATAAAGCATAAAGGAAAACGCATCTGGATTTTCGAATCCTAGTTCGGCAACCACGTCGGAACAAGCTTTGGCTTGTTCCGATTTTTTGTTTTTACAAAAAATCATCACGCGCACCGCTGTTCCTCCTTTTCGCAAAAAGTCCCGCTCCTACGCAGCTTGCGGCTTGTAAACGCACCGCATTTTAGCTGCGTTTAGTCGCTACCAACTTTTTGCGAGGGGCGGGCTTTTTTCGTGTTTTAAAATAGTTTTCCAATAACCTATAGATAATAAAATTTTTCTTTTTATTATTGTAACAGGCTTTGATGAGTGATATAATGGCAATATAAATTGCGAAAGGATGTTTACTATGCTTGATTTTACATACTATACACCTACGAAAGTGTTTTTTGGCAAGGACAGCCACAAAAACATCGGAGAAATTATAAAAGGATACGGCTACAAAAAGATTATGATGCAGTACGGTTTTGGCAGTATAAAGAAGAGCGGTCTGTATGACGAAATTATGTCATCGCTTAACAAAAACGGTATTGAAGTAATTGAAATGGGTGGCGTTCAGCCTAACCCTACTATTTCCTTTGTGCGCAAGGCTGTGGAAATTGCAAAAAAAGAAAATGTAGAAATGATTCTGGCAGTTGGCGGCGGAAGTGTACTTGATTCTTCAAAATATACTGCCGCAGGCGCAAAAAGTGACTGCGACCCATGGGATTTCCCCACAAGGAAAGCAGTAGTATGCGATGCTCTCCCTGTTGGATGTATTCTTACCATTGCCGCCGCAGGAAGTGAGATGAGCTCTTCTGCCGTTATTACAAATGAAGAGCTTAATATGAAGCGTGGATATAATTCAGACTTCAACCGCTGTCTGTTTGCAATATGTAACCCTGCCCTTACCTACACCGTTGATAAATATCAGACTGCATGCGGAATAGTTGATATAATGTCACATACGATGGAGCGTTACTTCTCTGTGTGTGAGCCTACTGATTTAACGGACAGAATTGCTGAAAGTGTTTTAAAATCAGTTATAGATGCAGGAAAGGTTCTTATGGAAAATCCCACTGATTATGATGCACGTGCAACTGCTATGTGGGCATCAAGTCTTTCTCACAATGACCTGACAGGTTGCGGCAGAGAACATTTCCTCGCTGTTCATCAGCTTGAGCACGCACTTAGCGGTGAATATGAAAACATTGCCCACGGGGCAGGACTTGCAGTGCTTTTCCCCGCCTGGGCTAAATACGTATATAAATATGCCCCTGCCAGATTTGCGCAGTTTGCACGCAGAGTATGGGAGATAACCGAGGATGATAATGATAAAGCGGCACTTTGGGGAATAGAGGCAATGGCTGGCTACTTTAAATTTCTCGGTATGCCATCTTCTCTTCGTGAATTTGGCATTAAGGCTGATTGCACTGATAAGCTCTCTGATTTATGCACATTTGGAAAGAGCCGAGAGGTAAAAACATATATAAATCTTGACTATGATAAAATCAAAGAAATCTTTGACAGTTGCTATTGAGGTTATTTGGAATGAAGCTTTATTTTGCCCCGCTTGAGGGGATTACAACATATATATACAGAAATACGCACGCACGATTTTTTGGCGGTTGTGATGCTTATTTTACCCCTTTTATTACCCCAAGCGACAATGAAAAAATTGGCAGGAAGGGCTTTCGTGACATTCTTCCTGAAAACAACACTGCCGACATCCGAGTTCAGGTTCTCACAAATAACTCTGCTTCTTTTTTAAAGTTTGAAAAAAAAGCCGCAGAATACGGATATGGGGAGCTTAATATAAATCTTGGATGTCCGTCAGGAACGGTTGTCGGCAAAGGAAGAGGTGCAGGTTTTCTTAAAGACACATATGCGCTTGACAAGTTTCTTTATGAAATATTTTCACACACCGATGCAAAAATCTCCGTCAAGACGAGGGCGGGATATTTTTCATCTGATGAAATAGAGGAGATTTTGCCCATCTATAACAAATACCCCATATCACTTCTTATACTTCATCCACGGTGCAGAGAGGATTTTTATAAAGGCACCCCATCTCAAAAGGCATTTTCTTACACCTATGAAAATGCAAAGTCACCTCTGTGCTATAACGGGAACATATTAACCGCAGAGGATTATGCCGATAAAATTACCCGTTATGACGCTCTTGACAGTATAATGATTGGCAGAGGTGCAGTTGCAAACCCCGCCATTTTCAGGGAAATACGAGGGGGAAATCCCCTTACTACTAAGGAGCTTATTAATTTTACAGAGGCGCTTAAAGAAAACTACTCTCAGATACTTGACTCTGATGTGTTTACTCTTCATAAGTTAAAGGAAATTTGGCTTTATATTATGGAAAATTTTCCTGATGAAAAAAAGATTTTAAAAACAATCAGGAAAACAAATAACCTTGGTGAATTTATGAATACAATATATACGCTTCCTACAATAAAAAATAGTCTGTCATAAGACAGACTATTTTTTATCAGTTACATTCCGCTACAAGCGGGCCTGCAAGCTCTTTAAGATAGAAAAGCTTACCGGGAAGTGTCGGCATATATGTTGATGTAATATTCATGTCAGGACCGTAATGAAGCGTTGTAAGGAAGCTCATTCCCTGCCATCCCATTCCTCTGCCGAGTGCCCCGTCACATCCGCCGATAATTGTATCAGCCTGCAGGAAAAGTCCGGGACCGATTGTATTTGCACTGCAGGGAACAAGTGTTGTCCTGCTCTTGAAGCTTGTTATAGCATTTTGCTCAATCGTAAGAGGATGGAGCTTTGCACCAATTCTGTAGCACTCTTTCTTCCACTCTTCTTCCGATGAAAATTCATCTGCAAACTGCGGTTCCCAGAAAGCAATATGGCACATTCTTCCTATGCCAAAGACCAATACAAGCTTTGCACCCTCTTCTTTAAGTGCGGCTATTTTCTCAGGATATGTAGGTAGATTTTCCTTTGTAGCAAAATTACGCTGCGCAGGCGGAACAGTATTTTCCCCAAGCTTATCAAAAAAAGCCTGCTTCATACTGTATTCAAACGATGCACTGTTATCATTTGGAAGAGTATTACCCTCCCCGTCTGCCCATTCATCCATATTAAACGTATATACGTGGTCGCACTTTACATTCCACGCATTAAGGAAATATACTGCCCATTTATACATTCCCATAGGTCCAACGGGAAGAATCATTGCAAGTTTTTCGCCTCTGTCACGTGCCTCTTTGATTTTAAGTGCAATTTCGTGTCCCATAAGTGTGTCAAATTCATAAATATTTTCACACTCCACGGGGGTAAAATCCTTATGCCAGAAAGGTTCACGCACAACCCCCTTTTCACAGCATTCGTCAATTTTTTTCATATCCCAACCCTTAGGATAAAAGTTTTCAAGTAAACTACCCTTAACTGTACTTAAAAAATCCATTTTCTTTTCCTCCCTTTTATGCTTTCTGCGAGCTTCCAAAAAGCTGCATTTTTCCTTTTACAATTTCTTTTACGGCATTTTTTCCGTCATTAAATAAAATTTCGTGGTTTGCACTCTCAAGATATGCATTACGGAGTGCAACACACATTTCTGTGCATATATTAATTTTTCTTATACCGTTTTTGATTGTGTTTTTGAAATCATCGTCCGAAAGACCGCTTCCGCCGTGAAGAACAAGCGGTTTTTCACTGATTGCATAGATGTCTGCAAGGCGGTTTATATCAAGCTTGGGCTTTTTCTTATACTGACCGTGCGCAGTACCGATTGCAACTGCAAGCGCATCAATATCTGCTCTCTCTATAAAATCATTTACCTGCTCCACTCTTGTATACATTTCCTCTATGCCGTCATCCGCACCGCCCTCTGCACCACCAACGTGACCAAGCTCTGCTTCAACACTTACTCCATTTTTATGGGCAATTTCGCTTATCGCCTTTGTGTTTTTGATGTTTTCTTCATAAGGTAATGCGCTTCCGTCATACATTACAGAGCTGAAGCCCCCGTCTATTGCTGCTTTTATTTTATCAAAATCCGTTCCGTGGTCAAAATGAAGACAAACGGGGATTTTTGCCTCATGTGCAATTTTATTCATTATCATATTTGCATAGTCAAATGGGATAAGCGGGAGATGTACCTCGGCAACGCCAAGAATAAGGGGTGATTTCTCTTCTTCTGCTGCCTCAATAATTCCACGCGCCATTTCAAGATTGAGCATATTAAAAAGTCCTACACCGTATTTTCTTTTCTCTGCATCCTCTAAAATTTCTTTAAGTGTTACAAGCATTCTTTCATTCTCCTTGTTTCTTCATAAGATTTTATTCCCGTTGTTGCACCTTTTTCCATTACACAGCACGCGCCTATAAGGTTACCAAACTCCACACAATCTTCAACGCTTTCGCTTCGTGCAAATGCCGCTAAAAAGCCTGAGCAGAAGCTATCACCGGCACCTGTTGTGTCAACGGGATTTTCAACATAAAAAGGCGGAAATATTTTTCCTTTTTCTTCGCCCTCTTTTCGCAGGTAACTGCCTTTTGAGCCAAGCTTTATAACAATATTTTTTGCGCCTTTTTCTATAAATACAGAAGAAATTTCATTAAGGTCTTCTTTTTTTGCAATCTCCCTTGCCTCATCAATGCTAGGCATCAGATAATCTATATACGGCATTGACATATCAAGAAGTTCTCCCCATTTTCCTTTTGCATCATGGCACACATCAAGAAATGTGGTCTTTCCCATTTCTTTGCACTTTTTAAGAAAAGTCATTGTTTCCTCTCCGTCAAAGCGGTTCATCAAAAATGTTCCCGTGACAAAAACTGCATCACATTCATCTATAATTGAATAGTCAATATCTTTTTCCGAAAACACGGCATTTGTTCCTACTGTATGGAAAAATGACCTTTCACCCGTTTTGTCAATCATAAGCACTGATGCAGATGTCTGCACTGATTTGTTTTTACTAAGGCCGCGCACATCAACATCTTCTTCTTTCAGCCTTTTTACAAGAAAATCACCAAACATATCTTCTCCAACCATACCGATAAGAGAAGAAGAAACTCCCAATTTTCTTAAATTCACCGATGCCGTCATTGCATTTCCTCCGTTATGTACTGTTATGGAATTAACATTTTCAAGCTTTCCTTTTTCGGGAAAGCTTTCCACCTGCTCTACAATAACATCCGCAACAAGTATTCCTACACACGCAATTTTTTTCATGGCAGTAACCTCTTTGGAAGGACTTTAGGCCATACAAGCTCCTGTGTAAAGCCCTCGGCATATCCTACGCCGCATTGCAGACCCCTGAATCTTGAGCACGTGCGTACAAATTCCGCAAAATCTATACCGTCATGGTCACGCATCCATTTTAATTGACTTACGTGACATTCAAGCATCTGAAGCTTAAGCTCAATTTCCTCGGTTATATCCACATATTCCGTAGGATTAAAATTCATACCTGCAAGATTGTCCATATAAAAAATAGGAACAACCGCCGCCTTTGCACCTTTTCCGTATTGCGGAACGCTTGCAGCAAAGGATGCATCAAATACAAGCTTTGACACTGCCAGGTGATCTGGCATATAGTCAGTTGGACTATGTGTAATAATAAAATCAGGCTGAACTTCTCTTATAAGCTCCATCATTTTATCACGCTGAGCTATATCACATCCATTTGGAAGTAAATCCCCTATATCAAGGCTTACTACTTCAATTCCCGCAAGTGCGCCTGCCGCCTTTGCCTCTTTCGCCCTCATTTCACGAAGCTCATCAGGCGGTATAATTTCGTGTCCCATATTTCCGTTTGCTGTATGGCACACAGTAACCTTGTCGCCACGTTTCACGCATTTAGCAAGTGTTCCGCAGCAAGAAATCTCAATATCATCAGGATGACAGCCTGCTGCAAGTACATTCATTACACTTCTCTCCTTTTTTATGATTTTTATTGACTTTATACTGTTTTTATTATACAATCATCTTGAAAATTTGTATTTAACAATGCTTGCGTATTTTTTATCATTTTGTTCGCGGAGAGGTTTTTTATGTTTAAAATGCAGCCTATACGTCAGGAAATTAAAATTTGCGGTTTTAACAGCATCTACTATTTTGAATTTGGAAAAGATTTCACACACACACCCGAAAGGCATAATTTCTGGGAAATGGTTTATGTAGATAATGGAAGAATAAATGCTATAACGAACGGCATAGGCTGTACCCTTGAACAAGGGCAGGCAATTTTCCACGAACCAATGGAAACGCACGCCCACGTTTCAGATAGAAAGGTTGCCAACAATATGCTTATTATATCCTTTACCACTGACAGCGAGGCAATGAAATATTTTAAAAGCAAGACCTTTACCCTTGACAAAACTTCAAAAACACTTCTCTCTCTTTTTCTTGACGAAGCAAAAAACGCACTTGGAAAATTCCCGTCTGATTACGAGGATAAGAGCGCTCTTTCTTTTCTTCCTGATGCATTTGGCTCCACACAGCTTTTGCAGTGTTATTTTACCGAATTTCTTATCCGCCTTATAAGAAACGGAAGTACGCTCAGCAAAACAGTTTGTTCATCTAAAAAGTCACGTGATATTGCAAACAGTTCATTAAGCGAGCTTATATGCGAATATATGAAAGCTCATATCTATTCATCTATTTCCCTGAAAGAGCTGTGCGCCCACTTTCTTCTCGGCAAAACACAGCTTTGCAAGATTTTCCGTGAAAGCACCCTGCAAAGCCCGATGCAATACTATATGGATTTAAAGATAAAAGAAGCAAAAAAGCTTCTTCGCGAAAAAAACTTTTCTGTAAGCCAGATATCGAATATGCTTGGATATTCGTCGGTACATATTTTTTCACGTGCATTTAAAAATGCTACAGGTTTATCCCCTTTGTCATACACTAAGACCATATTATAAACAGGGGAAACATTTTTTAAAAATAACAAAAAAAGTTATTGACAATACTCTCTTTTCGTATTATAATAAATGGGCAGTCAAAAAACGGCCCCATAGTCTAGCGGCCTAGGACGTCGCCCTCTCACGGCGAAGACCGGGGTTCGATTCCCCGTGGGGTCACCAAAAAGACGAAGTATACTTTTCAGTATACTTCGTCTTTTTATTCTGCAATTAAATCCTTTATTACTTCTCCTGCAATGATAAGTCCTGCCACAGACGGCACAAAGGAAATGCTACCCGGAACAGGTCTTTTCATCAAATCCTCCTGCTGGGACGGCTTTATCGGTTCCTCCTTTGAATATACCACCTTTAAAGAATTAATATTCCTCTTTCTAAGTTCACGGCGCATCACCTTTGCAAGAGGGCATACCGATGTTTTATAAATATCACTCACCTCAAAGAGTGTCGGATCAAGTTTGTTTCCCGTTCCCATACAACTGATTACCGGAACATTTGCATTTTTTGCACGCTCTATTATTTCAAGCTTTGCCGTAACAGTATCAACGCAATCTACAACATAGCTGTATTTTGCAAAATCAATCGCTGACGCATTTTCGGGGAGATAGAAAATCTTATGCACATTAACCTTTGCCGCAGGGTTTATGGAAAGAATCCTTTCCTTAGCAACGTCGACCTTATATTGCCCTACTGTATTATGAAGTGCTATTATCTGTCTGTTTATATTTGTAACATTTACAGTATCGTTATCAATCAGGTCAAACTCCCCCACTCCGCTGCGGGCAAGTGCTTCGAGGGTGTACCCTCCTACTCCCCCTATGCCAAAAATTGCAATGCGGCTTGATGAGAGTTTTTCAAGTGCTTCTTCACCGATAACCATTGCAGTACGTGAAAATTGCTTTTGCATCACTCTCTGACCTCCCTGACAAAATGAACAATAAACGGTATACTGATAATGCCCGTAAGTGCATCTGCAATTGGCTGCGAAATCTGAATTCCCGTAATGCCCCAAGCGGATTCGGTAATCATAAGGATAGGAATAAAAAGTCCCGGACGCAGTATGGAAAGAACAGAGGAAACACCTGGCTTTCGGATACTCTGATAAAGCATATTAACAGGAACGGAAAGCGGTAGGAACATTGTTCCTGTCACGGCACAGCGTAGTGCAAACACACCTATGCGTGAAACCTCGGCACTTTTTTGAAACATATAAACAATCTGCGGTGTAAAAATTATACCTAATATTGCAATTGCCCCGATCATACATAAACCTGAAAGCATTGTAAATACAAGTGCCTTTTTTACACGCTTGTATTCCTTTGCCTGATAATTAAATGATGCCACCGGCTGAAAGCCCTGACCTATTCCAAGTCCTACGCACATAACAAATGCCGAAAATCTGTTTACAATACTCATCGCAGCAATTGCGGCATCACCGTATACCTTTGTCATATTATTTAAAAGTCCGTTTGATACAGACGCCATACCCTGACGTATGAGTGCAGGAAATCCTACACGCATAACTTCACAATATATCTTAAATCTTTTTGAAATAAACCCAACACGTATTTTTCCCTGCGCCATCTTTTCGTAAAAATAAAGCAGTATAAAAAAGCTTATAATCTGTGATGCGGCAGTTGCAAGTCCTGCGCCCCATACTCCCATATTAAATCGTTTGATAAGAAGATAATCACCGAAGATATTAAGCACAGCACCCGTAATCAGACCTATCATTGCGTAAAAGGCCTTGCCCTCATAACGCAGGTTGTTGTTTAAAACAAAGGAGCCTACCACAAACGGGCAGGAAGCGAGAACCCATATACCGTACTGACGCGCATAAGGCAGAATTGTCTGCGTGCTTCCTAAAAAATTAAGAAGAGGATTAAGGAAAATAAGACCGAAAACTGACATTAAAATACCGAGAGCACCGCCTAAAAAGAAAGCCGAGGAAACATATTCGCACGCCTCTTTCGTATTTTTATCGGCAAGTGCCTTTGAAACCATTGCACCCGAGCCTTGTCCAAACATAAAGGCTATTGCCTGAATAACTGCCTGCATGGTAAAAAGAATTCCCGTTGCGGCCTGCTGACTTTCGCCCAGAGTTCCAACAAAATACGTATCAACCATATTATATATGTTGGTTATAAGCATCGAAATTGTTGTGGGTATTCCTAATGTTACAACAAGCCTTGCAACAGGCGTCTGGGTCATTTTTTTATAGTAAAGCTCTGAATTTGTCACTTTTTTTACATCTCTTTTCTGTAATTTCTATTAAGCATAGGGTAATTTTTCTTAATCTTTACCTGCCCCCTTTTTAATGCGTGCAAGCAATGTGATTACAAAATATGTAACAATAATATTTGCCGCAAAACCTGCAATGTTAAAGTGAATTGCAAATTTATCTGATACATACTTTATCATATAAAAATCAAAGGGAAAGCCTAACATAAGCTCCGCTTTTTCATCCTCAAAAGCTTGCAGACTTTCAAAACAGGCAGGAACAAGCGCCATAAGAAAGGTTATTATTAAGGAAACAGAGAATCTTTTACAACTTATTTTCTTCACAGATATTCCTCCTTTGTTATTTATTCTAAATTGATGAACTTTTTAGATGCCAAGTTTTTAGCGATATACTCGCTTTCGCTCGTACGATATAATCTCACTAAAGTTAGATTGCGATATTTTGCAAGCAAAGCGATATGATACAAATTCCTTCTTCCCGTCCCAAAGGGATATATCGCATACGCAGTATATATCTCACCACAAGGTATATCGCAAATTCCGTCAGGAATTTATATCGCTGATTTCAACTTCGTTGAAATCAGTATACCATAATATTGCAAAATTTTCAATTGCTTTCTACAGTGATTTTTATAACTCACAAAAAATATTTGTTGAAATACTGCACATTTTATTATATAATAGATTGAAATGTTTTTAAAGGAGTTTTTCATATGACAGTTACAGAGCGCTATGAAAACCTTAAATCACGTGTAAAAGAACGCCGTGATGAATTTTCACGTCTTATGGACTTTGTTGAAAATGAAACTGACTATCTTTCCTCTCCTGCGAGCACACGGTTTCATCTGTGCAAAAAGCACGGACTTCTGGAACACAGTGTAAACGTTGCAGAAAATATGCTCAGGTTAAGAGAAGCGATTGCGCCCGATATCGACGAGGAAAGCTGTATTATAGTTGCCCTTATCCACGATCTGGGGAAGGCAGGAATGCCCGGAAAACCGCAGTACATTGCAAATGAGCCTACTGCAAAGCAGAAGCAGTATGGCTATGGTCCATCCGTCCCCTACAGAATGAATGATAATCTGATATATCTTAGTGTCCCGCTTCGCAGTCTGTATCTTGCACTGCCGCACATTTCTCTTTCAGAAAGTGAAGTTCAGGCAATTATGTACCACGACGGACAATACGTTGACGATAATAAATCAGTGGCAACCAAGGAAACACCGCTTCTGCTTCTTTTGCAGTATGCCGACACTTGGAGCACTTTTGTAACAGAGAAAAAGTAATACCCGAAAGGAAGTATATAAATGTTAGAGCCAAAAAACATAAGAAACATTGCCATTATTGCGCACGTTGACCACGGCAAGACAACACTTGTTGATGCAATGCTCCGTCAGAGCGGCGTTTTCCGTGAAAATGCCCAGGTTGAAGAGCGTGTAATGGACTCAAATGATATTGAAAAAGAACGTGGAATAACAATTCTCGCCAAAAATACAAGTCTTGTTTATGAGGGTGTAAAAATCAATATTATTGATACCCCCGGTCATGCCGACTTTGGCGGTGAGGTTGAACGTGGTCTTAAAATGGCAGATGGTGTTCTTCTTCTTGTCGATGCGTTTGAGGGATGTATGCCGCAGACACGCTTTGTGCTTAAAAAGGCACTGGAGCTTAATCTTGCAACCATAATGGTTGTAAACAAGGCTGACCGCCCCAACGCACGTCCGTATGAAGTAACTGATGAGCTTTTAGAGCTTTTTATTGACCTTGATGCAACGGATGAGCAGCTTGACTCCCCCGTTGTATATGTATCAGGCCGTGACGGCTGGGCAAGTCTGTCACCCGATAATCACACAAATGACCTCAAGGTTTTATTTGACCTTATTCTTTCACATATTCCCTCACCGGAAGATACAACAGAGGGTGAATTTCAGATGCTCGTGTCAAACATTGACTACGACACCTTTACGGGAAGAATTGCAGTGGGAAGAATTAACCGTGGCTGTGTAAAAACAAATATGCCCATAACTATAAGCAGAGAGGGTGCTGCACCGTATAATTCAAGAGTTTCAAAGCTTTATTCGTACAAAGACCTTGAAAAGCAGGCTATTGAAGAGGCAGGTGCAGGCGAAATCGTTGCCATAAGCGGTGTTGAAAAAATAAATATAGGTGATACTATCTGTGCAGGCGGAGTTGTAGAGCCGCTTCCCTTCACCCCCGTGGACGAGCCTGTGCTCTCAATGACATTCAGCGTAAATAACAGCCCCTTTGCAGGTCAGGACGGTGACTATGTAACGAGCCGTCATATACGTGACCGCCTTATAAAGGAGCTTGAAAGTAATATTGCCCTTAAGGTAACCGAAACCGACTCCCCTGACAGCTTTATTGTTTCAGGCAGAGGAGAGCTTCACCTTTCCGTGCTTATCGAAAATATGCGCCGTGAGGGTTATGAATTCCAGGTAAGCAAGCCCAAAACCATTAACAAGGAAATAGACGGTATAATGTGCGAGCCTTTTGAAAGGCTGACCGTTGACGTTCCCGATGAGCATACGGGCGTTGTTATGGAGGGCATTGGTGCACGTAAAGGAAATCTTGTAAATATGGCACCCGGTGCTGCAGGATATACAAAGCTTGAATTCCGTATTCCGTCAAGAGGTCTTATCGGCTACCGCGGTGAGCTTTTAACAGCTACAAAGGGAACGGGCGTTATAAACAGTGTATTTGACAGCTACGAGCCTATAATTCAGGGTGAGTTTACTACCCGTTCAAGAGGTAGCCTGATAGCATATGAAACGGGTGAGTCCGTGGCATACGGTTTATTTAATTCTCAGGACAGAGGAACTCTTTTCATAGGACCGGGTGAAAAAGTATATCAGGGTATGGTTGTCGGAGAATGCAGCCGTCTTGAGGATATTGTTGTAAATGTATGCAAGCGCAAACAAGCAACAAATATGCGTGCGGCAGGCAGCGATGAGGCACTTCGCCTTACCCCGCCCCGACTTCTCAGCCTTGAGGAAAGCCTCGAATTTCTGGCAGACGACGAGCTTTTAGAGGTTACACCGCAGTTTCTCCGTATAAGAAAACGTATTCTTGATACGGACTTGCGTGCAAAGGAAGCAAACAGAATAAAGAAACAAAACCAATAAAAGAACAAAGTTGACTTCGTCAACTAAATGTTCGCTACGCTCACTTTTTTATAGGTAAACTTTGTTGAAATACGCAAAATTGCGCACGCTGCGCGCAATTTCCTATATTACTAAAAAGGATGTAAAGCCGAGCTTTACATCCTTTTTGATTTTACAATATATATCATTGAACTTGCAGCAAGCATAACGCCAAAAACAAGCATTATAACGGCACTTATCGTTGTCATATCCTCGTAGAAGAATATAACCGACAAATTAAATGCGCTGTGGCATATTGCCGAGGTAACAATACTTTCCGTTTTGCAATATACTACTCCCAGCAGCACTCCCATTATCGCCGCAAATATCGACTGAAAAAGGACTGCGTGTGCAATCCCGAAAAAGATTGCCTGCAGAAAAATTGCTGCCCAAGGTCTCATAACAGAGCGTAAAGAACCATAGACAAGACCCCTGAAAAGAACTTCCTCAAAAAACGGTGCTATTATTGCTATAGCAAAAAGTGCAGTGAGCATCTGCCCGACTGTGCTAAGCTGAGGCGAAATTGCCGCCGCATCATCAATAGACTTTTTCAGAATGTGTACACTCTGCGAAAAATAATAATACGCATTCACAGACATCCTTGCACCTATTGCCAGGCAAACTGCCATAATGTTTATCATTGGTGCAACCTTTTCATTATGTACTTCCTTTTCAACTGGTCTTTTTCGTATTCTGCCGATTATAAGGTATATCCACAGTGAAATCACTGCAGAAATAACGCTGAGTGCATACGCCCCGTCAAGCACGCTTCTCTCAATTTCAGAAACTGAAAGTCCGTATTCAAGGCTATAGCGCATAATATACACTGTTTCAAGCAATGCCAAAACGGCATAATATATTGCCACATACATCAGTGCCATTAATATAGCTTTTATTCTTTTACCAGAATTTTTCAATTTCATCCCGTCTCTCGTCTGTTATAATACTGTTATAATTTTCCTCGGGCACTTCTCCATGCACAGACCGCAATTAATACATTTTTCGTAATCTATTGACGCAAGGTTATTTTCCACTGTTATAGCACCTGCAGGACAGTTTTTCTCACAGATTTTACAACCGATACAACCAAGCGAGCATTTCCCCTTCATTGCGGCACCTTTATCACATGAAGCACACTTTACGACATATTTTTGTTTTTTGGGAACTATCTTTATAACATTTTTGGGGCAAGCTGCCGCACATTCCCCGCAACCTCCGCACTTGTCATAGTCCACCTGTGCAATCCCGTCAACAATGGAAATTGCACCGTGGCTGCACACCTTTGCACACGTACCAAGTCCAAGGCATCCGTATGTACAATCCTTTGCACCGCCGCCCTGCACCTTTGATGCACAAACGCAGTCTGTTTCACCAAAATATTCATATTTTTGTGTTGCAACTTCATCTTTACCGTCACAGCATACCACTGCACATTTTTCCTCAACAGCCTCTGCCGCAACACCAAGAATATCTGCAATCTTATCCGCCACTGCCTGACCACCGGGGCTGCAGCAATTTGGCTTTGCATTTCCCGAAGCTATTGCAGCGGCATACGCGCTGCAGCCGGCAAAACCGCACGAGCCGCAGTTTGCACCCGGCAAAACCTCTGTTATTGCTACTGCCTTTTCATCTACTTCTACTGCAAATATTTTCGATGCCACAGCAAGGAGCAGTCCGAGAACAAGCCCTACACCGCCCATTGCAAGTGCGGGAAATAAAATTTCATTCATATTATCTTACCTCCTCAAACGCTTTAAAATGACATACCCTGAAATCCCAGAAACGCCATAGCCAAAAGCGATGCACTTATAAGCGCAATGGGAAATCCCTCAAGTGCCTTTGGAATGTCTGAATTTTCAAGTCTCTCCCTGACACCTGCAAAAAGAACAATTGCTATCATAAAACCAATACCTGCACTAAATCCGTTTATAATTGATTCAATAAGTGTAAAGCTCGCACTGTCTGAAATAACAGATGCAGTTCTTACATTAAGAAGCGCCACACCAAGTACTGCACAGTTTGTTGTTATAAGAGGAAGATATATTCCGAGTGCACTGTAAAGCGACGGAATAGATTTTTGCAAAAACATTTCCACAAACTGTACAAGGGCCGCAATTATCACGATAAACGCAATTGTCTGCATGTACTCAATATTGAGCGGGACAAGAATAAATGTCTGGCACAGCCAAGTCATAATTGATGCGAGTGTCATTACAAATGTAACCGCCATACCCATACCGAGTGCCGTATCTACCTTTTTTGATACGCCGAGGAAGGGACATATACCGTAAAACTTAACTAAAACAAAGTTCTGCACAAAAATTGAAGTAAGTGCTATTGATATTAAAGCCGGCATTTATCTCTCCCCCTTTCTGTTTTTGATAACATTTATTAAGCCAAGAAGAAGTCCCAATGTAAGAAAGCCTCCCGGAGGAAGTATCATTATAATTGCAGGGGAGCTTATTCCAAGCGGAATATCAAGGATTGTTCCGTTTCCTAATATTTCACGTATTGCTGAAATAAGGGAAAGTGCTATCGTAAAGCCTAGTCCCATTCCGAGACCGTCTGCCGCTGATTTTAAAACAGTATTTTTCGAAGCAAATGCCTCTGCCCTTGCCAGGATAATACAGTTTACAACGATCAGAGGAATAAAAAGACCAAGCGACTTTGAAAGCGACGGAATGTATGCTTTTAAAAGCAAATCTACAACCGTTACAAATGTAGCAATAATTACAACATATGCCGCTATTCTGATTTTCTGCGGAATAATCTTTCTCAAAAGAGAAACAAGCATATTTGAAAGCATCAGTACGAAAGTTACAGAAAGGCCCATACCGATACCGTTTTTAAGCGTTGTCGTAACTGCCAGTGTCGGACACATACCCAAAACCTGAACAAAGGTGGGATTTTCCTCAATTATACCGTTTTTTATAGTTTTAAGCATTATTTATTCCCTCCCTTTACTTTTTGAAGCAGGTTGTACGCTTCCCCGACACCGCTTGCAACAGCACGGCTTGTTATGGTTGCACCCGTTATTGCCTGTACCTCATCAGGGCTCTGGGTTTCACCCTTTACAACAGTCATATAAGGATTTTTTCCCTTGAAGCGGTCTTTAAAGTTACTGTCTGTCGCCTTTGCACCAAGACCTGCCGTTTCACTGTGGCTTAGGATTTCTATTCCCTTAACCTTATAATCTGTTCCTATGCCCACAAGCATCTTTATCTGTCCTGCAAAGCCTGACGGGGTAACCGTTACGCAGTAACCTGCCGTTTTTTCGCCTTTTTTTGCTTTAAAAACATTTTCAGCAATTTCCTCAAAATTATCTGCATCAGGAATTATTGATTTCATCGCACTTTCAGTTGCAAGCACCTCTGCCTGCGCAATCCTCGGAAGTGTCAGTTTATTAACACCTGCAAGCAAAAGCGATGCAACAAGGGTAATTGCACACAATATTCCCGAAAGCTTTATCAGCTCTTTTTTCATATCTTTTTTCTCCTTTCCCGTTTTACTTAATTCTGCTTACCGAATACCTTCGGCACAGTCCATTTATCAAGTAGCGGAGTAAGAACATTCATCAAAAGAATTGCATATGTAACTCCCTCGGGATAACCGCCCCAAAATCTGATTATACTCGTAATAGCACCGCAGCCGATACCGAAAATTATCTGTCCCACAGGGGTTGTAGGTGTTGTAACATAATCTGTCGCCATAAATATCGCCGCCAACATCAGACCGCCTGAAAGAACTGCAAGCAACGGATCTCCCGCCGTAGGCACACCGTTTTTTCCGAAAAGCAGTGCCATAAGCACTACCGTCGCCATAAAGGTGAGGGGAATTCTCGCTGAAATAACTCTGCGTATAAGAAGGTATGCAAAGCCTATAAGAAGTGCAAGTGCACACGTTTCTCCGATACATCCTCCAATCGGTGTTCCCGTAGAGTATCTTCCGAGAAGCTGTTCGATAACAGTTGGGGTGGGCGCAGAATATTCTGCTGAAAGGGGGGTTGCTGCCGTAACAACATCTGCCACCTTTTCAAAAATCCCCATTCTTCCCGTAGGATATGTTGTCATTGCCACTGGGAAAGATGCCAGAAGAAATGCTCTTCCTATAAGAGCAGGATTCATAAAGTTCTGACCTATTCCTCCAAAAAGCTGTTTTGTAATAACAATTGCCACAAAAGCGCCTACAATAACTGCATAATATGGAACGCTGACGGGCATTATCAATGCAAGGAGCATTCCTGTAACAACTGCACTGAAATCATTTATACTGCGTTTTTTATGTGCTATAACTTCATATAACCACTCAAACCCAACGCAGGAAATAACTGATAGCAGCATCACGGCAAGAGCACGCTGACCAAAGTAAATAACCCCTGCAAATGCCGCAGGCATAAGCGCAATTATAACATCAAGCATTATGTCATCAACACTGCTGTTGCTTCTTATATGAGGAGTTGAGGAAACTCTTAATTTTAAATTTTCTGTCACTGTATTCATTCCTTTCATTTATTTTGTGCTCTTTCACGCATTATTGCCATAACCTTTTGCTTTCCTATACGGATATTCTGTACAAGATGCCTTTTCGCAGGACATTCAAAGCTGCAGCATCCGCACTCAAGGCAGGCAGTAACTCCATACTTTTCGCAAGATTCCATATCGTCTTTCTTTGCAAATTCACTAAGATAAAGCGGCATTAGGTTCATCGGACAATGCTCCACGCACTTTCCGCATCTTATACAGGGTGATTCATCGGGGATTTGAGTCTCTTTTTCGTTAAGGCACAATATTGCAGATGTTCCCTTTATTATCGGCACATCAAGTCGAAACTGCGGCATACCCATCATCGGTCCACCCATTATAATCTTCTTTGGCTCTTCTTTAAAGCCACCGTTTTGTTCAATTATGTAATCTACGCTTGTTCCTATTCTTACATTATAATTTGTCTGTTTTGTAAGAGGTGTTCCCACAACGGTTACAATACGACGCATAAGAGGTGTACCGTATTTAAACTTTCTCGCTATTGCTGTTGCCGTATCTGTATTTACAACAACCACACCAACATCTGCGGGCAATTTTCCTACGGGAACTGTTCTTTTTGTTACTGCATAAATAAGCTGTTTTTCTCCACCCTGCGGATATTTCTTTTTAAGTACATCAACACTTATTCCTTCTGCCTCACACTTATTTTTCATAATTGCAATAGCATCGGGCTTATTTTCCTCAATTGCAATATGTCCGTTTGTTATTCCAAATCTGTAAAGCATTATTTTAAGTCCAAGTATAACCTCATCAGGCGTTTCAAGCATTATACGATGGTCACTCGTAAGATATGGCTCACACTCTGCACCGTTTATAATAACAGTATCAATTTTTTTATCGGCAGGAGGTGTAAGTTTAACGTGTGTCGGGAATGTTGCTCCACCCATACCCACAACACCTGCCTCCCTGATGAGTGCAGGAATATCGTCAGGTGCAACACTTGTATAATCAATCGGTGTAAAATCTTCAGGCGTATCCTGAAAATCATTCTCAATTACAATTGACTCTACCATTGTGCCGTTAGGGACAGCACGTTTTTCAATCGCCTTCACAGTTCCTGAAACAGATGCGTGTATGGGCGCACTTACAAAAGCCTCGCTGTCCGCAATTTTCTGTCCCATCTTCACATAGTCCCCAACCGCTACGCAAGGCACACACGGCGCACCTATATGCTGAATGGTCGGATATACAAGCTCCTGCGGTGGTGCAAGATTCTCTATAGGCTTTGCACAGGTGTGGCTCTTGTTATCGTTTGGATGTACTCCACCCTTAAAGGTTAGTTTTCTAAACACAAAATCTTCCCCTTTTTAAATAATTATTTTAATTTCCTATTATAAGGATAATTTAAACTGAAAATGTTATATTCTGACACTACCATTCTAATTATAACAAATTTCAGGATAAAACACAATAAAATTCTTTCGTAAAAAAGAAACGTGCCTCTTCACTCTTTTCGTGTCCCGACTAAATTTAAATACGGCAAATGTTGCTCGAGATAAAATTGTGCAAATTCCTTTACCAAAAAAAGTTAGAGAAACTAAACCCGCTTACGCAGGTATAGTTTCTCTAACTTAAATACTTATTTGCATAATAAGACAGCTTAAGCTGCTTTTCACGTGCATAGGTTTCTCTAATCGTTCCTATAATATCGGTTTGTGCTCCAATTGCCTCAAGCTCTTTTTTGAGATTGGCAATTACTGTCTCTACCCTGGCATCACATTCTGCCTCAACACCGTTAACTATCGGTGTAAAATGGGTTATTGTTGCCGTTCTTGATGTTGCCTTATCTTTAGTTTTTTTCAATTTTTCGTAGTAATTTGCGCCATCTCTTATGGTTGCCTCTGCCCTCGCCTCAAACTCACTCTGATATGCGTATAGCTGAGCCATATACTTACTTACTATCTCATCTTTTTTTATTTTATTTTCGTTTTCCTTACGTTTTTTCTCAAGCTCGCTTGTTTTTTCCTCAAACATTTTAGAGTATAACTCCGGAAGCTTTAGCGTTCCATCATCAAGCTGCGATTTTTCTTCCTCTGTTGGTTCTCTTAGACCCTCATCAAGAAAGGTGTTGACCTCCGTTACAAGCTTCTCCTGGTTTTTATCCCGTCTTTGTATGATTTCTTCTTCCGTCTGGGTTATACCTGTAATAATACTCTCGATATTTTTTCGTTGCCATATTGCAAGTGGGCCTATACAAAGCACAAATACAATCAAGAATACCAACAATATTTTAAATGTTTTTTTCACTCTGAGGCCCACCTCCTTACAAAAATTATGAATTGAGAAGCTCTATTGCAAGCAATGCATTATCCATTGCCTTTTTTCTAAGCGGCAAAGACTCCTCTTTCAGTTTTTCTTTCATTTTATCTGCATTTTCAATACAGCAAACAGCCATTTTCAAAAACTGTTCTTTCTGAAATTTATTAAGCTCTACATATGTCTTTTGGTTCATATATTCCATAAAGCCCCGTATTTTAGGGTCATACGCAATTCCCGCCATCGGTACGTTCATAACAGATGCAAAAATCAGCATATGAAGCCGCATACCGCAAACAACAGAACATCTGCCTATGATTGCAAGCATATCAGGTATTGAAAGGTCACAGTCAATCACTCTTGACTGCTCCTTCATCTTGCCTGCAATTTCAAGGGAAAGCTCAAGGTCGCAGCTTTTCTGCATCGGTATAAATACGGGAAGGTATCCCATCTTGGATATTTCATCAAGAGATAATGCCATCTGCTGCGCAAAATCTTCAGGAAGAGATGTACATTGGCGAACTGAAACCGCTACTAATTTTTCATTTTTTCCTATAGAGTAGTCCGCAAGAATTTTATCGGCACAGGTTTTTGATGAACTTTGCAGATTAAATGCGGGATCTGCCGTTACCAGAACACGTGGCTTTTTAATATCACATCGCTCTATTTCTTCAAGCGATACATTTTCACGCAAGGTGATAAGGTCAACCATATTTAAAACCTTATTCACTTTTTTTATATTTTTTTCTTTTATCGGGCCCATTCCGTTTGCGTAAAGCATAACTTTAAGACCCATTTTTTTCGCAAGGAAAATAATTGCCAGATAATAAAGCAGGCTTTTCGTACTTGTCGCATCCTGAATCAGCGTTCCGCCTCCGCTTATAAGAAGCTTTGCCTTACGCATTTCTTTAATAACGGAAAAGAGATTAAATCTGTTCACAGTTTTAATGCCGTAAAGTTTTCGTGTCAGCGAAGTGTTTCCCGAAAGCGCCGTAATAGAAATTTGCGGCTCTATACTTTTCAGGTCGCTGACTATACTTTTAAGGAGCGCCTCATCGCCACTGTTTCCAAGTCCGTAATACCCTGAAATTATAATGTCTGACACACTCTCACCCCTGAAATTATGAAAGTTCTATTTTAAGGAATGATTTCTTACCCTTCTTAACAACTATCTTTCCGTCTTTAAAGCTGTCAGCAGTTATTATCATATCAATTGCAGTAACTTTTTCATTATCTATACTAAGTCCGCCCTGCTGAATTAGACGTCTGCCTTCACCCTTTGAAGGAATGAATTCCACCTTTGCAAGCAAATCAAGAATACCTATACCGTCTGAAATTTCATCCTTTGTTATCTGGGCTGACGGCATATTATTTGCATCTCCCATACCCGAGAAGATTGCAGCGGCTGTTTGCTGAGCCTTTTTTGCCTCTTCCTCACCATGAACAAGCTTTGTTACTTCATAAGCAAGAAGCTCTTTCACCTTGTTAAGTGCGCTTCCCTCAAGCTTTTCATATTCACGGATTTCGTCCATAGGAATAAAGGTAAGAAGCTTAAGACATTTACAAACATCGTTGTCATCAACATTTCTCCAATACTGATAAAATTCATACGGAGATGTCTTTTCAGGTGCAAGCCATACTGCACCGCTCGCTGTTTTACCCATTTTCTTACCCTCGCTGTTTGTAAGGAGAGTAAATGTCATTCCGTAAACCTGTTTCTGGTCTTTTCTTCTGCAAAGATTTAATCCGCCCAAAATATTGCTCCACTGATCATCTCCGCCAAGTTCAAGCTTACAGTCATATTTGCGGTTAAGCATCAAAAAGTCATAGCTCTGCATAAGCATATAGTTAAACTCAAGGAAAGAAAGTCCCTTCTCAAGTCTTTGCTTGAAGCATTCAGCCGTAAGCATCTGATTTACTGAGAAACACGAGCCTATATCTCTTATAAACTCCACATAATTAAGGTCAAGAAGCCAGTCGGCATTATTTACCATAATCGCCTTATCATCAGAAAAGTCAATCACACGTGAAAGCTGCTCCTTAAAACGCTCACAGTTATAATCAATTGTTTCCTTTGTCATCATCTGACGCATATCCGTTCTTCCCGAGGGGTCACCTATATGTCCTGTACCGCCTCCAACAAGGGCAATGGGACGGTGTCCGTAATTCTGCATATGGCGCATTACTACCATCTGCAGGAAATGTCCTACGTGAAGGCTGTCTGCAGTAGGGTCAAAGCCTATATAAAAAGTTACCTTCTCGTTTGCGAGAAGTTCACGGATTTCTTCTTCATGGGTGGTCTGTGCAATAAGACCTCTTTCCTTTAAAACGTCAAATACGTTTTCCATTTATATCATTCCTTTCATTGCCTCATTACGGCAACTATCTTCATCTTCTATCATAAAATATATTATAACATTTTTTACAGGGTATTTTCAAGTAGTTTTTAAAAAAACTAAACAATTTAAATGCCAAACTTTTTAGCATATACTCACTTCGTTCGTGCGATATATTTTCATCTCACTCAAATGCGATATAACTCCGCTTCGCTCCGTTACGATATGATATAAATTCCTTTTCTTGTGCCACAAGGCACACATCGCATCCGTCAGGATATATCGAGTACAAAGTACATATCGCAAATTCCGCAAGGAATTTATATCGCTGAATTCATCTTCAATGAATTCAAATTATTCCCTGACCGTCAAAGTTTGGAATAAAGCTTTCCGATGCAGCCTCCCCCTCCTGAATAAAAGCCTCCTCAATTCCTATATTAATACAGAAATCAATTATTTCGTCATATTCTTTTTCCGAAAGAGTCCTGTTGAGATTTGGGAATTCTTTATTTTCATTAACGGGCGTATACTGCCTCATAATACTGAGCAGAACATTCTTTCCGTACTTTTTATAAACATATTCCAAAACATTTTTTGAATCTTTACGGTGTCCGGGGAGGCACAGATGCCTGACAACAACACCTTTTTGCAAAAGCCCTTTTTCATTAAAAATTAAATTGGGAGCATACTCCACCATTTTTCGGAGAGCTTCTTTTGCAACGCACGGATAATCCTTTGCCATAGAATAGCTGTATGACAAGTTTTCATCCATATACTTAAAGTCCACAAGATAGATATCTATAACATCCCTGAGAATTTCAAGGCAAAACTCATTTACATATCCGCTACTGTTTAAGATTACAGGAAGTGTAAGTCCTTTTTCTCTTGCCAAAAGTATACTTTGGCGGACTTGCGGTGCAAAATGCTCTGCCGTAACAAGATTAATGTTATTTGCGCCCTCCTGCTGAAGACGCAGATAAATCTCTGCAAGTCTTTCCTCTGCCACTTCTATGCCCTGTTTTCCTCTGCTAAGATTAAAATTCTGGCAATAGGTGCACCTTAATGAGCAGCCCGAAAAAAACACTGCTCCGCTACCATTTTCATCGCAGATGCACGGCTCCTCCCAAAAATGCAAAGTCGCCCTGCCCGCCTTTATTAAATTTGTCTGCCCGCAGAAGCCCCTTTGTTTCGCATTCCTGTTAGCTCCGCACTCTCTGGGACATAGTCTGCACGATAAATATTCATCATATACCATTATAAACACCACACAAAAGAAGCGTGCCGCTTCACCCATTTCGCGTTCCAACTAAATTCAAACACGGCAAATGTCGCTCGCGATAAAATTACGTAAATTCCTATACGGTAAAAGAGCGTGCCGCTTCACCCATTTCGCGGTCCAACTAAATTCAAACACGGCAAATGTCGCTCGCGATAAAATTACGTAAATTCCTATACGGTAAAAGAGCGTGCCGCTTCACCCATTTCGCGTTCTGACTAAATACAAACACGGCAAATGTCGCTCGCGATAAAATCACACAAGTTCCCATATAGTCAAAAAGAGGTTGCCCCAAGGGCAACCCTTATTTATCAGCAGGAAATACAATCTTAGCATTTTTCAGCACGCTTTTCTGTCTTGATACAAAACGTGCATACTTAGGCTGTCCGATTTTCTTCTTTATATATTCAGCCGCCGCCAGATAATCAGGTTTTCTGGTTGTAAGGTTATGGCAGTCCGTCCCCAATGCAAATACCAATCCCTTTTTTAAAAACCCGTTTATTTTTATTTTCGTAAAAAAGTTTTCAAAAGCATTGCAGTTAAGCTGCAGCAGCGCACCCGTCTCAACAAGTCTGTATATCTTTTCAAGATTTCCCTTATACCTCAGATATCTGTCAAAATGCGCAATCACAGGAGTAATGCCTTTGCTCACAAGTCTTTCTATTCCCTCAACAACGCTATCCTGCCAGGATGAAAAAGGTAATTCGACCAAAATACAATCCGTTCCTTCTATACAAAGCGATTTAAGATTTTCAATTCTCCAAAGTTCATCAAAATACAGTGCCTCACACCCTAAATAAAGCTTTACATCCAGACTTTCATCCTTGAGAGCATCTAAAAGCTCTTTAAGCGAACTTCTTCGGTTTTCAAGAAATTCTTCCACATTACAATAGTGTGCGTAAAAATGAGGCGTAAGCAAAATATCGCTTACGCCCTGTTCTTTAAGCATTTTCAGCATTTCTACAGAATCCGCCGCAGACATGCTTCCATCATCGACACCGGGCAAAATATGAGTATGAAAATCAAACATCTTATCACCTTACTTGCCTTGCAAAAACGTCAAGCCGAAAAGTACCGAAATTTTGCCATTTCAGGCGGGTTCGGATTATTCTCTTTCGGCTACTTTTTTTGCTGTTGTGCATCATGATTTGAACTTCGTCCGTATCCGTAACCGTAACCATAGCCATAGCCATAGCCATAACCATAGCCACCGTAACCGCCATATCCACCATAGCCGCCATAATAACCGCTTCTGTAGTACCTCGTTTTCTTTCCGTAACGGTAATATCCGCGTTTTCCGTATCTGTAACCGAGTTTTATATCGGAAAGTCTTCCGTTAAGAACAAATCCGATAATATTTCCCTCTACAAAAGAAAGCTTCTTAATTGCCTCGGCAACAGATTCCTTATCCGTTCTTCCCTGTCTTACCACAATAAGTATTCCGTCAACCATTTTTGACATAACTGCGGCATCTGTAACAATGTTCACAGGAGAAGTGTCAAGGAAAATATACTCATATATTTCCGAAAGCTTTTCTAAGGTTTCCTGCATAGACACCGACCCAAGAAGTTCTGCCGGGTTCGGCGGGATGTCTCCCGACGGGATAACATCAAGATTGGCATAATCAGAATGTACTATAACAGAATCAATTGTACAAAGATTTGCAAGGACATTTGAAAGGCCCGGTGTGGAAGATATATTAAGAAGATTTGCAACATTGGGTTTTCTGAGGTCACAGTCAATAAGCAGAACCTTTGCACCCGTCTGTGCAAACGATATTGCAAGGTTAAGACAGTTTGTACTCTTACCTTCACCTGCGAGAGCACTTGTCACAATAATTTTTTTAGCACCGTCGTGAGGTATTGTAAATACAACATTTGTTCTGAGAGCCTTATACGCTTCTTTTACATGGAATGAACTTTTGTCGTTAAGCACCTTTGCACGCTTTACAACAAGCGGCGAGCCCTGTGTTGCAATTCCCCTTTTTAATATTTTAGAAGGGAGTCTTCTCAGTGTAGAAATAATATTTGGCATTTTAATTCCTCCTTATTCCTCATCAAACACGTTATCATCATACGATACATAAATTTCAGGAATAGAACCAAGCACGGGGTACTGGAACCGCATTACCAAATCGTCTGCTGATTTTACACGAACATCGAAAAGCTCACGAAGAAGTATAAATGAAATACTGAGCACAAGACCAAGAAGTGCACCTAAAATTGTATTGTTTCTTACATTAGGGCTTACGGGTGAAGTTGAAATTTTCGCCCTGTCAATTATTCTTACATCGCTTCGTTCTATAAAGTTCTGTATTTTATCAGGCGCTACGTCTGCGATTGTATTTGCAATTTCACGGGCGATAGCGGCATCAACAAGCCTTACAGAAACTTTTATAATTTCCGTATTAGAAACAGCCTCTGCCTCAATCATTCCTTTGAGCTTGTTTACCGTATAAACCTCACCGGTTTTCTTTTCAACAGTATCAGAAACAGTTTGCAATACGTTATTACTCTTAAGCATCTCAATATATGTAGGAACAAGCTGCTGCGATGCCGTAATATCACTTGAAAGTGTCTTTGTCTCGACATTTTCCTGATCAATTGATGTTGTGCTTCGACGGTTGTTAATGTACATAGTGATACTTGATTCATATTTCGGAGTAATAAAATACTTACTCAGTGCAAATGAAACCAATCCAAAAACGAGCGTAATTACAACAATAGAAACTATTCTGTCCAGAACTATTTCTATCATTCGTTTTATATCAATTTGTTCAAGATCATTTGTGTTATTCATACGAAGACCTCCAAAAACATTCTCTACATTTCATTTTAATACAAAATGCTGCTTTTTGTCAATAGCGATACGCTTTTATTTAAAGGTTTTTTGCATTATCGTAACCGGTGTCATCAAACGCAGCAGAATTTGTATAGGCATCAACTGCCAGGCGGTCGCAAACCTCGTTATATTTGTTTCCGTCATGTCCTTTAACCCATATAAAAGTTACAGTATGTTTTTTTAAAAGCTCTGTAAGCTCCGTCCATAAATCTACATTCAAGACCTTTTTTTTATCAGCCTTTTTCCATCCGTTTTTTATCCAACCCGAAAGCCACCCCTTATTTATAGCATCGGTCAGATACTTTGAATCGCTGTACACTCTTACATCGCACGGCTCTTTAAGCATTTTCAGTGCATCTACACACGCAAGAAGCTCCATACGGTTATTGGTTGTATTTTTAAATCCTTTACTTATTTGTTTTTCTGCCCCGTTATAAATAAGAACTGCACCGTATCCCCCTTTTCCGGGGTTTCCTGTGCAGGCACCATCCGTGTATATTTCTATCTTTTTCAAAAGACTTCGCCCCCTGCTTTCGAAAAAGAAAGGTTGTTACAAGTTGCAACAACCTTTCTGTATTGCATTTTTTACTGAATTTCAACTTCTACCTGAGGAAGGATTATAACGCCCTTTCCTGACTGTGCAAAAAACTTACCTGTAGTTCCATCCTCATATATTTTAACAAGCTTTGATGGAGTTTGCTTAAGCTCCATCTGTGTGCCATTACCTATAGCACGTACATTTGTATATGTGCCGGAATTAAGAACGCCTCTTCCCCCACGGATAATGATACGTTCCATTACGCAATCGGTAAATTCTGTATTACCTTTAACACCATCACCTATAAAGATTGCTTTTGAAGAAGTAATTCCTTTGAAGCTAACTCCCTCCGCCCTTACAAGGACATTGCCTTCGGGAAGCTCGGTATATTCGCCTTCCTTGTCTATGTAGAGTGTTACAAGCTTATCCATAACCTTTGCAAATTCAAGACGTGTCATTGCATCAAGAGGTCTTAAAGCTGTGTCACTGTCAGCATAACCGCCGCCAACAACTGCACTTACCTCTTTTGTTGCCCATGATGCCACGCTTGATGCGTCAGTATACTTATCCAATACAGAAGAGTTCTGCTGGGGCAAATCAAAAATTCTGCTGAGTACAATAAACGCTTCCTGTCGGGTAATTGTGTTATTAGGATTAAGGCGGTTTTGATCATCACCCTTAAAAGCGCCCATGCTTACTGCCTGAGCCATTGCATCATAGTACCACTCGCCCTCTTTAACATCGGTAAAAGCAGTAATATCAGCCTTTTCCTGCGCCCTCATTGCACGTGACATTATCGTAGCCATCTGCGCTCTTGTGATTGGAGTAGCCGGCTGAACAGTTCCATCCTCAAACCCTGCAATAAGGCCATTGTCAACAGCCTTCTGGAGTACCTCTCCGTCAAAGCCCTCCGGCATATCCGAAAATGCCGCAAATGCGCTTACAGACATTAAAGCTACTATTGCAACAGTTAAAACCGTAATCAATACTTTTTTCATTTTTCTTTTCCTTCCTTTTTCATAAGTTCTTTATTATGTATCCCCGCAGTGCCGTTTATCCGGACTATTCTAAACCTGCGTATGCAGGTGGGTGACTTGCTCACCGCTCCTGGGTTTCCCTCTGGCAAAGCAAGGGCTTACACGCCACGGCAAGACACAAATCTCCCTTATTAGATGTGTTGGTTAAAATAAATCCGCAATTGCGCACACCGCAGGGGTCTTCCTGCTCAGTATATAAGCAGTAAACAATGTAGTCAATGTGCCACTGACTACAAATGAATAATTAATAATGAATGATGAATAATTTCGGTTGAAAATCTCACTGCGATTTTCTTTTTATTTCAAATGCAGAGCATTTGTTCCTTAATTCTTCATTATTCATTTTTCACTATTCATTGATTTCATCTTTGATGAAATCATTATAACACATAGGTTTCTATAAATCAATCCAAAAACTCAAATTCGTCCTTATTATTTTCCTTGAAAATATTGTAAACTCTGTCAAAAAGTTCACCGTCATCAATTCCCTCAAGCATTTCTTCTCCGTCAATCTGGACAAGTTTCATTATGAAAACTTCACCGTCAATATCTTCACTGTCACTTGCAGGGATGAGCATAAAGTATGTTTCACCGTCAAGCTCTACCGTATCGAGGAATTCATATTCCTCCTCCACTGTTTCAAAAATATCTTTCGTATTGTCTGCCATTTTCCTATCTCCTTTCTCTAAGCATACGGGGTTCGATTCCCGTGTGCTTATATATTTGCATCAAGGTACCCCTGCAGTATAATAACTGCAGCAATTTTATCAACCTTGGTTTTTCTCTTTTTTCCGCTCACACCGCCGCTTTCCAAAATGCGGTGTGCCTCCGTACTTGAAAGCCGCTCATCCCACATAACATACGGAACGCCAAGCATTTGTGATAAATCACGTGCAAACTCCTCTGTATACTGAGCACGGTGTCCTACCGTTCCATCCATATGCTTGGGATAGCCTACAACTATCTTTTCCACATTATGTTCTTTTGCAACGGCTGCCGTTTTTTTTAGTTGTTCATTGCGGTCTTTTTCGCAAATAGTATCAAGCGGCGATGCAAGCATTTCCAAAGCGTCACTTACCGAAACGCCAATCCTCGCCTCACCGTAGTCAAGTCCCAAAATCTTCATAACTTCTTCACCAAAGCTATTATAACAGATAGTGTAACTATTTGCAAGCCATTTATGCAAAAGAAGTGGGCGTAAAAGAAACCAAGTTCTTTTACGCCCACTTTTTCACGCTAACTTCTCTATTTTAGTTATTGACAGCTCATATGCTGTCCTTACCTCAGTTTCTTCGTCAGAAATACGCTTATTGTAATTTCTTGACTGTAGTCTGCCCCACAGCATAACATTGCTTCCCACCTCAAGGCTTTCTGAATATACGGCATTCTTTCCCCACGCAATTGCAGGAATATAATCAGAACGGTTGAACGCACGGTTCACCGCAACAATTAAATCTGTAATCTCCCTGCCGAAAGGAGTTCGCCTGTATACAGGTGTTTTACATATAAATCCGTTTATAAATATTTCATTGGGGTTATCCTCATCCTCTGAAAGTGCAGGTGCAATCCCCTTTGCAAAAACCGTCAGAATAAGGCGTGTTTTTGTCTGGGTATATTTGTTATAGCTTCTGAGCTGACCTTTAACCTTTATTTTATTCCCCTGCTTTATTAATGAGGTGTCAAGCTGCCTTGCCGAAACAGTTACAGGCAGTAAATCGTCATTTTCTGAAAGTCTCGGCACACGCAGCATAAAGGAGAAAAACTCTTCCTCCAGTACGCTATGGCTGTACTCTGCTTCTGTTTCAACGGTTCCTACAAGTGTTATCACATTATTTTCCAAGACTTACAACTCCTTTTTATGTATTGTAATGTTTATAACACAGTATATTCCCGAAACTCTTTATCTATGCCTAAAATCATTATGAATATATTTGTTTTTTTACTCTATAATTATTACAGGAGCTGATAAGTCTGAATAAATTCAGACAGATAAGAGTGAACAGCGAAAAGTGAAGGGGTATATTTATGATTTTTATTGCCGGAAGAAAGCGTCTGATTTTAATTATTTTTAGTTGTCTTCTCGCGCTTTCACTTTTTTTACATCATGAAGAAAGCGAAAATGTATTTTCCTTTAAACAAACAAAACGTATAGTTATTGATGCGGGGCACGGTCTTCCTGACGGCGGTGCTGTCGGTATGAACGGCACCATAGAAAGCACACTGAATATTAAAATTGCAAAGCTTGTAGAAAAAAGCCTTACAAAAAAAGGTTACAATGTCATTATGACACGCACAGATGAGGATGCCGTATCTGACGAGGGAAAAACCCTTGCCCAGAGGAAACGCAGTGATATGTACAAACGGCTTGAAACCATTAACTCCTCGGATGCTGATATGTTTGTAAGTATACATATGAATAAATTTACCGATTCACGATACTTCGGTGCACAGGTAATTTATTCAGATAATTTCGTGCAGTCGGAGCAGCTTGCCTCCTTTATTCAAAGCAGACTTTGTGCTCTTAAAGAAAATCAGTCAAAAAGAACTCATTCAAAGGCACCTTCGGGAATTTTTCTTCTTAAAAACGCAAAAATACCTGCAGTAATCGTTGAATGTGGTTTTTTGTCAAACTATGACGAGGAAAAACTGCTGAATACACCCGAGTATCAAAAATCAATTTCTGCGGCAATAGTAAAAGGAATTGAAGATTTTTATAAAAAAGGAGCGCAATTATGAAAATATTTGTTACTGATAAATACAGAATTATTACCTTTTGTCTGATTTGTTCTATGATAGGGTGCTGCACTCTTTTTAGCAAAGGAAAAAGCGGCGAGGTATCTTCAACGCAAAGGCTTATCCCCATATACAGTGTAGAGCGCAGTGATAATGCCATATCCGTGACGTTTGACTGTGCATGGGGCGCAGATGATATAGATGAAATTATTTCCGTTCTGAAAAAGCATAAATGCAGTGCAACATTTTTCGTGCTCGGCACCTGGGCAGAAAAATATCCCGAAGCGATAAAAGCACTCTCAGTCGCAGGACACGAAATTGCAAATCATAGCTATAATCATACATACTACACTACATTGACACACGATGATATGCTTCTGGATATAGAAAAAGCCAACAAGGCAATAGAGAAAATCATTAGTAAAAAGCCTGTTCTTTTCCGTGCCCCGTCGGGAGATTATAACAACAATGTTATAGGTGCAGTTAAAGCGGCAGGTATGGAATATATACAGTGGTCTGTCGACTCTCTTGACTGGAGAGGACTAACTTGCGAGCAGATGTTAGAGCGAATTATCCCCAAAACCAAATCGGGCGATATACTGCTTTTCCATAATGACACCACCCATACCGCCGAAAGCCTTGATAAGATTTTAACCGAGCTTGAGAAAAAGGGATTTAGTTTTTTAAAGGTCAGCGACTTGATTTATAAGGATAATTACACGATTGACCACACGGGGAAACAGATTAAGAACTAAATGCAAACGGTCAGGGATTCTTATTTGAATCTCTGACCGTTTTAAGGCGAACAATTTTTTTATTAAGTATCAAACTCAACGTAATACATATTATCTCTATAATGATGTTTTATATTCTAAAGTAAAAATTAAATGTTTGAGTGAATAAAGTATAATGTTTTGGTCTGAATATCAAAAAAG
>JAZORN010000078.1:0-16147 GCA_045656645.1 Clostridia bacterium | reverse complement strand
CCCGAAATATAATTTATATCTGCCTCGTACCATACTCTACCATAGGAATCCGGCAATCTCCCATCTTTATTTGAATATACCCCACCAAAAAGCATACAATCAGGAGCTACTTTATCCAAATTTCCAATTTTGGGATTCCATCCTTTGGCTTTTGCATATCCGTGATTTAGTACATTAGAAAACTATTGCCGTAGTTTCCTAATGTACTTTTTGTTTTTAGAAACATTTGTTCGCCTCGTGTTTATTATAGCACATACTAATTCTAAAATCAATACCACTTTTACCATTTTTTTGCATTTGGCTTTATATAGCCATTTATAACACCTTTATTTTTGTATCTAATGGTGATAGTCTTGATTGGCGTGGCTTAACCTGCGAGCAAATGCTCGAGCGGATTATCCCAAAAACCAAATCGGGCGATATTCTTCTTTTCCATAACGACACCGCCCATACCGCCGAAAGCCTTGATAAAATTTTAACTGAGCTTGAGAAAAAGGGATTTAGTTTTTTAAAGGTCAGCGACTTGATTTATAAGGATAATTACACGATTGACCATACGGGAAAACAGATAAAGAACTAAATGCAAACGGTCAGGGACTCTCTTTTGAGAATCTCTGACCGTTTTGCTTATTCGGCTTTTTTTATGACATAAAATACATCGTCATGTTTTTCAACATAAACCAATGTATCTTTTTCATAGACGGACAAATGTTTATCGCTAAGCTCATAGACTATAGACGATGGACTTTCCGGATTCATATCAGAAATATCCTTGAAAACTATTTTTCCATTGTTAATAAATATAATTCCGCTACTTACATCATAGTTAAAGTCGATTTTTATTCCCGATGCTTCTTCAAAATCTTTTATGACTGCCGGAAACTCAAAAGCGACTGCCCTATCCCATTCAAAGTCGGTTACATCAGTAAGGCAGAATGATTCTTTTCCTACATATTCCTTTAAAGAATTGTGATATGCTTTAATATTATTGTGTCTATACAATTTAAGAATGTGAATACAAACACAAAGAATTATGACAAATAATAACAAATAGAAAAACAATTTTTTCATTTTTATTTCCTTTCACGTTTATAGCCGAAACGAAGTAGCATTCACTTTAAAACTATCTGTACTTCTTTTCCAAGAGAATGGGCAATTTTAATCAGAAAATCAAGCGAAGGATTATATGTCCCACTTTCCAAACGTGAAATATTGGACTTTTGTGTTCCAACACGGAGCGCCAATTCTTCCTGAGTAATATCTTGCTTATCCCTCTCTTCTATTATTTGAGAAATTATATCATATCTGGGCTTAAGTTTCTCATATTCATCTTTGAATTCAATGTCTTTCATAAGAAGCTCTTTCATTTCAGAAAACTTTACACCGGCTTTACTCATCATCGCACCTTCTTTCATAATCTTCTTTATATCTAATAGCTCTATCAAGCTCTTTCTTTGGCGTTTCATCAGACTTTTTAGTAAATCCATTTAACAAAACAAAAGTATTGTTTTTAAATGTAAAATAGAATATCCTACTTATATTTGAAGAGAATTTCACACGCAGCTCAAACAGGTTTTTATAATTGGCACCTTTTATTGGTTTTGCATACGGTTCTCTCAGATTAGTTCCATGCTTTCTAAAAGCTCAATCTCTGAAAAAGCTTTCGCTCTCATTTTTGGCTCTAACGACAGTAAATATTCTAAGGCAGGAATATCTCCATTTTCTTTTTTGTAAAACTCCACTTGCCAATCCATCATACACCTCCATAATCAATATATTCTTCTACCTGAATATATGTTATCATATATGATAACTTTTGTCAAGATTTTTTACTGTTTTAATTTTAGTCATCACATAGATTTTGGCTTTATATAGCCATTTATAACACCTTTATTTTTGTATCTAACGGTGACAGTTTGGATTGGCGTGGCTTAACCTGCGAGCAAATGCTCGAGCGGATTATCCCCAAAACCAAATCAGGCGATATTCTGCTTTTCCACAACGATACCGCCCACACCGCCGAAAGTCTTGACAGGATTTTAACCGAGCTTGAAAGTAACGGCTTTTCATTCTTAAAGGTCAGTGACTTAATTTATAAGGATAATTATACGATAGACCACACGGGTCGGCAGATAAAGCAATAAGCAAAACGGTCAGAGAATTATTCTCTGACCGTTTTCAAGGCGAACAAATTTTTTATTTTGTTATTAAGTATCAATTTTAAAGTAGTATATCTTATCGGCATCACAATCATAAACAGCTATTTCAAAATTGAAAGAAGATCGGTTTAACAGTGCAGAGTCATTGCTACTATCCGTACCTTTCAACTGATTATCCTTAAATATGTAATACCCATTTTCCACTTTCGGCATATGTGCTTCTTTTGCAAACTCATAGCCATACCCTATACCATCTTTTTCTCCACCATACATAGCAATACTAAGATTTTCTGACAAAGGAAGTTTATTCCAGTCTTCTATAATTTCCATTGCTTTCTTTTTATTGTCTGAACAATCTAAAATAAGATAATGTGAGCCGTCTACTGGAAATCCACCATATTTTTCAAATTCGTCGACAACTGAAAAATCTTTTTTAGTAAATCCAAAATACGGTGTTGTTATATCAGCATAGTTATCTATAGGTTTCATTAACAACAAAAGCATCACTGCCAACATTCCACTTATTATTGGAAGAAATGTTTTTGCAGTAACTTTATTTTCTTCCCGTGTTCGTGAGAGTGCATATATATACCCCGAAAGATACGTAGCCCCTGATGCTATTACACATAAAGAAGATAAAATTTCAATAAAACGAAGTTCACCTACAATCATACCGGCTATCATTATAAAAGAGAATAAAAATCCAACTATAACAACAGGAATTGGTATTGCAAAAAGAACAAACAAAAGTATCATTAGAATTTTGTTTTTCATAAGACCTCCCCTTAATATTTCTTCGTGTAGGTTATTTCCACTCCATAGGTATTAAATTAACAAAGACCAATTCAGGTCTATTGAAAACTCGTGGTATTCGTGTGCTTTCCCTTGAAAGGCCTCTGCTTACAATCAGTTTTCTTCTGTCAAAATCGTACATACCACCTGCTAATTCTGGTAAAAGCCCCTGATTGGGGGCATACAAGCCATTTAATATAAATGGAATTCTGAATTGACCTCCGTGAGCATGTCCTGATAATACTGCATCAAAATCATATTCAAAATACTTTTCTGCGCTTTCAGGTCGATGTGCAAGAAGTAAGTTGAATGTGTTCTCGTCTGCTTTTTCTCCTGCTTCCTTTAGTTGTTCTTCCCAAGCTTTATAATTGCTGTCATATACATTTACCTCAGGGTCATCAATACCCGAAACGGTAATTATATTCTCTCCTATCTTTATTACATCGGTATTTCCCCGCAGCACAACTATTCCTTTATCGGTAAGGTATTCAAACATATTATCCATTCTTTTGCTCCACCACTCGTGGTTTCCGCTTACATAATACGTTTTATTCTTTTGTGCCAACGCATCAACAAACACTTTGGCATTATTATCATCTAAAACATCATCAAAAATATCGCCGCCCAGAAGCATGATATCAGGCTGATACTTTTCTATTTTCGCAAGAAGCTTCGTCTGATTTTTCCCATAATAGCAAGAATGTAAATCCGTTACCAAAGAAAGCTTTATTTCATTATTGATTTTCGGGCTTTTCACATTGTATGTAACTGTTTTCAAGCGCACATCAAAGGCAAAAGCCGATATACACACAAGAATTAAGACTATGAAAAATATAAACTTCCTCTTTTTCAAATGACTTTCTCCTCTCAAAAGGAAAACTTCTATTTCACGCTCCACTTGGATATGTTTTTGTATGGAAATCCCGCCTGCGGATTAAGCTTTCCCATAACCTTTTCGCCCGTTATAAGGGTATCCTTACAAAACACAAGTCCACACACGGGCTGTTCACGCAAAAATACTTCCTCGAAATTAAACAGTGCATCAGAAAGCGAGTCCTTACTCGGTGAAGATGCTATTGCCGAGAGTGCTAAATTCATATACTCGCTTGTATAGCCGTAGCTATTAAGCGCAGCGTTTTCGGAAAGTAAAAATTCAAAATCATAGAGATTTCCTATTCTTGTTCCGCCTAAATACGCCTCAAAACGGCCGCTTTCAATTTCTTTTTTATAATTTTCAAAAGAAAGCTCTTTTATCTCTACTTCAATACCTGCATTAAAAAGTTGTTTTTTTATAATCTGTGCCGTTTTAATGCGGTTTTGATTGTCACTGTTTACAAGCAAGGTGAAAGAAAGTGTCTCGCCCTTGTCATTTTTCAAAAGACGTGTTTTCTCATCAAACGCATACCCTTCAAAGAAAAGTAGTTCATGTGCATTTGCAAGATTATATTGCACACTCTCCGATACCGCTACGATTTCCTTTGCCCCCGGGTGAAGCGGTGCATTTGCAATATCTGCCGCACCAAAATAACATTCGCTCGCAATTTCACTGCGGTCTAATGCACACGACACTGCCGCCCTTACCGCCTGCGACGAAAAAGCACTGCTTTTATGGTTAAATGCCATAAATTCATACTTTGAAGATGGGTAAAGTGTGCTTCTTACTGTAGTTTTCGGTGTACTGTTCTGAAGGTCAAAGGACTCACCCGTTGTGGTATTTATGACACCTGTGTTAAAGGCATCAGTTGCCGTCTGCATATCACGGATTACAGACACCTCCACCTCACCACACTGTGTCTGTCCTCCGTGCCATTTATCAAACCTTTCAAGCTCAAGACTTGTTGAAACAAGATATTTTTTCAGCTTATACGCACCTGTTCCCACTACGGTTTCCGCCGGGGTAAGATTGTGCGATGCAATAATCGGGAACGTCAGTGAATAGGCAATCTGTCCGTAGGGTCTTGAAAGAGTAATTTTCAGTGAAAGCGGGTCGATGCTTTGTACACTTTCAATATATTTGACACACTGCGAATACTGCAGATGGGGATTTTCTTTCAAATAATTTATTGTATGAACTACATCCCCTGACGTAAATTTAATCCCATCGTGCCATAAAACGCCATCCTTAAGGGTAATCACCGCACTTCTCGCATCATCTGCGATCTGTATACTGCGTGCAAGGACCCCCTCAGGCTCCATCATATCACTAAGCACAAAAAGCGGCTCGTAGCACAGTGAAAACGCATCACTCACACTTACGTTTTCCGCCTCAAGTGGGTTCAGGGAATTGGGAATACGCATCTGCATTACGATTTTCTGACCGTTTTCACTTTGTTTTTTTTCTTCTGTCTTATCGCCTTTACATCCGCTTAATAAAAGCATTACCGACATAAACACAGACATATATTTTAAAATTCTTTTGTTATACATATTTAATCCCTCATACATATAATTCCCGCAAGCGTTCCGCTTTTTCCGTTTTGTCCGCGATGGGAAAAGAATAAATCATTGTTACACTTTGTACATATGCCTGAAAGTGAAATATTTTCCTCGTTTACACCGCACTCTTTTATAAGGTCAAAATTCACTCTTCCCAAATCGAGCATATATTTATCCATCGGTTTTTGTATATAATATTTTTCTTCAAATTTTAATGCAACGTCACCATCCACCTCGTAGCAGCACTGCCCTATGCACGGTCCGATAGCGGCATATATATTTTTTGGGTCTGCGCCTATTTCTATAAGCTTTTGCACCGTTTTCTTTGAAATACCGCCCTCTGTTCCCCTCCAGCCTGCGTGCACTGCGGCAATTGCACCTATATCCTTTGCATATATAAGCACAGGCACACAGTCCGCACTGTAGCATAAAAGCGGTACGTTTTTAAGTGTAGTGATGCACGCATCAACGCCATAATCCCAAGGGGTTTTAACGCCAATTCCTATGCGTTTTTCATCTATTATTTCCACTCTGTCTGTATGCTCCTGACGTGTTGAGGTAAGCATTTTTACATCAAGCGAAAGCTCTCTGCACAAAATCTCCTCGTTCTTGTGTACACACTCTATATCATCGCCACGTCTCGGGCTCATAGAAAGGCTTTCGTATGCACCCTGACTTACCCCTCCCTTTCTCGTTGTGAAGCCGTGTACAATATCTTTAAACTGAGAAAGCACGTCGCTCTGATAAAGTGATATTGTTCCTATTTCTGTAATACACATAATCTTTTAATATCCTCCGCTTTTCCGGTTTCTTCATTTATTTTTATAACAACACCGCAAAGCTGCACCTGGCCCCTTGCCACATTAAAAGGCGGTTTTTTCTCCCCCGGGGGGAGAATGAAACGGGCAATGGAAACATCCTTGTCAAGTCCAAGTACGCTATGCCTTACCCCTGTTCTTCCCACATCTGTAATATATGCCGTACCATTGGGAAGAATTCTTTCATCTGCCGTCTGAATATGCGTATGTGTTCCTAAAACTGCACTTACCTTTCCGTCAAGATAGTATCCAAGTGCCTCTTTCTCACTCGTTGCCTCTGCGTGAAAATCTATAATAATATTATTTGTCTTTTCCTTTGCTTTTTCTATCAGCTTGTCCGCCTCAAAAAAAGGAGAACGGTTATCCTCATTCATATATATTCTGCCGATAAGATTAATTATCGCAAGTTTTGCTCCTTTAGGTGTATTTATAATTGCCATACCCTCGCCGGGGTTTTCCCCGATAAGATTTGCAGGACGGATTATGTTTTCCCCTGCATTAAAAAGCTTTATCACATCTTTTTTGGAATAGGTGTGATTTCCCATAGTGAAAAAATCTATCCCCGCACGGCAAAGCTCCTCATAACCGTTTGTATTCATTCCAAGACCGCCTGATGCGTTTTCACCGTTTGCGATTGTATAGTCAATATTATATTCTTCTTTAATTTCAGGGAGCAGTTCAAACACACCGTCACGTCCGCTGCGTCCCATAATGTCGCCAATAAATAAGATGTTCATTTTTAACTCCTGATTATAAATAGTATGGAAAAACCAAGCGGTGTAAAAAATAATTTTTCACACCGCCTTTTTTACAAATATTATTTTGCGTAATCTGTAGTACGTGTTTCACGAATAAGATTAATCTTAATCTGTCCGGGATATTCAAGCTCGCTCTCAATCTTCTTGACGATTTCTCTTGCAACAAATTCCATATCACCGTCACCGATTTCCTCGGGCTTAACCATAATACGAACTTCACGGCCTGCCTGAATTGCATATGATTTCTCAACACCTGCAAATGAGGTGGCAATTTCTTCAAGCTGCTGAAGTCGTTTTATGTAGGCTTCGATATTTTCCCTTCTTGCACCCGGTCTTGCCGCACTTACTGCATCGGCAGCCTGTACAAGGCACGCAATAATAGTCTTCGCCTCAACATCTCCGTGATGTGCCTCAATTGCGTGAATAACATCTTTATTTTCGTTATACTTTTTCGCAATATCAACACCGATGGAAATATGACTTCCCTCGATTTCGTGGTCAACTGCTTTACCAATATCGTGAAGCAGTCCCGCACGTTTTGCAAGCGCAACATCCACACCAAGCTCCCCTGCCATAATTCCGGCAACGTGGGCAACCTCAATGGAATGCTTGAGTACGTTCTGTCCGTAACTCGTTCTGAATTTAAGCTTACCTAAAAGCTTAATGATTTCAGGATGCAAGCCGTGTACACCTGTATCAAATGTAGCCTGCTCACCCTCCTGCTTAATGGTCGCGTCAACCTCTTTTTTCGCACGCTCCACCATTTCCTCAATTCTTGAAGGATGAATACGTCCGTCTGTAATCAGCTTTTCAAGCGCAACTCTTGCAACCTCTCTTCTGATGGGGTCAAATCCTGAAAGGATAACCGCCTCAGGTGTATCGTCTATAATAAGGTCGATACCTGTGAGAGTTTCAAGTGTTCTGATGTTTCGGCCCTCACGACCGATAATTCTTCCCTTCATTTCATCGTTGGGAAGTGAAACAACCGAAACGGTAGTTTCTGCAACGTGGTCTGCCGCACAGCGCTGAATACCTGCGCTGATAATGTTCTTTGCACGTTTGTCGGCCTCTTCCTTGGCCTGAGTTTCAATTTCCTTAATCATTATTGCAGCTTCGTGACGAACCTCGTCCTCAACATTACGAAGTAAATATTCCTTTGCTTCCTCCGCTGTCAATCCTGAAAGACGTTCAAGCATTTCTATCTGCGCCTTATGGATGCCTGCAATTTTTTCCTTTTCTTCATCGGCTTCCTTGATTTTTCTGTTTAAAGTTTCGTCCTTTTTCTCAAGTGACTCAGTCTTTTTATCAAGAGCCTCTTCCTTTTGCTGTAGTCTGCGTTCCTGCCTTGAGATTTCAACACGTCTTTCCTTAAGCTCTTTTTCAGCTTCATTACGGTTTTTAATAATCTCTTCCTTTGCGCTCAGCAGTGATTCACGCTTTTTGTCCTCAGCCTTTTTAGTGGCTTCCTCGACAATGCGCTTTGCTTCTGCCTCTGCTCCGCCTATCTCTGCTTCAGCTATCTTTTTTCTGTATGAAATACCTAATCGAAAGCTAATCACTCCGGAGGCGATTGCAAGAACCAGTGCAACTACAGCAGCAATGGCAATTTCCATTGTAGCACCTCCTTATATATATTAAGTCTTTCCACATTTGTACATTTGCACATTTGTATATAAAGACAATTATATTATATATTTTTTTGGCAAAACTGTCAAGAACAAATATTTCTTTTTATGCATTTTTAAAAAAAAGAAAAAATTTCAATATTAGTAAAAAAAGTTGTTGCATTTGTAAATAACTTGTGCTATAATAGCTTTTGCTGAATTGGTATTTAATTTTTAATATACTCATTTTTTCGGAAAGAGGTGAATGTCGTGAGAGAAGGTATACATCCTGATTATAAGCAGACAGCCATCAAATGTGCTTGCGGTAATGTAATTGAAACAGGCTCTACAAAGGAAAACATTTTTGTTGAAATTTGTTCTAAGTGCCATCCTTTCTTTACAGGAAAGCAGAAGCTTGTTGATACAGGCGGTCGTGTTGAAAAATTCAGAAAGAAGTTCAATATGGACAAATAATTACAGGGATAGTCGCAGCTTAGGTTGCGGCTATCTTTATTATGTAGGAAATTGTCGTCATCGGAGGTTTTACTATGAATATACAAAACTATAAATATAAATATGACCTGCACGTTCACACCTCCCCCGTCAGCAAATGCGGCGATATTGACCCAAAAGGCTGTGTTGACCGTTATATGGAGCTTGGTTTTTCAGGATTTGCACTGACAAACCACTTTGGTGCAACTGTGCTTCGCGATTTCAAAACCAAAGAGGATTTTATGAAGTTTTATATGCACGATTTTTTTGAAGCGAAAAAATACGGCGATGAGGTTGGCTTTGACGTGATTTTCGGTCTTGAAATACGTTTTCCCGAAAGCACCAACGAATATCTTGTATACGGTATAAGCGAGGAAGACGCTTATAATGCCTATGACTATATTTTCGGAAGCTACGAAGAATTTTATAAAGGCTTCAAAAACGATAAAAACGTCATTTTGCAGGCACATCCCTACAGACATCCCTGCTTTTTGCAAAATACAGATATACTCGACGGGATTGAGGTTTTCAATATGCATCCGCATCATAATTCCTGCGTTTCCCTCGCGGCAAGAACGGCGCAGGAAAATCCACACCTTATTATAAGCGGTGGTACTGATTTCCACCATGAGGGACATCAGGGGCTTTGCGCTTTGTGCAGCGAGGAAAGGATAGAAAATTCCTTTGCCCTTTCCAATCTTCTTAAATCACGTAATTATATTTTTGATGTGTGCGGCAACAAAATACTTCCGCATAATTTTCATTGATTTTTATTAATTAATATGATATAATTAATAGGATATTTTTCTACGAAGGAGCTTTTGTATGCGTGCTTTAATTCTTACCTGCAATACCGGCGAAGGACACAACAGTGCCGCAAGAGCAATTAAAGAGGCTTTTGATGCAGCAAACATATATTGTGAGATTGCAGATTCGCTGGCATTTTTGTCACCGAAGGCATCTAACTTTATTTCAAAATGGCACGTGCGTCTTTATAAAAAGGCTCCCACACTTTTCGGGCTTGGATATAAGGCGGCAGAGCTTACCGACGGCAGGCATAAGCGTTCAAGGCTTTATGAGGCTATCACCAAGGGTGCCAGAAAGCTTATAAAAAAGGTTAATGAGGGAAATTTTGACACAGTCATCTGCACTCACCCGTTTTCTGCAATGACGCTTACCCGTGCGGTAAAAAAATACAGACTTTCCCTTGATAAAACGTATTTTATTTCAACAGATTACACCTGCAGCCCGGGGGTTTGCTACAGTGACCTTGACTACTATATTATCCCCCACGAAAGTCTGAAAGAGGATTTTATTGCGCACGCAATACCTGAGCATAAGCTTTTTGCAGGCGGTATACCCGTCAGCAAAAAAGTGCATACTTCTTTAAGCAAGGAGGAAAGCAAGAGGGAGCTTTCCATTCCCGAAAACAAACGTGTAATTCTCCTGATGTGCGGAAGTATGGGTTGCGGTCCTATGAAGGTTATCGCACGCAAAATGACAAAGATTTTAAAGGATGACGAATATCTTGTTGTTATCTGCGGCAGTAACAGAAAGCTTTATCAGAGTCTTCGCTACCTTGATGACCCGGGCAGTGTCCGTATTTTAGGCTTTACACGCAATGTTCCTTTATATATGAACAGTGCAGACCTGCTGCTTTCAAAGCCGGGCGGACTTTCAACAACAGAGGCGGCAGAAAACAATCTGCCGATGATACTTATAGATGCAGTGGCAGGCTGCGAAACGCATAATATGAATTTCTGGGTAAGTAACGGAATGGCAGATACCCGTGATGATTCTACAGAGCTTTGTGCTCTTGTGAGAGAGCTTCTGGATAACGAAACGGCGCTTTGCGGAATGAAAGATACTCTTTCCAAAAACTTCAACTGCAGCAGTGCAGAAAAAATATTTAACTTTATTATGGAAAATAGTTCAACAGTCTCTTTGGCTAAATAGGCATAAGGGAGTCGAAGGACGAAGATAGGCTGACGCCTTTCGAGTTGATTTCCCCATTGGGGAAAATGTCCGCTTGCGGACAAAAGGGGCACGCTCGGGGGAGCGACAAATAAAAAGAATAAAAATTTAACAAGTTTAAGGCATATTGGGCAGGGCTCCCTTATGCCTAAGGAGGAATACAAATGGCAGGTATAATTGAAAAGCTCTTCGGCACATATTCGCAGAGAGAGCTTAAAAAAATTCAACCGCTTGTAGATAAAGTCCTCTCATATGAGGAGGAATATAAAAAACTTTCCGACAGTGAGCTTAGTGCAAAAACCGCGGATTTTAAAGAAAGGCTTAAAAACGGCGAAAAGCTTGACGACCTTCTTCCCGAGGCTTTTGCCACAGTGCGTGAGGCTGCGTGGAGAGTTCTTGAAATGCGTCATTTCCCCGTACAGATAATAGGTGGCATCGTACTTCATCAGGGAAGAATTGCCGAAATGAAAACAGGTGAAGGTAAAACACTTGTTGCAACACTTCCCGCATACCTTAATGCACTGACGGGCGAAGGTGTGCATATCGTAACGGTAAATGATTATCTTGCCCGTCGTGACAGTGAGTGGATGGGTAAGCTTTACAGATTTTTAGGGCTGAGCGTTGGGCTTGCCGTAAGTCAGATGGAGCCTTCTGCAAAGCAGGCGGCGTATAATGCCGACATAACCTACGGAACGAATAACGAGCTTGGCTTTGACTATCTTCGTGACAATATGGTTATTTACAAGCAGAATATGGTACAGCGTGGCCACGCCTTTGCAATTGTGGACGAGGTTGACTCCATATTGATTGACGAGGCACGTACACCTCTTATCATAAGCGGTGCAGGGGAAAACTCCACCCAGCTTTATTCTATTGCAGATAAATTCGTACGCACCCTTACCTCTCAAAAGTTCAAGGAACTTGACGATAAAGAGGAAAACGATACTCCGGATGCAGATTATATAATTGACGAAAAAGCAAAGACCGTTACCCTGACACAAAGGGGTATTGAAAAAGCAGAAAAGGCATTTAATATAGAAAACCTTTCCGACCCTGAAAATATGACTCTTTCACACCATATAAATCAGGCTATGCGCGCACACGGCATAATGCACCGTGACGTTAACTATGTTGTAAAGGACGGCGAAGTGCTGATTGTCGATGAATTTACGGGACGTATTATGGTCGGCAGACGCTACAGTGACGGACTTCATCAGGCAATTGAGGCTAAGGAGGGCGTAAAGGTTGAGAGGGAGAACAAAACCCTTGCAACTATTACCTTCCAGAACTATTTCCGCCTTTATAAAAAGCTTAGCGGTATGACGGGTACTGCAAAAACTGAGGAGGAGGAATTCCGTGGAATTTACTCCCTTGATGTTATTGAAATTCCCACCAACAAACCGCTTTTAAGAACAGACGAAAATGACCAGGTATATAAAAACCACCGTGGCAAGATAAAGGCTATTGCAGACGAAATTGAGCGTGTTCATAAAACAGGTCAGCCCATACTCGTCGGAACAATAACCATTGATAAATCAGAAGAGCTTAGCGCAGTGCTTAAGGCACGTGGTATAAAGCATCAGGTTCTTAATGCAAAGCACCACGATAAAGAGGCGCTGATTGTTGCGCAGGCAGGTAAAAAGGGCGCAGTAACAATTGCAACAAATATGGCAGGGCGAGGAACGGATATTGTTCTTGGCGGTAATGCTGAATATATGGCAAAAACCGATATGGAAAAGCTCGGCTATGACGAGCACCTTATTTCAGAGGCTACGGGCTTTGCCGACACAGATGATGAGGCTATAATAGAGGCAAGAAATAAATATGCCGAGCTTTATAACAAGCATAAAGAGGCTATTTCTGCTGAAGCGCAGGAGGTGCGTGAGGCAGGCGGTCTTTATATCATCGGTACAGAAAGACACGAATCACGCCGTATAGACAATCAGCTCCGCGGACGAAGCGGCAGACAGGGCGATATGGGTAAATCAAGATTTTTCATCGCTCTTGATGATGATTTGATGCGTCTTTTCGGCGGAGAAAGAATTGAAAAAATGATAACCACTCTGCGAATTCCCGAGGACGAGCCTATTGAGCAGGGTATTCTTACAAGTGTAATAGAAAATTCCCAGAAGAAGGTTGAGGGTAAAAACTATTCCGTCAGAAAATATGTACTTCAGTATGACGACGTTATGAATCAGCAGCGTAATGTCATTTACGAGCAGCGCCGCAGAGTTCTTGACGGTGAAGACCTTCGTGAAACCATTATGCAGATGATTGACCAGATTATTGACGGTGCAATGACAACGTACGCAAGTGCGTAGTACCCCGACGACTGGAATATGACAGGTCTTATTGATTATATCGAGGGGATGTTCTTCACCCCAGGCACACTTGATTTTGCTGCCCGTGATTTTAACACTCTTGACCACGAAACCGTACGCAATGAAATCAAGGAAAAGGCTATGGAAGCCTATAAAGCACAGGAAGAGCTTTTCGGAGATGCAATGCGTGAGGTTGAGCGTGTAGTGATGCTCAGAAGTGTTGACAGCCGTTGGATGAACCATATTGATGATATGGAACAGCTTAAGAACGGTATAAATCTTCGTGCATACGGTCAGCATGACCCCGTTAAGGAATATCAGTTCCAGGGCTTTGATATGTTTGACGAAATGATTTCTCTTATCCGTGAGGATACTGTGCGCAATATTTTCCACGTAAAGCCACAGGCGCCCATTGAAAGAAAAATGGTTGCAACCCCTACGGCTACATCACACGGTGACGGTTCGGAGACAAAGCGTCCTGAAAGGCGCAGCGCCGAAAAGGTAGGAAGAAACGACCCCTGCCCGTGCGGTAGTGGAAAAAAGTACAAAAATTGCTGTATGGGAAAAGAATGATGACAAACCCATAATTCTGCATTCTGCATTTTTGAAAGGATTGATTTTTTGTGATAGTTGAGTATGAACAGATACGTCTTGACCTTGTTGCTATGGAAAAGCCTATTGACGAATTAGGTATTGCACTTGATATTGACGGTGCAAACGAGGCGATAGCAAAGCTTGAAAAGGAAACTCTGGAGCCTGATTTTTACAATGACATTAAAAACAGTCAGAAGGTTCTTCAGAAAATCAAGGAATTTTCCAATAAAATTGAGCGTTTCAAATCCCTTAAATCTGATTGGGAGGATATGAGCACCCTTGTGGAGCTTGCTATTGCGGAGGATGATGAAAGTCTTCTTGAGGAAATTCAGACAGGCTTTAATTCCCTTTCTGAAAATATTGAAAATATGAAGCTTGAAACACTTCTTTCAGGTCCTTATGACAAGAGTAACGCTATCATCACACTCCACGCAGGTGCAGGCGGAACAGAGGCGCAGGTCTGGTGTCAGATGCTTTTCAGAATGTATCAGATGTGGGCTGAGGCAAGAGGCTATAAGGTTTCTACACTCGACCTTCTTGACGGTGATGAAGCAGGTCTTAAGGGCGCAAGTATTCTTATCGAGGGATTAAACGCTTACGGCTTTGCAAAGTGTGAAAAGGGTATTCACCGCCTTGTAAGAATTTCTCCGTTTGACTCGGCAGGCCGCAGACATACATCATTTGCCTCGGTTGAGGTTATGCCTGATATTGAGGATGATATTGAAATCAATATCAATCCCGACGATTTGAGAATTGATACTTACCGTGCCAGCGGTGCAGGCGGTCAGCACGTAAATAAAACAAGCTCCGCAATACGTATCACACATATTCCCACGGGCGTTGTAGTTGCCTGCCAGAACGAGCGTAGCCAGTTCCAGAACAAGGATACTGCTATGAAGATGCTCAAGGCAAAGCTGATGGAGCTTGCCGAGGCAGAGCAAAAGGAAAAAATTGAGGACATTAAGGGTGTACAGAAGGAAATTGCCTGGGGTAGCCAAATTCGTTCCTATGTATTCCACCCCTATAACATGGTTAAAGACCACCGTACCAATTACGAGGTTGGTAATATCGGCAGTGTAATGGACGGAAACCTTGATGGATTTATAAACGATTACCTCAGAAAGGCAAGTCTTGGACAGCTTAACCTTAAATAAAAAAGCGTTTCAACACATCAACCCCCAGTCCCCCAATCTTGGGGGCAGATTGGTACGTTTTTTTGAAAAAAGCAAAATGTCACGATTTGGGGACAGCCCCCAAATCGTGACATTTTTAATAAAAACAGAAGAAAGGAGAAAACTATGTTTTGCTTTTTAAGCGGAAATATGCTAAAAATAATTGCCGCCATTTCCATGCTCATTGACCATATCGGTTATATGTTCTTTCCTGATGTTATAATCTTTCGTATTATCGGGCGGCTTGCCTTCCCCATTTTTGCATTTATGATTGCCGAGGGGTGTCGCTATACAAAAAACAAACGGTGGTATTTTTTGACAATATTTATTCTTGCACTCATTTGTCAGTACGCATATTTTTATTCTGAGGGAGAGATGTACCTCGGTGTTCTTGTTACCTTTTCCCTTTCAATCGCGTTAATACTTTCATTTCAGTATTGTCTTAAAGCACTCGGGCAAGGTTTATATATAAATGCACTGTTATTTCCCTTATCAGTAATGCTTGTGTATATTTTTACTCTGTATTTTGAAATTGACTATGGGTTCTGGGGGATAATGCTTCCCCTTTTTGCAAGCGCTATTCCGCCAGAAGATGAGTATTCCCGCAAAATTAATGTTGCCCTGTTTACTGTCGGGGTTTTCATTCTTTCTTTATCCCTCGGAGGTATTCAATATTATTCCCTTTACGCATCACCGCTTCTTTTGATGTATTCGGGAAAGCGGGGAAAATGTAAAATGAAATATTTCTTTTATGTGTTTTACCCGCTGCATCTTATAGTTTTAGAAGTAATTAAAAAGTGTTTTTAGCCATTCAACCCCCTGCCCCCAATCTATGGGGGTAATCCTATGCCATTTTGAGCGCCAAAATGGCGAAAAGCGTCGGGGGTATAAATTGTATAATAAAAGTACACAGAAATTCTAATATAAAAGTGCACAGTTTAAAAAGATAGAACGAATGTATATAATAGAATCAACCATAACGTGCGGAGGGTTTTCTATGATATACATATCAAATGTTCCTGTGACT
>JAZORN010000077.1:0-48246 GCA_045656645.1 Clostridia bacterium | reverse complement strand
TTCATTTTGGGCTGCTTTTGCAAAAATATTCTAAATTTTTTTGTTTAAAAACGTGGAAAATTAAATAAAAATTTGTCGCCCAACTATTGAAATTAATGTAAAAATAAGATATAATGTGATACAATGGGAAAAATTGAGGTTGATTAGAAAGGTAGGAGGTAAAATAATGAGTTCAATCGAAAAAGTATCCGACCTTCTTGCCAAAAAAGCAGAGCTTGCTTTAGGCGGCGGAAAGGAAAAACAGGAGAAACAAAAGCAGGGCGGAAGTATGACCGCACGTGAACGAATTGATGCGCTTTTGGATGACGGCAGCTTTGTTGAGTTGGGTGCATTTGTTACTGCACGTAATGAAGACACCGCAGCAGACGGAGTTGTAACAGGCTACGGCACAATCGATTCAAGACTTGTGTATGTGTACTCTCAGGACATTACAGTGCTTAGCGGTGCTATGGGTGAGATGTACGCACAGAAGGTTTGCAAGGTGATTGATATGGCTTCCAAAATGGGTGCACCCATTATCGGAATGCTTGATTCAAACGGTGTAAGACTTTCTGAAGGTTCTCTGGCACAGAGTGCTATGGGGAAAATCCTTAATGCAGTTTCATCTGTAAGCGGTGTTGTTCCGAATATCAGCATCGTATTTGGTAACTGCGCAGGTGGCAGTGCAATTGCTGCAGCTATGAGTGATTTTGTAATTATGAACGAAAAGAACGGAAAGATGTTCGTTAACGGCGTTGACGTTATTGAGGCTACCGAGGGAAAAATTCCTGCGGTAGATGCAAAGGGTAGCGTTAATGAAAGCGGTAATGCACATTTCTTGGGTGCAGATGATGCTTCCTGCATCAATCTTGCAAAAATTCTTCTTTCATATCTTCCTTCAAACAATCTTTCTGATTCATTTGAATATGAAACGAACGATGAACTTAACCGTCCGTGCGATATTCTTGATAATATTGACGAAATTCAGGATATGCGTGTTGTAATTGCTGAAATTGCAGATGATAAGGCATATTTTGAAGTTCAGGCTGATTACGCAAAGGAAGCTTCCGTTGGCTTTATCCGTGTGAACGGCTCTACAGTAGGTGCCGTAGCAACAAACGGTGAAGACCTTACGGGAAGAGCCGTGCAGAAGATGGCAAGATTTGTACGTCTTTGCGATTGCTTTAACATTCCTGTTCTTACAGTTACAGATGTAGAGGGCTTTAAAGTAAGTGCGAGTGAGGAAAACTGGGGACTTGTAAGAAAGTGCGCAGAGCTTGCATACACCTTCAGCGAGGCAACTGTTGCAAAGGTAAATCTTATTGCAAAGAAAGCATACGGCAGTGCGTCAGTACTTATTAATTCAAAAGAGGCAGGCGCAGACGTTGTTCTTGCATATCCGTCTGCACAGATGGCGCCTCTTGCTCCAGGTGCAGGTGCTACAATGCTCTATGGCGATAAGTTTAAAGAAGGAATGAGCCGTGAAGAGCTTGAAAACGAATATAAAGAAAATGAAGCAAGCATTTATAATGCCGCAAAGAAGGGCTCGGTTGACGATGTAATTGTTCCTTCAGAGACAAGGGCACGTGTTGCGGCAGCATTTGAAATGCTTAAGAGTAAGCGTGCGAGCGCTCCGCAGCGCAAGCACGACAATATGCCATTATAAGAGGTGAATGATATGTTGGATAAAAATGAACTTATTATGGAAGGCCTTGCATACACAGTAATGGGTATAGTAATAGTATTTATGATTCTTGTAATCATAATGCTCGTTATAAAGGCAATGGCACTTTTTAGCTCCGATAACAGTGCTAAAGGAAAAAAGGAAGAGACTGTGAAGGCAGAAGAAACACCTGTTGTGGAAAAAAAGGATAACAATGCAATTATCGCTATAATCACTGCAGCTATTGCCGCAATTCTCGGTAAGAGTGCAACGGGCTTTCGTATCCGTTCATACAGAAAAATTCAGGACGGCGAATGGAATAAGGCAGGTCGCCGTGAAGTTCTTGACAACAGAATTTAAGGAGGATTATTATTATGAGAAAATTTATTGTTAATGTAAATGGCACATCATATGAGGTTGAGGTTGAAGAGGTTGGCGCATCTTCTTCTGCACCCGTTACTCAGGCACCTGCTCCGGTAGCAGCTCCCGCAGGTGCTGTTGCACCTGCACCCGCACCTGCGGCTGCTCCTGCCGGCGGTACACCCGTTAAGGCTCCTATGCCCGGAAACGTTCTTGATATTAAGGTTTCAAACGGTCAGGCAGTTAAGAAGGGTGACCTTCTTGTAATTCTTGAGGCTATGAAGATGGAGAACGAGATTTTCGCACCTGCTGACGGCACGGTAACAGTTGTAGCAAGCAAGGGTTCAACCGTAAACAGCGGTGACGTTCTTGTTACACTTTCCTAAAATACAGAATGGAGTGAATTTAAGTGTTAGAGAAATTAATGTCAGGTTTTGCTAATTTCTTTGCAAGCACGGGTATTGCCAATATGTTTTCTGCTGATGGAGTTATCTGGTGGAAGACAGTTCTTATGCTTGTGATTGCGTGTGTTCTTTTGTATCTTGCAATTGTTAAAAAGTTTGAGCCGCTTCTGCTTCTTCCGATTGCGTTTGGTATGCTTCTTGCAAACCTTCCTCTTGGTAATGTAATGCATCCTGAGCTTTTCCTCGGTAACAGTATTGATTACGGAAAAGTTTTAAAAGAGGGCGGACTTTTAGATATACTGTACTTAGGTGTTAAGCTTGGTATTTATCCTCCGCTTATCTTCCTTGGTATAGGATGTATGACAGACTTTGCACCGCTTATTTCAAATCCGAAGAGTATTCTTCTTGGTGCGGCTGCACAGCTTGGTGTTTTCATCACTTTCCTTGGCGCAATACTTCTCGGTGCATATGGCATCGGAGGGTTTGGCGGTGAGGGTGCTACAGCCCTTGATATATTCAAGGAGGCAGCATCAATAGGTATCATCGGAGGCGCTGACGGTCCTACTGCAATTTATGTAACAAAGACTCTTGCACCGCATCTTCTCAGTGCAATTGCGGTTGCGGCATATTCATATATGGCACTTGTTCCGATTATTCAGCCTCCGATTATGAAGGCTCTTACAACAAAGGAAGAGCGTATGATTGTTATGGAAACACTACGCCCAGTAACACAGAAGGAAAAAATCCTTTTCCCGATTATCGTTACTCTTGTAGTTGTACTTCTTATTCCCGATGCAGCACCCCTTGTAGGTATGCTTATGCTTGGTAACCTCTTTAAGGAAAGCGGTGTTGTTGAAAGAATAAGCAAGGCTGCACAGAACGAGCTTATGAACATAATCACAATTTTCCTTGGCCTTACAGTTGGTGCTACAGCTACTGCAGATACATTCCTTACACCAAAGACAATACTTATCATCTGCCTTGGACTTCTTGCATTCAGTGTAAGTACGGCAGGCGGTGTAATTTTCGGTAAAATTATGTGTAAGCTTACAGGCGGTAAGGTTAACCCCCTTATCGGCAGCGCAGGTGTTAGTGCCGTTCCTATGGCAGCTCGTGTTTCACAGACGGTAGGTCAGAAGGAAAATCCCTCAAACTTCCTGCTTATGCACGCTATGGGACCCAACGTTGCAGGCGTTATAGGAAGTGCCGTTGCGGCAGGTGTATTCTTGGCATTATTTAAGTAATGCTAAAGGGTGTATAAAAATGCACAGACCGCATAAAGCATATATAAGTGTTGGTATATAAAATTCTGGTTTTAAAAATTAAAAGGATAAAATCAGAGGTAAAAATTCGTTTAATAACGAATTTGGAAATGATATGCTTTATGCTACGAACAAACTTCACCTCTCGCAGTATCTATATACAGCTTCGGGCAAGGTCCTGAAGGACTTCAGTTTGTCCGTTCTGTACTATTTTTCTTCACCCTTGATGAAACCAATTCTCTAAGAAAGGAATAATCACAATGGAAAATAAAAGACCGGTAAAAATTACCGAAACAATTCTTCGTGATGCGCATCAGTCTTTGATTGCTACCCGTATGACCACAGAGGAAATGCTGGGTGCAGTAGAGCTTTTGGATAAGGTTGGCTTTAACGCTCTTGAGGCGTGGGGCGGTGCAACCTTTGATAGCTGTCTGCGCTTTTTAAAGGAAGACCCATGGGAAAGACTCAGAAAAATCAAGGATAAGGCGAAGAACACTCCTCTCCAGATGCTTTTCAGAGGTCAGAACATTCTCGGATACCGTCATTACGGTGATGATGTTGTAAAATACTTCGTACAGAAATCCATTGCAAACGGTATTGATATTATAAGAATTTTTGATGCTCTCAATGATGTAAGAAATCTTCGTACAGCTATTGAGGCTACAGTTAAGGAAAAGGGTCACGTTCAGGCGGCCATTTCCTATACAATCAGCCCCGTTCATACAAATGAAACCTTTATCAATATGGCAAAAGACCTTGAAGGAATGGGTGCAAGCTCAATCTGTATCAAGGATATGGCAGGTCTTCTTACTCCTTATAACGCATATGACCTTGTAAAGGGTATGAAGGAGGCTCTTTCAATCCCGATAGAGCTTCATACTCATTATACAAGCGGTATTGCTTCAATGACTTATCTTAAGGCTATTGAGGCAGGTGTTGATATTGTTGACTGTGCTATGTCACCCTTTGCTATGGGTACAAGCCAGCCTGCTACAGAGCCGCTCGTTGCAACTCTTGAGGGTACACAGTATGATACAGGCTTAGACCTTAACCTTCTCAGTGAGATTGCTGATTACTTCAGACCTATCCGTGAGAGATACCTCGAAGACGGTACACTTAATCCCAAGGCTCTTGCAGTTGATGTAAATACACTTAAATATCAGGTGCCGGGCGGAATGCTTTCAAATCTTCTTTCACAGCTTAAACAGCTTGGTGCAGAGGATAAGTTCCAGGAGGTTCTTAAGGAAATCCCCCGTGTGCGTGAGGATTCAGGTTATCCTCCGCTTGTTACACCGACAAGCCAGATTGTTGGTTCACAGGCAGTGTTTAACGTAGTTCTCGGCGAGAGATATAAGAACGTTACTAAGGAATTCCGTGGCCTTGTAAAGGGTGAGTACGGCAGAACTCCCGTTGAAATCAGCGAAGAGTTCGCAAAGAAAATCCTTGGCGACGAGCCTCGTATTACAGGAAGACCTGCAGACGACATTCCGAATGAGCTTGATAAATTCAGAAGTGAAATAGGTGAATATATCGAGCAGGACGAAGACGTGCTCAGCTACGCACTCTTCGGACCTGTTGCTACTAAATACTTTGAATTCCGTCAGGGAGAAAAGTATAAGCTTGATATGACGCTTGGGGATAAGGAAAATAAAGTTCACCCGATGTAACGTCGCAGCAAGCTACGCTAAATTCAAAATGCCCGCTAATTTGGCGGGCATTTCTTGTACGCTTTGCTGCTGCTCCTTGTTTCGCAAAGAGTCACGTTCATATCGGCTAACGGCTTGTAGACGCACCGTTTTAACGCCGATTTTTTCACTGCCAACTCTTTGCGAGGCGCCTTGCGGCGCAATGCAAGCCGTGGCTCAGTTTGTTCGTTCTGCACCATTTTTATCCATCCCCAAATGATGGCTTTTTTTATAAAGAAAAAATCCCTTGGAATTTTTCCAAGGGATTTTATTGCTTTTTTAATAATCTCTAAGAAATAAGGAGATTACTTGTTTTTAGCAAAGCACTCACTGCAGTAAACAGGTCTGTCGTTCTTGGGAACGAAAGGAACCTTTGCTTCGCCGCCACATTCAGCACAAACAGCAGTATACATTTCTCTGTTCTCTCTGAGAGATGCTTTCTTTGCAGCTCTGCAATCCTTACATCTCTGAGGCTCGTTCTGGAAGCCCTTTTCAGCATAGAATTCCTGCTCGCCTGCTGTGAACACGAATTCCTGTCCGCAATCTTTGCAGACTAAAGTCTTGTCTTCGTACATTTTCGATCTCCTTATCTTTACCTATAAAATTATTTTTACCCATTGCGGTTAGTTCGCCGCATATAGGGCATATAGCATTTGTAAGTGCGTATCTTAATCGCCTATAAGCTTTTCAAACTTACGCTTGATACGCTGCAGGGCATTGTCAATCGACTTTGGTTCTTTACCGATTGCCTTGCCTATACTTGTATAACTGTAGCCCTGCAAATAAAGTGACAGTACCAACAGTTCAAACTGTGACAGTATACGGCCCATTTCAGAGCCAAGGCTGTCCACCTTTTCTTTGTTAATGATAATTTCCTCGGGATTGGAATTTTGTGCAAAGCCCACCATATCGGCTATGGTAGAATTTTCATCCTCATCGGAAACGGGTTTGTTTAATGAAACGTAAAAATTAAGAGGTGCATGCTTCTGTCTGTTGGCATTCTTGACGGCGGTGATAATCTGCCTTGTAACGCATACATCGGCAAAGGTTTTAAACGAAACACCGCGTCCCGAACTGAAGTCCCTGACTGCCTTGAACAGACCAATCATACCCTCCTGAACAATGTCATCCCTGTCGGCACCTGCAATATAATACGAAAGAGATTTATTACGTACAAAGACACGATACTTGCTAAGTAAATAGTCAAGCGCCTTGTCGTTTCCCTGCTGAGCCAAAACGGCCAGTTTCTCATCACTGAATGAGGCGAAGTTTTCAAACGAATATAAAGTATTCATAAAAATCCCCCATTCACATATTACTATAACACTCAAAATTATTAATGTCAAGAAAAAAATACCGCTATACGCTTAAAAAGAAGCGCATAGCGACACTTTTTTTATCATATTTTGTGAAAATCAGTCGTCGAGATTATTTACGGTCATTTCCTGAAATTCACTGCGGCTCATTAAAACTCTTCTTGGCTTACTGCCTTCGTGCGGACCTATGATGCCACGTTCCTCAAGCTGGTCTATAAGTCTTCCTGCACGTGAGTAGCCAACCTTTAACTTTCTTTGAAGAAGTGATGCACTTGCCTGACCAAGCTCAACCACAATTTCAATTGCCTGCGGGAGAAGGTCGTCTGCATCAGAGTCATCGCTGCTTTGATGGTCCTCCGCCCCGTTTTCAATATGCTCAATAATATCCTCGTTATAATGTGCGGACGAATCTGCCTTTACAAATTCAACAATTTTCTCAATTTCCTTATCAGATACGAATGCACCCTGAAGACGCTTTGGCTTGCTGGCACCCATAGGAAGGAAGAGCATATCGCCCTTGCCCAGAAGCTTTTCAGCCCCGCCCATATCAAGAATTGTACGGCTGTCAATCTGACTTGAAACGGAAAAGGCGATACGGCTTGGAACATTTGCCTTGATAAGACCTGTGATAACGTCAACGGACGGACGCTGCGTTGCGATAACAAGATGCATTCCCGCCGCTCTCGCCATCTGTGCAAGACGGCAGATGGAGTCCTCAACCTCGTGGGGGGATACCATCATAAGGTCTGCAAGCTCGTCAATAACTATTATAATCTGCTCAAGCTCTCTTTCACCGCTCATAGAGGCATATTCGTTGTATCCCTTTATGTCACGGACATTTGCCGTTGCAAACATACTGTAGCGCTTAACCATTTCCTGAACTGCCCAGTTAAGTGCGCCTGCGGCACGTCGGGGGTCTGTAACTACGGGGATAAGAAGGTGGGGGATACCATTGTATACGCCAAGCTCAACCACCTTGGGGTCAATCAGGATAAGCTTTACCTGATTGGGGTCAGCCTTGTAAAGAATACTTGTTATAAGTGAGTTTATACATACACTCTTACCGCTGCCAGTTGCACCTGCAATAAGCATATGCGGCATTTTTGAAATATCCGAAATTACGGGCTGACCTGCAATATCCTTACCCATTGCAAAAGCGGTTTTTGACGGGAATGAAGAAAATTGTTCACTGTCAATTACATCACGCAGACATACCATTGACGGTGTTGTGTTGGGAATTTCAATTCCGACTGCCGCTTTACCGGGGATAGGCGCTTCAATTCTGACACCGAAAGCTGCGAGGTTAAGGGCAATATCATCGGCAAGATTTACTATCTTACTTACCTTTACACCTGCGGAGGGCTGAAGCTCAAAACGTGTAACACTAGGCCCCTTGCTTACCTCGAGAACCTTTGCCTCTACACCAAAGCTATGGAGTGTATCCACAAGTTTTTTAGCCTGCGTGCGAAGGTCCTCCGGTCTGTCCTGACCGCCTGAGGACGGCTTTGCCTTTGAAAGCAAATCAATGGGCGGGAAGGTGTAGTTTATATAGTCTGACTCAATTTCATCATCGGTTACTTCGATGGGGGTTGTATCAGGCTTTTCCTCTTCAACACCGCCCGATGCCTCCATAGCCATTTTCTTTATATCATCAGGAATTTCAGCCTTGGGAGTAGCATTAACATCAGGCTTTTTATCCTTTTTATCATCGTAAAGATTGATTTTAAATTCAGCTTGTCCTGATTGTGCCTCGCCATCTTCTTTTTGAGGTGAACTGTCAGGGGGAGCGATACGCACATGCTTCTTTTTCTTTTCCTCTGATGTTTCCTCAATACCGTTAATCTTGATTTGGTTTTCACCCTGACCGTCTTTCTGTGCCTCACGCTCGTCACGCATACTGCCAAGGAATCCTGCAACAGAGGTTCTCAGGAATTTTATAAAATTAGTAATCGGCTCAGTTCCCGTTGCTGTTACAAAGCAGATAAGACAAAAACAAACGAGAATTACCGATGCCCCAGTTGTGGAAACAAGTGCACGCAGGGGAAGGGAAAGGATTGCCCCTATTATACCGCCCGATTCGCAAAGCTTCCCGCTGTAAACTGTTGTTTCTAAAAGTGAAACAAAGAAAGAATTTTCCCCTGCAAAAAGTCCTGGGTTAAGCGTTGTGTAATAAAGTGTATGAAGTCCGCTTATGCACACAAGACCAAGAGAGGCAAAAACGTAGCGGTGTTTATGCGGGGAAAGTGTTCCCCTTAAAAATGTATGTATCGTTGCAATAAGCAAAATTACGGGGATAACGTAGCACACACCGCCAAGCATTATTGAACCGAGGTTTTTAAGTAACTTTCCGACTATACCGAATGCATTAAAATAGTAGGAAAGGATAAAAACAACGGTTGCAAAAACAAGGCATATGGTGCGGATTTCCTTTGACGGATATTTTGCAACAGAAGCCTTTTTTGTAGAACGTGTTTTCGGCGGCGGAGCAGTATTTCTTGACGAAAGCTTTTTACCTGACGGGGAAAGAGCTGTTTTTTTCTTAGTAGTAGAAGACGATTTCTTCGTTGTAGTTTTTTTCATTTTTATAACCATTCCTTAAACAGTATAGTATAAATTCAAAAGGGGATTGTTAAGGGATTTCCCCTTAACGTATAATCTGTCAAAACCGAGGGCGTGTACATCGGTTTTGACACCTATAAAGGGCTGGCACGGTGAGTGCCGCGCGAGCGAAAGCCCTTACCTCGAAAGAGAATGTTTTGCCTTGCAAAATTTCTCTTTCGAAAGGATGACGCAAGTCATCCTATATAGTAAAATTAAGAATTATTGCAAATATACCTGCGGCTATGCAGTAGTATGAAAAATAGCTGAGTTTGCTTTTTTCAACAAGACGCAGTAAAAACCTGATGGAAAAATATCCGCTGACAGCGGCAGTAATCATACCTACTGCCACGGGCATAAAGGAGAGGGTTTGCGCGGTTGCTCCTACCATATCCTTTAAATCAAGCACCAACGCACCCAGGATAGCAGGAATTGAAAGCAGGAATGAAAAACGCACTGCGGTACCTTTTTCAAGTCTTGAGAAAAGTCCGCCGACGATTGTACTTCCGCTGCGGCTTATACCAGGAAGGGTACCAAGTCCCTGAAAACATCCTATGCAAAATGCACGCTTTACCGACATTTCTTCAAGAGAAATATTTCCGCCTGCAAGCTTTTCACTGAGGAAAAGAAGAATTGCCGTGATAATGAGGAATATTCCAATCTGCCAAAGCTCGGGATTTTCTATAATATCACCAAGAAACAGTGCCGCGAATACAGCGGGAATCGTTCCTGCGATAAGCATTATTATAAGTCTGCGGTATGTAAATTCTTTAAGTCTTAATCCCTTTCCCGCAGCGAGGTCGCGGAGCATCCCGAAAAATGCCTTTATCATTTCCCATATATCATTCCAGAAAACTATAAACACCGCTGCAAGTGTCGCCACGTGCAGAAGAATATTAAATGATAGCAGGTTTGACGCCTCAGGGTCCATACCCATAAGCTGACCTGCAATGGAAAGATGCCCCGAGCTTGAAATCGGCAGAAATTCACTTATGCCCTGAATAAGACCAAGTATAAATGCTTTTATAACTGTCACACAAAAAACCTCCATTAAAACATAGTTAATTCATTATAGCACATCTTACATAAAAAATCTACTGTTTTTTATGTAATTTCTTAGTCAAAATACACATATTGGTGGTTGACGGACGGGTGTATTTGTGTTAAAATAGAATAGATTAGGTGTGCGAAAGAAGGTATAGCGAATGAGAAACATTCCGTTTTCCCCTCCTGATATTACAGAGGCGGAAATTGAAGCGGTTGCAAGCGTTATGCGTAGCGGCTGGATAACAACAGGACCAAAAACGAAAGAATTCGAAAAGGAGATTGCAAAATATTGCAAAACCCCCAGGGCTGTATGCCTTAATTCAGCGACTGCCGCACTTGAAATGACACTCAGACTTTTGGGAATAGGTGAGGGTGACGAGGTTATTACGAGTGCGTATACATATACTGCTTCTGCAAGTGTGATTATTCACGTAGGGGCAACGCCTGTCCTTGTTGATACGGCAGAAGGCTCTTATGAGATGAATTATGACGCACTTGAAAATGCCGTAAACGAAAAGACAAAGGCGATTATCCCCGTTGACATCGGCGGTGTAATGTGCGATTATGACAAAATTTTTGAAATAGCAGAGCGGAAAAAGAATTTGTTTAAACCTTCTAATGATATTCAGGAAAAGATGGGACGTATATTTGTCCTTGCAGATGGTGCACACAGCTTCGGTTCTGAAAGAAAAGGATTAAAAAGCGGTAATGTTGCCGACTTTACTTCTTTCTCATTTCACGCAGTTAAAAACCTGACTACTGCGGAGGGCGGTGCAGTTACGTGGCGTCATATTGACGGAGTTGATGATGAAGAGCTTTACCGTCAATATATGCTTTTATCACTTCACGGACAGTCGAAGGATGCCCTTGCAAAAACTAAGGTTGGTGCGTGGGAATATGACATTGTTTCACCTGCATACAAATGCAATATGACAGACATTATGGCTGCAATAGGACTTGCGCAGCTTGACAGATATGACGAAATTCTTGAAAAACGTCGTGAGATAATCGGGATATATGATGAAGCTATGAAAAAGCTTGATTTGGAGTATCTTCGCCACTCTGGTGATGATTTTGCATCAGACGGACATTTGTATCTTGTAAGGCTTTGCGGAAAGGATTTATCTTATCGAAATGAGCTTATCATAAAAATGGCAGAGCAAGGCATCGTCTGTAATGTTCATTACAAACCACTTCCTATGCATACGGCATATAAAAAACTTGGGTTTGATATAAAGGATTATCCAAATGCCTACAGACAGTTTGAAAACGAGATTTCGCTTCCTCTTAATACAAAGATGACCATTGAGGATGCAGAATATGTGGTAAAAGTATTTTCTGAGTTATTGAAAGGGTAAAACTATGATTTTGAAAAAGCTTGACAGTCTGCCGCCCGAATTTAAAACAGATGTGGCTCTTACATATTATGAAAAGCTTAATAAGAGAAAAGTAAGTCTTGCAGTAAAAAGGATTTTTGATATTGTGGTGTCGGTTATGGCTTTTATATTTTTAATCCCTTTTTATCTGATAATTGGGGCGCTCATAAAGCTCGACTCTCCGGGAAAGGTATTTTATAAACAGACACGTGTTACATCATACGGAAGAACATTTAAAATCTATAAATTCCGTACAATGGTGGAAAATGCCGATAAAATCGGTTCCCTTGTGACTGTAAATGGTGATGCACGCATAACCCGTGTGGGAAGGGTGCTTCGTAAATACCGACTTGATGAAACGCCGCAGCTTATAAATATTATAAAAGGTGATATGAGCTTTGTCGGCACACGCCCCGAGGTGCAAAAGTATGTTGATGCCTATACGGATGAAATGTATGCGACACTTCTTCTTCCTGCAGGGGTGACAAGTCTGGCAAGTATTTATTATAAGGACGAGGAAAGACTGCTTAGTGAAACAGGCGATACAGATTACACATATGTAAATGAAATATTGCCTGAAAAAATGCGCTACAACCTTGAATATATAAACAAATTCAGCTTCTTTTACGATATAAAGCTGATGATAATGACCGTGCTTGCCGTGTGCGGTGTTGAGTTTAAGGAAGAAATACATACACTTGAAACTTTGGAGGAAAAACAGAATGTGTGAGTTGGTTTCTATAATTACACCTACATATAACTGTGGGAAATTCATAGCAAGAACAATAGAATCAGTGCAAAAACAAACCTATACAGATTGGGAAATGATAATTGTTGATGATTGTTCAAAGGATGATACAAAAGCAGTTGTTGAAGAGTATATGGCAAATGATTCAAGGATTAAATATCATATTCTTGAAAATAATTCAGGTGCAGCCGTTGCAAGAACGAGGGCAATGGAGATTGCACAGGGAAAATATATGGCTTTTCTTGACAGTGATGACATATGGAAAAGCGATAAGCTTGAAAAGCAGCTTGCTTATATGAAAGAAAACGATGTTAATTTCTGTTGCACTGCATATGAGCAAATTGATGAAGAGGATAACAAGCTTGGAAGGGTTATCAAAACTGTAAAAAAAACCGATTATAACAGACTGCTGCTTGATTGTCCTGTAGGGAATTCAACTGTTATGTATAATGTTGAAAAAATGGGTAAGTTCGCAGTTCCCAATATAAGAAAGAGAAATGATGATGCTCTGTGGCTTCAAATGTTAAAAAAGGAAAAGTATATCTGGGGAATGAATGAAGTGCTGATGGAATACAGGGTACGTCAAAATTCTATAAGCAGTAATAAGCTTAGCCTTATTAAGTATCATTGGCAGCTTTACCGTGAGATTGAGCATTTAAGTATATTGCGTTCTGCATTCCACGTGTGCTGGTGGTGTTTCTTGAAAGTATTTAAAATAAAGTGATATAAGGATAGGAGCAACTTTATGAGAAAACTGCGATTTAGAGATAAGGCTATAAAATTAATAAGCAAAAGCGAATATTTATTTTTTATTATTAAATATTTCAGATTGAGGATTTTAATGTTTGTTGGGAAATTCATATCTGACGAAAATTATATAAAAAGGCAATATAAAAGCAGAACAGGAAGGCCATTGAATATTGAATCACCTGAATTATATAACGAGAAAGTTCAATATGCTAAATTATATTATCACGACAACAAATTAAAAAAACTGGTTGACAAATATGAGGTAAGGGATTACGTAAAGGAAGTAATAGGCGAAAAATATCTGACGAATGTTTATGGAATTTATAATTCAGTTTCAGAAATAGATTTTAAAAAGCTCCCTGATAAATTTGTGGCTAAACTCACTAATGGCTCAGGTTATAATTATGTGTGTGAAGAAAAAAATGAAAAAACAATAAAGAAAATAAAGAACAGATTTAAAAAATGGATTAAAGTAGATTTTTATATGTTAGGAAGAGAATGGGCATATAAAGAGGTAAAAAACAGGATTGTTTTTGAGGAATATTTAGAGTGCAAAGATAAGTATGGGTTGAATGACTATAAAATTTTTTGTTTTGATGGTGTACCGAGACTTATTCAGGTAGATTATTCACGCTTTACCGACCATAAGAGAAATTTATATACGCCGGAGTGGGAATTTATTGATGAAAAAGTAGCGTATGAAAATGATAAAAATGCAGATATTCCTAAACCTGAAAATTTAGAAGAAATGCTTGAATGTGCAAGCAAGCTATCAAAAGGCTTTCCCCATGTAAGAGTTGATTTTTATATTGTGGAAGATAGATTGGTTTTTGGAGAAATGACCTTCTATCATGGTGCAGGATACCTGCATTTTGAAAACGAAGAATTTGAAAAAGCATTGGGGAAATATTGGAGGATAAATAATGAAATATCAACTGATAGTATCTACAATGGGACAAAAGGATGATAGCATTTATTATAAAATGAATATCGGTTCCGATGCTATTATAATAAATCAAAGTGATTTCTATGAAATAAAGGAAACCCAAAAAGATGGAAATACAATTAAAATGTATACATTTAACGAACGGGGAATAGGCTTGAGCCGAAACTCCGGTATGATGCGTTCTGATGCCGATATTATACAGTTTGCAGACGACGATATGATTTTTACAAATACATATAAGGAAGATGTAATTAAGGAATTTGAAAATCATCCTGAGGCAGACATAATCCTTTTTTCATTGCAAAGCTTAAATCCTAAACGGCCGCTGATAAGAATTGATAAGTTTTCAAAAGTATCTAAAAAGGAAGCTCTTAAATATGGTTGTGCAAGAGTTGCGGCTCGAAGGGAAAAACTAATTTATAATAATATAAATTTCTCTCTTCTTTTTGGCGGGGGCGCGAGGTTTGGTTCAGGAGAAGATACTATTTTTTTGCAGGATTGTTTAAATGCAGGACTAAAGATTTATAAATCGCCTGTAAAAATCGCTGATGTGAAGCAAGAAGAGTCTTCGTGGTTTGATGGGTACAATCAAAAATATTATGAAGATAAAGGAGCCTTGTTTAGGGCTTCTCTACCTTGCTTGTGCTATGTATATGCTATAGTAAGTGCAATAAAATCTTCTTCAAAAAACTACAAAAGGAAAGAAGTCTTTAGATTCTATTTAAACGGAATAAAATTATTCAAAAGAAAACAAAGAGGGGTTAAAAAATGAATCATAAGCTTATTATCACAGCAGATGATTATGGAATGTGCGAAAGTGTAAATCGTGCTATTGATGAGTGCATTAAGGCAAAAGTAGTATTATCTACAAATGTTATGACTAATATGGAATATGCTAGCGAAGCAGCAACGCTTAAAGAGAAATTTCCGTATGCTTCAATAGGTCTGCACTATAATTTCACGGTAGGAAAACCTATTAGTCCGATTGAAAAAGTTAAATCTTTGGTTAATGACAAAGGCGAGTTTTTATCTTTTAAGGAAATCAGAGAAAAATGTAAGAATAAATCATATAATTTTGATGAGCTTCGTTGTGAAATGAAGGCTCAGCATAAGCACTTTCTCGAAATATGCGGTGAACCTGATTATTGGAATACTCATGAAAATGTTCATGTTTATCCTAAGCTATATGACCTGTTTAGAGATCAGTCGTTTGAATTGGGAATTAATAAAATGAGGTCACACCAAAGAATATTTATTCCATCATCAACAGGCAAAAGCGATAAGTCTTTATTGTGGACAATTACTAATCCAATTAAAAAATTCATCTTAAAGACATGGCAATCTGATAGTGAAAAAATGGGAGTTACAGCTCCTGATGGGTTGTTGGTGAGAATGAATGAGGAAGATAAATTAAATTTAGAATATCTATTTCAAAACATTCAATGGAAGAAAAACAAAATTGCAGAAATAGCTATTCACCCTTCCATTGATGCCGATAATAAGTATTTTGGAGAAATAACAGACTTGCGGGTGAAAGAGTACGAGTGTTTTTCTTCCCCCTCTGTTTTGGAGATAGCAAAAAGAACAAGTTTGGAAATCGTTGGATTTGAAAAAGTGTGATCAGTAGGCCATTTATTGAGCAAAGAATTAAGGAGCAGGTGTATGAAAAAGATTTTGTTTGTAGGAGTATATCCCAATATATTGCAAGAAAACAGAAATATCTTTTTTAGAAATTTGATATATGCGATGGCAGACAAAGGGGAAGATTGTTATGTTATATCTCCTGTTTCTGTTACAAGGTACAGAAGAAATATATCTAAAATTCCCAAAAAAGAGATACAGATAACTCCAAAAGGGGCCAAGGTTCATGTGTTTTATCCGAGATGTTTTTCAGCATCTTCGATTGATTTAAAAGTCTTCAATACTGATGTTATATCAGAATATTTGTTTGAAAAATGTGTTATTTCTACAGCTTTAATGCTCGATATTGATTTTGATGCAGTTTACGGACACTTTTTCCTTCAGGGAGGGTTGGCGGCAATAAAAGTTGGAAGAAAACTGGGCATTCCTTCTTTTGTCGCTTATGGAGAATGTGACTATGAAAGCCAGATAAAAAAACTCCATGGAGATTTGACAAAAAATCAACTTAAAGGACTTACAGGAGTGATATCTGTATCCAGTAAAAATACCGGGGATCTTAAAAACACAGGATTGTTTGACAGTATTCCGATATTCCTTGCTGTAAATGCGGTTGACCATTCCCTCTTGTGTAAAAAAGATAAAGAAGAATGCAGAAGAAAGTTTGGGTTGCCAAATGATAAGTTTATCGTGGGTGTTACAGGAGGATTCAGCCATAGAAAAGGGCAAAAGAGGGTTTTAGAGGCGTGTAATCAGGCAGAAGATGTTTATATGGCCTTTGCGGGTTGGGGAGAAGATGTGCCTCAAGGCGAAAAGGTTCTTTTTGCCGGCGAGGTAAAGCATGATGATATAAATCTCTTTTTAAGTGCGGTTGATGTTTTTGTGCTGCCAACGTTAAATGAAGGATGCTGTAATGCCATACTTGAAGCTATGGCAACAGAAAAGCCTATTGTTTCATCAGCACTTCCCTTTAATGATGATATTTTAACAGAGGAAAATTCGATTAAAATAAATCCACTTAGCATTGAAGAATTGAAAGAAGCTATAATAAAGCTTCGTGACGATACAGAATTGAGAGAAATACTTTCAAACAAAGCGAAAGAAGATTCAAAGAACTTTACGATAGAAAAACGAGCAGAAAAGATACTTGATTTTATGAATGAGGAAATGCGTAATTATGCAGAAGAAAAGTGATGCAAAATTAAATAAAGGATTGCTTTTTATATTGTTTCTGTCTACGGGGTTAATGGTAGCAGGACTATCATATTCTATATGCCAGTATGCAGCATTGGGAATTTTAAGTCTGTATATTCTCTTTTCGGATAAAAGCAGAATTTTGCAAATACTCGCATATACAGGCGTTTTCGCACCGATATTTAAAACCGATCCTGACGGATTTGCATTTATAAATCTTATCTTGCTTGTTGCAGCCGGAAAGATGGTTATATTTGACAAAGACGGATTTAGCATAAGTTTTCGTCAGGGAATATGGATTTCATTGTTGATAACGGTTTGTGTAATGTCTATCGGATATATGGATTTTGATGATATATTGCTGCTTACTGTAAGCCTTATTATTATGCTCTGTCTTTTAAAGAAGCCAGAAAAAATAGAATATCATAATGTATTGGTTCTTTTTTCAATCGCAATTATTGTTTCCTCTTTTTTAGGATTTTTTATGGAAAACATCCCAAATCTTGACAGATATGTTCACTATGGTTCAATCCGAGTTGTGAAAACGTGGGATTTGACACAGCGCTTTGGAGGACTTCAATCAAATCCTAATCACTATACGATAGATTTAAGCATAGCGATTGCAGCACTTTTGGGGTATAATATGACAACGAAATTCAGAAAGCTTGATGTAGTTCTGATGGGAACAATGGCGGTATTTGGTTTTATGTCGGTGAGCAAATCCTTTGTGATTTCTGCACTGATAATGTTGCTGTTTGCGCTATATTTTCAATCAAGATATTCCATAAAGAAAGCAGTTGTCAGTATCTTTACAATTAGTATCAGCACCCTTGTTCTATATTTGTTTATTAAGGATACGGAGTTTTTTACCGCATTGATGAAAAGATTGGATTTTGACCAGTCCACAACATTAGGCTCTTTTACAACAGGAAGGTCAGATATATGGAAAATATATTTTAATGTTTTGAAGGAAGACATTAAAATATTATTAATAGGTGCAGGAATTAATGTAGGAAACTACAGAGGACTGGCAACCCATAATTTCTTTATTGAAATAATTTATCATCTGGGTATTATTGGTACGTTTTGTTACTATAAGGCATTAAAGAGTACAATGCCGAGGATAAAGAATAAATCTTCAAATAAAGTGAGCTATGTTGTATGGGTTGTATTTTTAGTTCGTACGATGGCAGCGAATTTTTTCTTTAAAGAAATGTTATTTTTGTACTTTGTTTTATCCTACCTTGCGGTGTATAAGTGTGGAGAGCAGGCAACTGAAACATCTGACTAATTCAAAGTGTATGGATGGAGAATTTTGCATAGATACCAGCATACAATAAAGGCAAAGTATATGTAGCGAGGGAAAGGAGCGAAATTATGAAAACTAAGGTGTTAATGGTTGCTTGTAGCGGATTGGGAAACGGCGGAGTTCAAAATGTTATGATGAACCTAGTGAGGAAAATGTCGTTTCAATATGCTTTTGATATGTTGCTTTTTGTCGAAGAGAGAGAATATTATGATGATGAATTTGAAAAATACGGAAATATATATCGAATTCCTAATCGCAAAAGCCGCATTGATTATTTTATAAGACCGTTTAGAATTTATGGTAAATTATATGGTTTGCTAAAAAGTAATCAATATAAGATTATACATTGTAATAATAATTTTGAAAGTGGAATATGCTTGCTTGCAGCATATATGGCGGGTGTAGAGAAGCGGATAGTTCATTCTCATGAAACACATAATATAAAAAAAATGAATTGGTTGAAAAAACCCTATGCGTATACTTATAAATTTTTATTAAACAAGTTTAGTACACACAGAATTGCTTGTTCGGATAAAGCTGGAGAAGATTTCTTTTATGACTATCAGGTAATCTTAAATCCAATTGATACGGAAAAATTTGCTCATAAGGATAAAGGAAGCGCTAAGAAAGATAATATTAACTTTATTCATATCGGAAAATTTTATGAATTGAAAAATCAATTATTTATAATTGATGTTTTTTCACGAATAAAAGAAACTTTTAAACAAGCTAAGATTACATTTATTGGCTCAGGTGACGAATATCTTAAAAAAATGAAAAAGCGGGTTATGGAATTGAATCTCAATGATTCTGTAACAATTTTACCCCCAAACTCGGATGTGCCGCAAAATCTTGCTGATAGTGATTATATGATATTTCCATCTTTGAGTGAAGGATTACCTGTTGCGATGTTAGAGGCACAGGCAATGGATGTGTTTTGTTTTGCATCAGATTTAATATCACAAGATGTAGATGCAGGAATGTGTGTGTTTTATTCTTTGAAGTATGGCGTCGAGGGTTGGGCAGAAAAGATAATAGATTTTATTCGCAACAATCAGAAAGTTAATTATAAAAGTAATGTAACAAAATTTGACATAAAAAATGTTTGCAGTCAATTTCTACAGATATATACAAATTGATAAAAAATATAGGCACTTCGTTTATTTGTTAAAATTATGGCATAAAGGAGAGATAACATGAATGAGATGGTAACGGCAATTATAACTACATATAAAAGACCTCCGGAAATGGTAAAAAGAGCCGCAGAAAGTGTATTAAATCAAACGTATAAAAACATAGAATTATTGATTATAGATGATAGCCCTGCCACATATGAACAAAGAAATGATGTTAGGAATATGGCTCTAGCCTTGGGGGAGAATGTCCGTTATATACAACATGAAAAGAATATGGGTGCGTGTGCAGCAAGAAATACAGGAATTGAAAATGCAAAAGGGAAATATGTTGCATTTTTGGATGATGATGACGAATGGTTGCCTGAAAAAACTGAACTTCAGAAAAAAGTCTTTGATGATAATCCTGAGGTAGCTCTTGTATACTGCGGATATTATTCATATAATACAGTAACATCCCAGAGCAAAGTGTTAAAAACAGATTATCATCGGGGAAATGTATATGAAGCTTTAGTGATTTCGAATTTTATTGGATCGACGTCGTTCCCACTAATAAAAAGAGCCGTACTGAATGAGATAGGCGGATTTGATATAAAAATGAAAGCAGCACAGGATTATGAGGTGTGGCTTAGAATAGCAAAAAAATATAAAGTTGATTGTGGGGAAAAACGCTTGGTGAAATATTATGTCCACGAAGGAGAACAAATAACAAAAAATCATTTGGGAAGAGCAGAGGCTTTTCTTAGACTTATAGAGTTAAATATTGATTATTTAAAGAAACATAGAGAACTGTATTCTTCGAAGCTTTTTAATGCAGTTTCAGAATATAGCTATTGTGATCAAAAAAAGGCAAGAAGTATTTTTATAAAAATACTTCAAATATACCCTTTTCATATAAAAACTAATATAAAGGTTATAAAAAAGCTATATATTATTCCTCTAATGCAGAAAACAAAAAGGAGATAAAATATGTTAATTAGTATTATTGTTCCGGTATATAACAAAGAAGAATATATACGGAAAAGCTTAGATAGTATACTTGATCAAAAATATAAAAATCTCGAAATAATACTTGTTGATGATGAATCTACTGACAATAGCAGAGGCATATGTGAGGAATATGCAAAGATAGATGCGAGAATTAAAATATTCTATCAAAAAAACGGAGGTGCCGCAAAAGCACGAAATACGGGATTACGATATGCAAAAGGCGAATATATTGCCTTTATAGATGCTGATGATTACATTGATACAAATTACATTCAGACTCTTGTTGAATTAGCAAAGAAGTATAATGCTGATATTGTTCAGTGCAATCGGTATAACAGTAATTCAAACCGTCCTACCGATGAACTTGAAGAGACTGTTTACGAAGGATTTGACAAGAATGGTTTAATATATAGCAAGTTGTATATTCCGACAATCAACCCAGTATGTAAAATATATAGAAGAAACTTGTTTGATGCTGTTAAATTTACTGAGGGAATGATTTATGAAGATGAATGTATAATGCATAAATTGCTCTATATTGCAAACAAGCTCGTACATATTAACAAATATATGTATTGTGTTGTGCTTTCTCCGGGAAGCGTTATGCGTAATGGCTTTTCTTTGAAGAGACTTGATTATATTAAGGCTTTAGAAGACAGAAAGGCTTTTTATCTTGAAACGCGGCAGAAAGAAATGTATGCTACTACTATATACAAAGAAGTATTAGGAATTAAAAAATATATTAATCAAATGTATAAAGAAATGCCTGATGAAAAAGATGTAATTAGGAATTTGAAAAAAAAGCATCGAAAGACATTTATAGAGGCGGTACTTTCGCCATCAGTGACATTCAAAAATAAAATATCGTTAATTATCCGGGATTTTGCCTTGTTTAAAAAAAGAAACGGGATACAGTTTTAGCGTGAAAGTCATGCTTCAGTATATAGTAAATGTCTTGAAATGATTTTTTCATCATATTAATAAAAATTCTTGAAACGCTTCTTATTAATGATGGTTCTTCGGTGCATGTTAACGTATAATGATTGTGAGCTTAAGAGAGGAAAGAAAAATGAAAAAGATAGGAATACTTACTTTTTATTATAACGTAAAAAATTATGGGGCATTGCTACAGGCCTATGCTCTTGTGCGTGCAATAAATAGTCAAGGGTATAGTTGTGAACAAGTATGTGTTATGATAGCAAATAATAGTGAGAAACGTAGAAAAAGACATCTTAAAATTAAGAATACACCAAAATATATTAAAGCATTATTTCAAATATTGAGAGAAAAATGGTTTGTCTATAAAACGGAAAAACGTAATACTGCAATGCAGAAATTTCAAAACAGTATTCCCCATTCCAAACTTATATATAATTCAAATAATTTGAATGAATCGTTAAAATACTATAGTAGTTTTATAACCGGAAGTGATCAGGTTTGGAATTTAGATAGGTATAGAAAAGAATATTTTTTAGGCTTTGTACCGGAAAACATTTATAAATTCTCGTATGCTGCCAGTATGCCGAATGTAAATATAACTGATGAGAAAAAAGAAATTGTAAAGAAACACTTGGAAAGCTTTGATGCAATATCTGTACGGGAAGAGGAAACGGTAGAATTTTTAAAAAACCTCACAGGTAAAGATGTAGTGCAAACGCTTGACCCGACATTGCTGTTGGATAAATCCCAATGGGATGATATTTCTTCGGATAGGATGATTGATGGGGATTATGTTTTTTGTTATTTTCTTGGAGAAAGCAAGAAAATGAGAAAAGAAGCAAAACGCTTTGCTAAAAGGGTAGGGTGCAAAATTGTAACCTTGCCTCATTTATTGAAATTGCGTAGCGAGGATATGTTTTTCACACATGTTAATTTGTACGATGTCTCTCCGGAACAATTTATATCATTAATTAAATATGCAAAATATGTAATAACGGATAGCTTCCACGCTACAGTATTTTCCACATTATATAAAACTAAGTTTTTTGTATTTGACAGAACAGATGCAGGGGTTATGAATAGCAGAATTACGACATTATTGTCGCTGACAGAAAATGAGGAAAGATTTTGCTGTGGAGATAGAATGAATGTGGATTATATGTTGAAAATAATAAATAAACCTGTAAATAAAAACACAGAACAATTTTTAAAGATGAAAAAAAGTTCTATAGAATTTTTAAGTCATAATCTTTTAAAAGCCGGAGTGAAGGCAGATGAAAATTAATCAGCTAAAAGCAGGAGTAATCCTTTCATATATGACACAAGCTGTACATATTCTCTCAGGGATAGTGTATACTCCAATAATGCTACGGCTATTAGGACAGAGCGAATATGGACTATATCAGTTAGTTAGTTCTGTTGTATCTTATCTAAGTCTTTTTAGTTTGGGATTTGGTTCAGGCTACATAAGGTTCTATTCAAAATATAAATCTCAAAAGGATTGGGATTCTATTGCAAAGCTTAACGGAATGTTTTTTATTATATTTGCTATTCTCGCCACTGCAAGTATTGTTTGTGGTGGAATAATGGTAAGTTGCGCTAATTATGTTTTTGGAAATGGATTAACTCCTGAGGAACTTTCTAAAGCACGCATATTAATGTCGTTATTGATTGTCAGTATGGCTCTTTCTCTTTTGGGAACTATATTTTCAAATGTAATTACTGCAAACGAGGAATTCTTTTTTCAAAGAATGATAAATTTTTTGAAAAATTTGTTAAGTCCATTTATTACGTTGCCGCTTCTCCTTATGGGGTTTGGTTCTGTGGGGATGGTTTGTGTATCAGTAGGGTTGACGGTAATTGCTTTTTGTATAAACATTTTGTTCTGTATAAAAAAATTAAAGATACAGTTTTCATTTAAAAATTTAAATTTTTTACTTTTAAAAGAAATATGGATATTCACTTTCTTTATATTTATCAACACGATTGTTGATCAAATTAATTGGAATGTTGATAAGTTTTTGCTCGGGCGAATGATAGGGACTACGGCGGTGGCTACATATGGCGTAGCTGCAAGTCTTAATTCTATGTACATATCATTTGCTACTGCTATTTCGAGCGTTTTTGTTCCCAGAGTTAATAGAATAATTGCCGAAAATAAAAACAACTCAATTTTAACAGAATTATTTATCAAGGTAGGAAGAATTCAGTTTGTTCTCGTTGGATTGATCATTTCAGGATATGTTCTGTTTGGAAAAGAGTTTATAAAAATTTGGGCGGGCAAAGGATATGAGCAGTCATATTACATTGGTATTTTTCTGTTAATTCCTGTGACTATTCCGCTTATACAAAATTTAGGTATTGAGATACAGCGGGCAAAAAATATGCATAAAGTACGTTCCGTTGTTTATTTGATAATGGCAATTGCGAATATATTCATAAGCTATTTGCTTATAAAACAATGGGGTGTAATTGGGGCAGCAATTGGAACGGCAATTTCTATGATTGCTTGTAATGGGATTTTTATGAACATTTACTATCATAAGAAAATAGGGCTTGATATTAAAGCTTTTTGGAAAGAAATATTCAAGTTTACACCAATAATATTCTTTTCGGTGATAATGGGAGTGGCATTGAAATTTTTATTGCCTCAAAATAATTTTTTATGGTTATTCTTTACAATTATCATATATACAGCACTATATGGTGCATTGATGCTTTTGTGGGGAATGAATGATTCAGAGAAGATGTTGATAATAAATCCGATGAAAAAGGTTGTTAAAAAACTATGGAAAAAATAACTGATAAGAAAAAATGTTCAGGATGCCACGCATGTTACAGCATTTGTCCAAAGCAATGCATAACAATGTGTGAAGATGAAGAAGGTTTTTTATATCCAAACATTGACAAGGTGCACTGTATAGATTGCGGAGCCTGCAGAAAAGTATGCCCAGTTGTGCAGGAACATCACGCAAATCCTGTTGGGAAAGCATATGCGTGCATCAATAACGATGAAAATATACGGATAAAAAGTTCTTCAGGCGGTGTTTTTACTCTACTTGCAAAAAGTGTAATTGAGCAAGGTGGAGTAGTTTTCGGTGCTGTGTTTGATGATAACTTTTCAGTTTGTCACATAGGTGTGGAAAATCAAGATGATTTAGAAAAAATGCGGGGTTCTAAGTATGTACAAAGCAGAATTTCCGAAGTATATAAACAAGTAAAAGAATTTCTTGAAAAAAAACGGATGGTTTTGTTTTCAGGAACACCGTGTCAGATAGGTGGTTTAAAGGCGTATCTTGGAAAAGAGTACGACAATCTAATTATGCAGGATATTATATGTCACGGAGTCCCATCTCCGATGGTATGGCAAAAATATGTGAATTATCGTGAAACTAAAGCCGAGTCGCATATTCGGAGAACGTTTTTCAGAGATAAAAAAAATGGCTGGAAAACGTACTCCGTACGTTTTGAATTTTCAAATCGTACGGAGTACGAACAAATCTTTTCCAAAGATTTGTTTATGCAAGCATTCCTCTCCGACCTTTGTTTGCGCCCGTCGTGCTATAATTGCCATTTCAAATCAAAAGAAAGAGAAAGCGATATAACCCTTGCTGATTTTTGGGGCGTAGAAAAGCAATGCAGTGAGATGTTTGACGATAAGGGAACATCGTTAGTTCTTGTTAACAGCGAAAAAGGTGGAAAACTTTTTGAGAAAATAGTCTCACAAATGCACTATAAAGAAGTCGATTTAGACACAGCACTTTCCCATAATTCAGCTGCATACAAGAGTGCAAAGCTTCCTAAGCAACGAAAGAAGTTTATGAAAAAAATATCTGAAGATAATTTTGAGGAATTGATTGAAATTTGCACAAGAATATCGCTGGTAAATGCTTGTAAACGTAAAATTAAAATGTTTTTAAAGAAATTTATAAAATAATACAACACAAAGGAAAAAGATATTATGAAGAGAAAAATTAAATTTTTAATTTTAACATTGCTCTTTACAATCCATTGTTACACAACGGCTATGGCACATCCGGAAGTTATTGAAAAGAAATTTATCGATTTAAAAACAGAAACAATAATTATTCAGGAGAAAGGAAAAGCAAATGCAAGTCCTTCTGAAAATACGTACAACATTACTCATATAACTGCTGACGGTACAAATGGGATTGCGGCGTACAATATGTATTCCCGATTTAATTCAAAAATGTTAGCAACAAGTGCCGTTTTAAAGGTGGATATAAGTGAGGTTGAAAGTGTTTCTGATTTTAATTTGAAATTTACCTTTTCCACGGGAACGTGTGCGGGGAACTCTTTGCAGGTGCATTATGTTACATACAAAAATGGCGAAGATTTGATGAATACACTTTCTTCTCAAAGCAATGTAACGAGTGCTACAATGCCGCAGGCAATTGTTACATCAAGTAGTAGGCTCATATACGAATACCAAAACACAGAAGGGATAGATAAAGAGATTGTTGGGGAGCTTTCTGCCAAAGATGCATCAGAAGAAAATCCCAAAAAATATGCAAGCCTCCTTGAAGAGCACTTGAGTACAGCTATAACGAAAGGGGAAAAAGCACTTTATTTGATTATCAGTTGTGAAACACCCACGGCATTAGAAGATAATACCAAAGCATATTTTAAAGTATACACATCGCTTTCAACTGATAAGGCACCTTCCTTTTCAGTAGGGGCAGCACCAATTACATCAGAGATTTTTGAGACGGAAAAAGGCTATAAATATAAAGTAAATAACCTTAATGCTTATACCGAAAATGCAATGATTATTGTGGCGGTATATAACAGTAAAGATGAATTTGTTATGGCTGCAACAACGAAAACGGGTGAAGATATAGTTAATATTGTTTGTGATGATGTATCCTCAATCAGGGCATATATATGGGAGGCATGGACACTCAAACCGATAACATATGTGGAAAAGATTGATTTATAAATTAAGAAAAAATGCCGGATTATTGCATATAATATTCTGACACCGGGAAGTACCTAAATGAAATGAATATGTGGAGGCTTAAAAATGCAGGAAAATAAAAATATCAAGGTGCTCGTTTTAATGGGCGGCGTTTCAACTGAAAGAGAGGTATCGCTCAGAAGCGGTGAAGCGGTTTATAATGCACTTTTAGGTGCAGGATATAATGCGGTAAAGCTTGATGTTACACGTGATAATATAGACAAAATAAAAGAAATTAATCCTGATGTTGCGTTTATTGCTCTACACGGCAAGGGTGGTGAGGACGGAAGTATTCAGGGATTTCTTGAATGGCTTAAAATACCCTATACAGGACCGGGAATTGCATCAAGCAGTATATGTATGAATAAAATTCTTACTAAAAAACTAATGTTACAAAACGGAATAAGAACACCAAAATTTCTTGAGTTTACTACTGACAGCAGTTTTTGCTGCGAAGATGCAGAAAGAAAGATTGTAAAGGAGCTTGGTTTCCCCGTGGTTTTAAAAGCATCTTGCCAGGGCTCAAGCATAGGTGTGGAAATTGTTAAGGAAAAAGAGAAACTTAGAAATGCAATTAATTCTTTAGTTGCGTACGGAGACGCAATTTTAGTGGAAGAATTTATAGAGGGAACAGAGGTTACAGTTCCCGTTTTAGGTAATGAAAATCCCGAGACACTTCCCATTATTGAGATTTTGTCAGAAAATGAATTTTATGATTACGAATCAAAATATACGAGCGGTATGAGCCATCATTTAATACCTGCAAGAATTTCCGATAAGATTAAAAATCTTACAGAGGAAGCTGCTCTAACAGCATACCGCACAGCAGAGTGTAAAGGCTTATCCCGTATAGATTTCATTATAAATAAAAATGGCGAGCCGTATTTTATAGAAATAAATACTTCACCGGGAATGACTGATGTGAGCCTGTTCCCTGAGTCAGCTAAAAGTGCCGGAATTGATTTCCCGCAGTTAGTTGATAAAATTGTGAAATTTGCTATTTAGTCAGATAACATATGTAGGTGAATAAATTTAGAAACAAAGGAAAATGAAAGAATGAATGCTGTAAAGACGTTTGAAAAAATATATTGTAAAAATCCTGAATACACTATATTTACTCCATATCGTATTTGTCCGATAGGGGCACATGTTGACCATCAATTGGGTAGTATAACGGGATTTGCAATTGATAAAGGTGTTCATATCGCCTACGGGGCAAAGCAAAACGGCGTAGTGGAAATTCAGTCCTTGCAGTTTAAAAAAAGGGCGCAATGGCATGTTAATTCAGTTCCCGAAAAAAAGCAGGACGATTGGGCAGATCATCTGCGCGGAGCAACACTTGTATTGTCACAACGCTATATGCTGAAGATTGGTATTTGCGCTGTCATTGATGGGGAATTGCCTATTGGCGGACTGTCCTCATCAGCAGCTGTTATTATAAGCTTTATAGCAGCTCTTGCTAAATTAAACGGGATAACGCTTAGTCCGGGCGAAATGATACAGCTTTCCAAGAAAGCGGAAAATAAATACGTGGGAGTTTCCTGCGGAAAGCTTGACCAAAGCTGTGAAGTATATTGCAAAAAAGAGCACCTTTTGTATATGAATATGCAGGACGATAGCTATGAGCTTATACCTGAAAATAAAAACATGAAGCCCTTTGAAATTGCTATTATTTTTAGTGGGCTTGAAAGAAGTCTTGCAGGAAGTAAATATAATATGCGTGTTGATGAGTGCCGTAGCGCTGCATATGCACTGAAGGCGTTTGCAGGTATGGAGTATGGTAAATATGAAGATACCTACCTGTATCAGGTGCCTGAGGAAGTTTTTAAAAAATATAAGGATAAGCTTCCCGAGAATTGGAGAAAGCGGGCAGAGCATTTTTACAGTGAACAGCAAAGAGTACAGGCAGGTGCTAAGGCTTGGAGAAAAGGTGATATAGAAGAATTTGGAAGGCTTATCTTTGAAAGCGGCCGTAGCAGTATTGAAAACTATGAAACAGGTTCTGATGAACTTAAAAAGCTTTATGAAATATTGCTTGAAACTGAGGGGGTATATGGTGGCAGATTCAGCGGTGCAGGCTTTAAAGGATGCGCAATGGCACTTGTAAATCCTGATTATAAAGAAAAGATAGAGTATGAAGTAACGAAGAAATATCTTAAAGAGTTTCCTGAGCTTGAAGGAAAATTTGGTGTTTATTTTGCAAAGACGGCAGACGGAGTTAAACTAAGTTGAAAGTTGAAAACTGAAAACTGAAAGCTGTTTAAAAGAGGAAAATAGAGAAAATGAAAAGCACAGCGCTAAAAGAAACTTCCGAGACGAAATATTGGATAAAGCTAATGAAAGAAACAGAGTACTTATCTATAGAGGAATGCGAGTCAATAATGGCAGATTGTGTAGAAATCGAAAAAATTTTGGTAACAATAATAAAGAAAAAGAAGACAAAAGAATAAAATCAGCAAGGCTGATTTTGCACCAATGTTTTCAACTTTCAGCTTTCAACTTTCAATTTAAACGAACGGAGTGAGTGATAATGAAAATAGCAGTGGCAGGAACGGGATATGTAGGATTATCAAATGCAATACTTTTAGCGCAGAACAATGAAGTTTTTGCAGTTGATATTATCCCCGAAAAGGTGGAAATGATAAACAATCGCAAATCACCTATTGTTGACAGTGAAATAGAAGAATATTTAAGTGAAAAAGAGCTTAACCTTACTGCAACTACAGATGCCGAAGAGGCATATAAAGATGCGGATTTTATAATAATTTCCACACCGACCAATTATGACCCGAAGCTAAATTACTTTGATACGTCAAGTGTTGAAAGTGTAATAGAGCAGGTATTAAAAATTAATCCTGATGCAGTTATGGTTATAAAATCAACTGTTCCCGTAGGGTACACCGAAAGTGTGAGGGAGAAATATAACTGTAAAAATATTATTTTCTCGCCTGAATTTCTGCGTGAAGGAAGGGCACTTTACGATAATTTATATCCGTCAAGAATTATTGTGGGAGCACCTTTAGATGATGAAAGATTGCAGAAAAAAGCACGTTTATTTGCATCACTTCTTGCAAACGGTGCAATAAAGGAAGATATTCCTGTTCTTTTTACCAACCCAACAGAGGCGGAGGCGGTAAAGCTTTTTGCAAATACGTATCTTGCACTGAGGGTATCGTTCTTTAACGAGCTTGACACATATGCCGAGGTAAGAGGTCTTGATACAAAGCAGATTATTGAGGGCGTGGGACTTGACCCGAGAATAGGAAGTCATTATAATAACCCTTCCTTTGGTTACGGCGGTTATTGTCTGCCTAAAGATACAAAGCAGCTCCTTGCAAACTTTAATGATGTGCCAAATAATATAATACGTGCAATAGTTGATGCAAACAGCACCCGTAAGGACTTTATTGCAGACAGAATTATAGAAAAAAATCCCAAGATTGTTGGAATATACCGCCTGACAATGAAAGCAAATTCTGATAATTTCCGTCAAAGCTCTATTCAGGGCGTTATGAAGCGTATTAAGGCAAAGGGAATTGAGGTTGTAGTTTATGAACCTACACTCAATGTGGAAAGCTTCTTTAATTCAAGGGTTATAAAAGACCTTGGTGAGTTTAAGGAAATGTCAGATGTTATTATTGCAAATAGATATAATGATGATATTGAAGATGTGATTGATAAGGTTTATACACGTGACCTTTATTTTCGTGATTGATACATATGGAGGGATTATAATGAATCATACGCCGTGTACCAAAGAAGAACTTAAAGCTTTCCTTGATTATGAGTCAAAACTATACAAAAGAAAAAACAGAGGATGTCCTATCTTGGCACTTGGGGAAAGAGCTATAGCATATAAGTATGTGTATATATTAAGGCATACAGAATTTCACCATAATAATAATCACAAAGTAAGAGCATTGCTGTGGAGAATATGGTTGTCAAAAATGCAGGAAAAACACGGGGTAAAAATCCCGATAAACGTGTGTGGGAAAGGGCTTAGGTTGGTCCATGTGGGAAGCATTTTAGTTAGTAATAATGCACATATTGGCGAGAATTGCTCTTTCCATATTAATACTGCTATTGTTGCGGGCGGAACTTCGGATGATGTTCCTGTAATCGGAAGCAATGTTGTAATAGGAATTGGTGCAATTTTAACAGGAGGAATACATATTCCCGATGGGTGTGCAATAGGTGCAAATGCGCTTGTTAACAAATCTTTTGATGAAGAAAACATTGGAATTGCAGGTGTCCCGGCGAGAAAAATTAGTAATAAAGGAAGAGCTTTTTGGGGGGATCACAGCAAAAAGGAGAGTTGATTTTATGGCAAACTTTAAAAAATATGATGGCAGCAAAAAAATACTTGTAACGGGCAGTGCAGGCTTTATCGGTTTTCATCTGTCAAAAAGAATACTTGACGAGGGCGGAGAAGTAATCGGTTTTGACAACATTAATGATTATTATGATGTGAAACTCAAGGAAAGCCGACTTGAAATTCTCGGTAAATATGATAAGTTTACTTTTATAAAAGGAAACCTTGCCGATAAGGAAGTGGTAAACAGCCTGTTTGACACATACAAGCCTAATATTGTGGTAAACCTTGCAGCGCAGGCAGGTGTAAGATATTCTATAGAAAATCCTGATGTTTACATTGAAAGTAATATTATAGGTTTTTATAATATTCTGGAGGCGTGCCGTCACTATAAGACAGAGCATCTTATATATGCATCAAGCTCGTCTGTATACGGAAATCAAAAGAAAACCCCGTTTTCAACAGATGACAATGTTGACCATCCGATAAGCCTTTATGCGGCAACAAAAAAATCAAATGAGCTTGTGGCATTTACATACAGCCATTTATATGATATTCCAAGCACGGGACTACGTTTCTTTACTGTGTACGGTCCGTATGGCAGACCTGACATGGCGTATTTTTCATTCACACAGAAAATACTGCGTGGTGATAAAATAAAAATCTTTAACAACGGTGATATGTACAGAGATTTCACATATGTGGATGATATTGTTCAGGGCATAATGAATATGCTTCTTAATCCGCCTGCACCTGACGAAAACGGTGACAGGGCAAAGGTATACAATATTGGAAATAATAATCCTGAAAAGCTGATGTATTTTATAGAAACCCTTGAAAAGGCAATCGGCAAAACGGCAGAGAAAGAGTTTTTGCCGATGCAGCCGGGCGATGTTTATCAGACATATGCCGATGTGAGTGAGCTTGAGAAGGATTTTGATTTTAAACCGTCTACCTCGATTGAGGACGGATTAAACAGGTTTGCAAAATGGTATTTTGAATACTACGGAGTGAAGTAAATGACACGTGATTTTGAAAATATGCTTTATCTTTTCGGATGTGGAGCATTGGGGAAAGAACCGCTTGCAGAGCATTGTGTTAATATCAGAAGAGTAAGGGAACTTTCTATTGAACAAAATGTATGGCCCATAGTATACAGTGCAATCAGGAAAAAGCTTGAGAGTGGAGAAGTTAAAATTCCTGAAGAAATTCGTGATAATCTTGAAACTTCTTTTGAGGCAAATCTTGCAAAAACATTACAAAAGAATGAGTTTAATAAGCGCGTTATCAAAACTCTGGGAGAGAGAGGGATAGAATGTTGCTTATTTAAAGGAATGGCTTTAGCGCAGCTTTATGATATTCCGGAAACTCGTGTGTCAGGAGATGCAGATATTCTCATAAAACTTGAGGATGAAGCGTTAGCTGCAAAAGTCCTTAGAGAACTTGAATACGATGTTAGTGCGAGAGCTGCATACGACCACCATATGAGCGCAATTCATCCTGTGGGCGGAGAGCTTGAGGTTCACATAAGTGTAATGAGGAAGAATTGGGATGACATCATATTTTCAGATAAGATTTCCTATAAAGAAAAATATATTGATTTTGATGAAGGGATAAAAACACTCGGAATAAATGATGGACTTGTAAATGCAGCAACGCATTTTATAAAGCATTTTGTAAGGCGAGGTGCAGGAGTAAGGCATATTATGGACTTGCTCCTGTATGTTAAAAAGTATGAAAACCAAATAAACACAGAAGGGTTTAACTCTTTAATGGAAGAGCTTCGTTATAAAAAGCTGATTAATACAGTAAAGGCAGTTGGTGTAAAGTATTGGGGCTTTTCTTTTGATAACCTTGAGGAAACAGACAATGAAGTGATGGAAAAACTACTCACTGACATTGAAAATGGAGGAACTTTTGGGGCGAAGGAGTATGAAAGAGCGGAAACGTATGCACAATTCACGCAAAGAAGAAAAAAAATGACGAAGGCTGAATATAAAAAGTACAGTCTTACAAAAATGGACAAAACTATTTTGCAAAAAATCCTTCCTGATAAAGAATATATGCAAAAAGCATATAATGTTGAGAAGTGCTATGGAATATGGCTTGTGATAGCGCATATTAAACGCTGGTTTTCTATTCTTTTTGATATGCTGACAGGAAAGAAAGACTATAATGTATATATGTACGGAGAAGGAAAGGAAACCTCTGTGCAGGCGAAAGAAAGAATAGAACTGTTTGAAATGCTTGATATTATAGATTAGCGGAGAAAATTAATGAGTTTATTGTCACTTAACAATGTTTCAAAAAGCTTTGGTGAAAGAGTGCTTTTTGAAAATGTATCGTTTAATATTGAAAATAATACGAAGATGGGTTTTATCGGCACAAACGGTGTCGGTAAAACCACTCTTTTCCGTACGATACTTGGAGAAGAGGATTATGAGGGCGAAATTGTAAAATCCTCCGACCTTAAAATCGGTGTAATGGAGCAGACACCGCCATCGTCACAAAGCCTCACGGCATATGATTATGCCCTGGAGGTTTTTTCTCGTTTTTTTGAAATAGAAGAGGAAATGGAAAACATCCGCCTTTCCCTTGAAAAAGGCGAAGGGGAAACAGAGAGGCTTATAAACCGACAGGAGGCGCTCAATACAGAATATATCAGAAATGACGGACTGACCTTCAGAAGCCGTACACGTTCAATGCTACTTGGACTTGGCTTTCTGGAAAGTGAGTTAAGTCTTCCTATGAACTCCCTTTCAGGAGGACAGAAAACGAGGCTTTCCCTTGCAAGGACACTTCTTTCGGAGGCAAATTTTCTGCTTCTGGACGAGCCTACAAATCATCTTGATATTGACTCGGTAAGGTTTTTGGAAGATTTTCTTAAAAATTGCAACAAGGCTTTTATCGTTATAAGCCATGACAGATATTTTCTCGATAAGGTCACAAATACAACAATTGAACTTGAGAACAGAAAAATATCCCTCTACAGCGGTTCCTATTCCACCTTTATTGAAAAAAAGGAGCAGGTGAGGAAAGCTCAGGAGCGTAAATACGAAAACACAATGCAGGAAATAAAGCGTATAGAGGGAATTATTGAGCAACAAAAGCGCTGGAACAGGGAGCGTAATATAAAAACTGCAGAGCATAAGCAAAAGAGTATTGATCGCCTGCAGGAAACTCTCGAAAAACCGGAGGAAGACACAGCGAAAATCCGTTTTCGGTTTACGGCAGAGAAAAAGAGTGGTAATGATGTTTTAAAGGTGACTGAACTTTCAAAAAGCTATGGTGAAAAAAAGCTTTTCGAAAACGTCAGCTTTGAAGTAAAAAGAGGGGAGAGGGTTTTTCTCCTCGGTCCGAACGGGTGCGGTAAATCAACGCTCTATAAAATGATTAAGGGTGTTATTGAGGCCCCAGATGACGCAGTATGGTTTGGTACAAATGTGGAATGTGCGTACTATGACCAGGACAGAAGCGATATATCGGGCGGTAAGGATATTGAGAGTGAGCTTTGGGATGTATACCCGCATATGGACAGAACACAAATCAGAAATGCCCTTGCGGCATTTCTCTTTAAGGGCGATGATGTGTTTAAAAAGACAGATACCCTTTCAGGTGGAGAAAAAGCAAGACTGTCCCTGCTTGAAATAATGCTGACGGGTGCAAATTTTTTACTTCTTGACGAGCCTACAAACCATCTTGACATACGTTCAAGAGAGGCACTCGAAGCGGCACTTGAGGATTTTGAAGGCACAGTATTTATTATTAGCCACGACCGTTACCTGATAAATAAAATGGCAGACAGAATTATTGCCTTTGAAAACGGCAGTGTAAATTCATATAATATGAATTACGATGATTATATAAATAAAATTGCCGTAAATCTTGAGGGTAACACTGCAAAGACAGAAAAACAGAAAAAAGAGCCTAACGATTATCAGAAGCAAAAACAAAAGCAAAGTGAAAGGCGAAAGCTTGAAGGAAAAATCAAGCGCTGTGAAGAAGCAATTGAGCTTTGCGAGAAGGAAATAGAAAAAATTAATGAAGAGATAAACTGCGCAGGCAGTGATTTTGAAAAAATAACACAGCTTAGCAAAGAACTTGAGGAAAAAGAAGCCGAGCAGGCAAATCTGATGAATGAATGGGAAGAGCTAAGCATGGAGCTTGAGGAATTATGAAAGTATTTATAGATGCAGACGGATGTCCTGTTGTTAATGAAACGGTGGGGCTATGTAAAAAGACAGGTAAAAAGTGCATTATAATATGTGACACTGCACACTCTATCGAAAAAGACGGGGCACAGACAATTGTTGTCGAAAAAGGAAGCGACAGTGTTGATTTTAAGCTCGTTAATCTTATTTTAAAGGGTGATGTCGCAATAACGCAGGATTACGCACTGGCGGCAATGTGCCTTGCAAAAGGGGCGAGGATAATAAATCAGAACGGTATGGAATATACCGATAAAAACATTGATACACTTTTGATGAGCCGTTTTATTGCAAAAAAAATAAGAAATGCGGGCGGCAGATTAAAAGGCCCCTCAAAAAGAACAAAAGAGCAGACCGAAAGCTTTGTAAAAAAGCTTCGTGAAATATTGGAGGAAGAACAATGAAGATAATTGCAGCAACAAGAAATAAAAATAAATTACGTGAATTTGGAGAAATCCTTAAAGACTTTGAGATTATAAGTCAGGAGGAAGCAGGCATCGATATAGATGTGGAGGAAACGGGAACAACGTTTGAAGAAAATTCCCGTCTTAAAGCGGAGGCAATATTTAAAGCTACGGGAATAGCAGCAATTGCTGATGACAGCGGACTGTGCGTGGATGCACTGGGCGGAGAGCCGGGAGTTTACAGTGCACGCTACGGCGGTGAGGGCCTTGATGATGAGGGCAGGGTAGAACTGCTTCTTAAGAATATGAAGGATGTCCCTGATGAAAAAAGGACTGCACGCTTTGTGTGCGTGATAACAATGGTAAATAGTGATGGTATTATCACCGCAAGAGGTGAGTGTGAAGGTGTTATAAATCACGCACCGAAGGGTGAAAACGGCTTTGGATATGACCCTGTATTTTATATGAAGGAATACGAAAAAACTACTGCCGAAATGTCACCTGATGAAAAAAACGCAGTAAGCCACAGAGGTAAGGCTCTTAAGATTTTTGAAGAAAAAGTAAAAGGGCTGTGACTAAATGCACAGCCCCCAATGAATTAGCCAATTAGCAACCGCAGTTACCGCAGCCGTTGTCACCATTACCGCATACGCAGCCTAACAAAATGATGATGATGATGATCCAGATTATCCACTCGCAGCAGCCATTATTGTTATTACCGAAGAACATAGAAAAAGCTCCTTTCAAATACTATCTATATAAAGTAGTTCGCTCTATATTAAGTGGAACGCCCTACAGTAGTATACTATGAAGAATGTCGAAAAATTGTTTCTTGTTTTTTTGATTATTTCAAGAATATTGAGAAATAATAGTCGTATAAAAGAGCATATTTATGCTTTATAAAGAAAGGAACTTGTAAAATGAAAAAACTTATTTGTTTGTTGGGTGCACTTATGATTCTCTTTACCGCTTGCGGAGGTAATAATAACGACGCAAACGATAACGGTGCAAAAAACGGTGTTGTTAATGACAATAACGGAATTATTGATGACGAAAAAAATGGAAGCACTATGGACAACGATGCTGACGGAAAAACAGACGTAGGCGACGCAATGGATAATGCCGCAGAGGGTGCGGGTGAAGTAGTTGACGGTGCAACAGATGCCGTTGATGATGCTGTAGGCGGAGTTCAGAACGCAGTTGATGATATGACAGACGGCAAAAATAACAACAGTACCAATAGTAGCAAATAACAGTGCAGGAGCTTTCTCCTGCATACATATGAAATGAGGGATACAATGCTTAAATACGAACTTAAACAAGGGATTAATCTGCATCTGGTGCAGGATAAAAAATTTAAGGATTTCAGGGCGTGCGTGCTTTTCCACAGACCTCTTTGCAAAGACGAGGTAACGCTTAACACCCTTCTTGCCGCAGTGATAAGAATGCAGAGTAAGAATTTTCCTACTGCGCAGAAAATATCGGAAGAGCTTGAAAACCTTTACGGGGCAGAGCTTATTGCACGTGCAAGTAAATATGGCGAAAGACAGATAATAAAAATAGGAATACAGTCAGTATCTGACAACGCACTTGGAAAAAAGGGTAATTTTGACAAGGCAATGAAGCTTGTATATGACATTGCACTTTGCGCAGGAAACGGCGAAGAGTTTTCGCAAAATGTCGTTGATATTGAAAAGAAGAATATACGTGATTCAATTCTTTCACAAAAAAATGACAAGCGTTCTTACAGCGTGCTTCGCCTTCAGGAAGAAATGTGTAAGGACGAGCCATACGGAATTAACCCTATGGGATACATTGAAGAGCTTGAAAAAATAGACTGCGCTCTTCTTTATAAACACTATAAAAAGGTTATAGAAGAAAGCAGAATTGACATTATTTTCAGCGGTAATTTTGAAGAAGATGAGGCAAAGCTTGCCGCAGATTCCTTCTGTGCAAACCTCTCAGGCAGGGACACTGAGGAAATTAAAGAGGAAAGACGTAGTGCACCCCAGAAGTTTAAAGAGGTGCGTGACAAAATGGATGTTACGCAGGGAAAGCTATGTATGGGATTTCGCTCAGGCGAAGGAACGAAAAAAGAGAATTATGCAGCTACCCTTGTATATAATTCAATGTTTGGCGGAAGTGCCGTAAGCAAGCTTTTTAACAATGTGCGTGAAAAGCTGAGTCTTTGCTACTATGTTGGAAGCAGTGTTGACAGATTAAAGGAAATTATGATTGTGCGCAGCGGGGTCGAGTTTGAAAACTTCGGCAAGGCGTACGATGAAATAATGGCGCAGCAGAAAATGATGGAAGACGGAGATTTTACTCAGGAGGAAATTGATAGCGCCAAAAAACAGCTTATCGGTGCATATGAATCAAATCTTGACAGTGTAGCTGCAATGGCGGAGTATTATACAATGCAGCTTATTCTGGGAACGGATACCTCTATTGAGGAAATGACAAAAGCGATTGAAAAAGTTACACGTGATGAAATAATAACTGCGGCAAGAGGAATGAAGCTTGACACAGTATATTATTTGGATAAAGAGTAGGGGGCAGAAAAATGAATTTTACAAAATTACATTACGAAACATTAAACGAAACAGTATATTCTGCCACACATAAAAGCGGATTGCGTGTGATTTTAATAAAAAAACCGGGGTTTAAAAAGAGCTATGCAACCTTCAGCACAAAATACGGCTCTATAAATACGCAGTTTGTTGTCCCCGGGGAGAGTGAAACGACAACGGTAATAGACGGTATAGCTCACTTTCTTGAACACAAGGTTTTTGAACAGCCTGACGGAACAAACGCATTTGCTGATTTTTCAAAATACGGTGCAAATGCCAATGCGTTTACAAGCTTTGGCGTGACAAATTATCTTTTCAGCTGTACCGATTATTTTTATGAAAACCTTGAAATACTTCTTGGGTTTGTTCAGACACCGTATTTTACGCAGGAAAATGTAGATAAGGAAAAGGGAATTATTGCTCAGGAAATAAAAATGTATGAGGATGATGCAGAGCAAACGTGTATGTACAACTGCTTAGAGGCAATGTATAAAAATCATCCCGTAAAAACAAATATTGCGGGAAGCGTGGAAGAAATAATGAAAACCACGCCCGAGCTTTTGTATAAATGCTATAACACTTTTTATCATCCGTCAAATATGGCACTTATCTGTGTGGGTGACCTTGACGAGGGTGAAATTTCCCAGATGGTTGATAAATGCATAAAGCAGGATACCCCCCACGGCAAGATTACACAGGTTTTCCCAAAAGAAGACGAGAATGTGAATCAAAGCTATATCGAAGCAAGCTTTGACATTCCTATGCCGATGTTTATGATTGGCTTTAAGGACAGAGTATTCGGCGGAAGTGGCAGCGAAATATTAAAAAGAGATATTCTGACAAGTGCGGTTTTAAGAACGCTTTTCGGAAAAAGCAGTACTTTTTATAAAAAGCTTTATGATGAAGGTTTTATAAATAAGACCTTCTCCGCTTTTTATGAGTATGAGGACAGCTGTGCTTATGCGGCATTTTTTGGTGAAACGGAAAAAATTGAAGATGTGAAAAAAGAAATTTTTGCCGTTATAGAAAATGCCAAAGAAAATGGGATTGATAAAGATGCCTTTGAAAGAGCAAAAAAAGTTCTTTGCGGACAGTTTATGGCAACTCTTGACAGTGTGGAAGATTTAGGCAATGACTATATGTTCTGTTATCATAAGGGTATAAACCTTTTTGATTATATGACTATTTGTGAAAACCTTACAATAGAGGATGCACAAAGGCGCATATGTGAGCTTTTCTCCAGGGAGCAGTGTGCGGTGTCTGTAGTGCTTCCCAAAAAGGAGTGAGGAAAGTCTGAATGAATTCAGACAGGTAAGAGTGAAGAGTGAAAAGTGAAGAGGTATGGAGCAAAATGCGTTGCATTTTGAATTTATTATACTGTTTTGTGCTTTGAACATAGCGAAAGGAATGGTTACAAATATGAATAATATATCTTTTCCGCGCCTTGGATTAAGCTTTGAGATAGACCCCGTTGCAATTAAGCTACCGTTTTTGGGCGGTGTACACTGGTACGGAATTATTATTGCCCTTGGCATATTGCTTGCCGTTTTATATTGTAGCTATGTCGCAAAAAGGGAAGGGGAAAATCCTGAAATAATCACCGATACAGTGCTTTATGCACTGCCCGTATCGGTGATTTGTGCCCGTACATATTATGTGATATTTTCGTGGGAGAGCTATAGGAATAACCTTCTGGATGTTTTTAAAATATGGGAGGGCGGCATAGCCATTTACGGCGCAATAATCGGTGCAGTGCTGACAGCAGGAATATTTTTCAAAATTAAAAAGCTTAATATATTAAAGCTTTTTGATATATGCTGTCTTGGCGTTATTATCGGTCAGGCAGTAGGCAGATGGGGGAATTTTGTTAACGCGGAGGCATTTGGAGGTCCTTGCCATTATATATGGGGAATGAGTATAAATGGCGGTGAATGTGTGCACCCGACATTTTTATATGAGTCACTGTGGAATTTACTTGGCTTTATAATTTTGTCACATCTTAATAAAAAAAGACCTTTTTACGGACACACTTTCTTTTCGTATATAACGTGGTACGGTTTCGGCAGATTTTTTATAGAAGGTCTGCGTACTGACAGCCTTTATCTTGGTAATATACGCATTTCACAGCTTGTGGCACTTTTGTGTGTGATGGGCGGAATTTGCGCTCTTTCATATCTTTCGGAAAGGCACATTTCTACAAAGAAAGAATGATTTTTTGTATATTTGTACAAAGTGTTAAAATTACAAATAATATCCTATTGACTTATTCATAAAAACAGAGTAAAATAAAATTGCAGATAATGTCAGCATTTTTATTAATGACTAAAAGTTTTACTGCGAAGGAGAGAAAAATATGAGGAAATTAAGAACAATTATCACTTTGATTGTTACTGTAGCAATGCTTGTTACATCGTTAGGTGTTCCTGCATTTGCTGCAAGCTTCAGTGATATTACGGACCAGCGTGTGTCGGAGGCTGTGGACAAGCTTGTAGGATTTAATATCATTACAGGCTATGAGGACGGCACATTTAAGCCCGATAATCAGATTACAAGGGCGGAGTTTGCCGCTATTGTTACACGTATGAAGGGTGTTGCAGATAACCTTAGTGCAGATGCGGTAACAGGTTTTTCTGACCTTGATAACGATTCTTCACGTGCATGGGCACGTCCCTATGTAAAGGCGGCTGTTGACCTTAAGATTATCAACGGCTTTGAAGACGGCACTTTCAGAGCAGGAGAGCCTGTTACATATGAGCAGGCTGTAAAAATGCTCGTTTGTGCGGTAGGCTATGAGGTTGTTGCACAGAGTGAGTATAATAAGATAATTGCTACAAACCCCAATGCTACCTGGTCTGCAGGTTATATTGCAGCTGCAAATAAGCACGGCATTACCAAGGGTGTAATTACTGCGAAGATTACTGAGCCTGCTGCACGTGGTGTTGTTGCAGTGCTTACAAGCAACGGACTTGATGTTCCCGAAATTAAGGAAAACGAGGACGGCACCTTTGAAAAGGTTGACCCCGAAGAGGAAGAAACCAATCAGAATACTGAGGAAATAAAGGGTATTGTATCAGGAACATACTACACAGGTCTTGATGCAGCAAGCGTTGATGTTGCCCAGAACGAGATTATGATTGGTACAGGCGAGGACAAGCAGACTTACGAGCTTTCCGATGCAGTGAAAAAATCAATTGATTTTGAAGACCTTATCGGTAAGAATATTGTTGCATACTACGATAAGCTTGACCGCCAGATAACATCAATCAAGCCCCGTAACAATACAAGCACCATTATTAAGGAGCAGGATGTTATCAGCATAAATAGCGATACAGTAAAGTATTATAACGAGAATGGTCGCAACGACTCTGTTTCCCTTTCAGGATATACAAAGATATATAATGGAAAGTATCTTGCAAATGACCATACAATAATTCAAAATCTTGATACCAACTTCAGAAACGGACAGATTGAGCTTATTGAGGGTGGCGGACAGAAGGTTGCCAAGATTACAAGCTATCAGGTGTTTGTTGTAAACAGTAAGAGCTTTACCTCAACAGAGGAAAGAATTTATTTCAAAGACAATAAAACTTATAACGGAAACGGATATTATGATTTCCCTGCGGCAACATCTTCAAAACCTGAAATTTACCAGAATGGTTCCAAGAAAGAATTTTCAGGAAGTCTATTCTCTGAATGGACTGTAGTTAACCTTCTTGAATCCCCGAATGTTGGCGGTAACAAGATTAACAAGATGTATATTACCAGCGGAAAGAAGTCGGGTAAGATTACAGAAGGACTTGACGAGGAAAGAATGGTTAAGATGGACGGTAAGGACGTTTACCTGACACGTGACTATGCTGAAAATCCGAACAAGGTTACATTTGAACTTAATTCCACCTACTCCTATGTTCTTGACTATACAGGACAGATTGCAGCAGTTGATAAGAAGGCTGCTGCAAGCAATACTAAATATGAGTCTGGTTATATCATAGGTGCAGATGATGAGCAGGTGCGTCTTATTCTTAAGGATGGAACAGACTCAACTGTTGCAATGAAGAAAAGCGTCAAGCTTGATGGCGTGAGCACTGATAAGGATGAGGTAGAGGCAAAGCTTGAAGCAATTGCTGAATTGATTTATCCAGGTGAGAGCGGATGCTATCAGCCTGTAAAGTATAATATTACAAACAGTGAACTTGTAGCTCTTGATACTGTTGCAGATTCAACGGGTAACAAGGCAACTGCAGTAGGAACTAACAGTGATGATACGCTTATATATAACGCAGAAAATGCTTCTGTAAAAGCAACAACAAGTAATGTAACAATAGGTGGCACATTGTATAGCTTTTCAAGCTCAACTATTGTTATATATGTGCCTTCTGATAAATCAGCAGCATCAGACTATTCTGTTATGAAACCTTCAACAGCATTTGCAGTAGGAACTAACAGAAAAATAGAAGTGTTAGGCGCAGATCCTTCTGAACGTACAAAGACCGCTACAATGGTTCTTATGTATGGTGATGACCCTGCATACACCTTTACAGGTAAAACTCCGTATATGATTGTAACAAAGGTGCGTAATGGAGGAGACATAATTGAGGGATATTCTGACGGAGCTTCAAGTACAACCTCGCTCACGGTTTCGGAAGATAAGTTCAAAGCTACGGGAACAAACTGTGTAAACAAAGAAAACGTAGAAAAAGGTGATATTATCCGTTATATTAAGAACGGTAATGATGTCATAGCTATTGAAATGGTATATGATGCATCTGCAAATGGATTGTTGTATGCAGCAGGCGAAAACAGTGATTATATGTATTATAAGTCATATACAAGCAATGTAGGACAAGTGCATATAAAATATGCAGAGGCTTTTGATGTAATCAGCGAAGAAAGTAAAATAGCGGCAACTACAAATATGGGAAGTGGATTTACCGATGCCGATAAACAGGCGGAGGGTAAGCTGCTCACATACACAACAAATTCTTCAACTGTTGTGTACAGAGTTGACGGAAGCGAAATTATTGCTGAAAATCTTTTGGATAATATAAACACTTCTGTTGAAAATCCCAGCAAAGTAATTATGATTACAAGAAGTGATGCTTCAACACCTGCTGTAAAAGCAATCTATATCGTAAAATAAATAACCAACATTTTTTCAAGGTAAAGAGCAAAAGCTCTTTACCTTGATTTTTTTTTGTGGTAAAATAGATTTATCAGATTTAAAAAGGTGATTAATATGCAAAGACGTATTTCGAAACAAATAAATGTCGGCGGTGTACTTATTGGCGGCGGTGCGCCGATAAGCGTGCAGTCAATGTGCAATACTGATACACGTGATGTTAAGGCAACTGTTACGCAGATAAATGAGCTTAAAGAGGCGGGGTGTGACATAGTACGCCTTGCTGTTCCCGATAAAAAGGCGGCTGAGTGCTTTCGTGAAATCAGAAAGAACGTCGATATCCCACTTGTGGCAGATATTCATTTTGATTACCGTCTTGCGATAGAGTGTGCAAAAGGGGGAGCTGACAAAATACGCATTAATCCCGGAAACATTGGCGCATCTGAGCGTGTAAAGGCAGTAGCCGAAGAATGTGGGGCAAGGAATATCCCTATAAGGATAGGGGTGAACGGCGGTTCACTTGAAAAAGAAATTCTGGAAAAATACAAAGCACCTACAGCGGATGCACTTTGTGAAAGTGCCCTTTCGCATATAAAGCTTTTGGAGGACTGTAATTTTTATGATATTGCACTTTCCCTTAAATCAAGTAATATTTCCGTGATGTATGAGGCATATAAAAAAATTGCAGAAATGATAGATTATCCCTTGCATATAGGAGTTACGGAGGCAGGGACGGAGTACGGCGGAGTGGTTAAAAACAGTATTGGTATAGGTGCACTCCTTCTTGAAGGGATAGGAGATACACTTCGTGTTTCACTTACTGCTTCCCCCGTGCGTGAAGTTACGGCAGGGATAGAAATATTAAAATCGCTTGGACTAAGGGGCGGAATAAACCTTGTAAGCTGTCCTACCTGCGGAAGATGCAGGGTTGATATGATAAGTGTTGCAGATGAGGTTAACAGACGTATTGCAAAAATTAACAAGGATATTACCGTTGCGGTAATGGGCTGCGCAGTAAACGGCCCCGGTGAGGCGAGAGAGGCTGATATAGGAATAGCCTGCGGAACAGGTGACGCACTTTTATTTAAAAAAGGGGAGATTATGCGGAAAATCCCCATTGCAAGTGCTGCAGATGAGCTTATAAAAGAAATTGAGGATTTATAATGGAAAAGAGCTATACATTAAAAACTGCATTTCCCAATGCAAAATGCAGTGAGCAAATGGAAAATGCCATAGTATCGAAAATAAATGCTGATGTAAAAAAACGAGTAATTTCGGCAGAGGTTATATTTGATACCATTGTAAAAAGGGCAGATATAGAAAAATTCCGCAAGGAAGTAATAAAGAACTATTCGATTAATGATTTAGAGCTTGAGACGGTTTTTAATACGCAGAATATTTTAGTTTCAGATGCGGTCAGTTATTGCACAGAGCTTCTTACAGAGGAAAATTCACTGTGGGGGGCAGTGCTTGATTCGTGTATTGCAGAGGATGAGGGCGCGCGTATTAAAATTATGCTCCGTCACGGAAACCTTGAGCTTCTTGAAAACGATAATATAGAAAAAAAGCTTTCCGCACTTCTTTTAAAGCATTTTGAAATTGAAAAAGAAGTTGTGTTTGATACAGATGAAATGACGGTGGAAACAAAGCTCGAGCCTATTGTGATGCATAAAACGGATAATACCCCGAAGAAAATTGTATCCGTTGCCGCAGAGGGTGCATTAATCGGAAAACCGTTTACCGTAAATGACCTTACAAATATTAATGAAATAGAGAGTTTTTCAGGCTCTTGTATGATTTGTGGTGACATATTCGGCCTTGACTGCAGAGAAATAGCGAAAATTAAAAAGAGTATAGTATCGTTTTTTATTACGGATTACACAGGCTCCCTCACGTGCAAATGCTTTGTTCCGATAGCTGCGACAGAGGAGGTTATGGGTGCCCTTAAAAAGACGGGCACTGTTGCAGTAAGGGGAAAGGCGGAGATGGACAGCTTCTCCCACGAGCTTACAGTTATGGCGAGAGATATTATTCCCTATAGTCTTCCAAGCGAAAAGGACGATGCAGAGGAAAAGAGAGTGGAGCTTCACGCACATACAAAATCGTCTGCAATGGATGCCGTTGTAAGTGCAAAGGAGCTTGTAAAGCAGGCAATGAAATTCGGGCATAAGGCGATTGCAATAACAGACCACGGATGTGTGCAGGCATTTCCCGAGGCTTTCCATACGGCTGATGAAACGATAAAAATTCTCTATGGCTGTGAGGGATATTTAATAGAGGCAGGTGCTCCGCTTGTCCGTGAAACGAAAAGATACCATATAATTATTTTTGCACAAAATCTTGTTGGCCTTAAAAATCTGTATAAGCTTGTAAGTGCATCAAATCTCGAGCATTTTCACCGACGTCCTCTTATCCCGAGGGATGTTCTTGAAGCACACAGAGAAGGGCTTATTTTAGGTTCTGCATGTGAAGCGGGCGAGCTTTTCCGTGCCGTTTTAAACGGAGAAAGTGATGAAGAGCTTGAGCGCATTGCATCTTACTACGATTATCTTGAGGTACAGCCGATAGGAAATAATGAGTACCTTGTACGTAACGACACTGTCCCTGACAGGGAGGCACTGTGTGAGCTTAACCGTAAAATAATTAATCTTGGCGAAAAAATGGGTAAGATTGTCGTTGCTACGGGCGACGTGCATTTTCTTCGTAAGCGTGACGAGGTGTTCCGCCGTATACTTCAGGCAGGGCAGGGGTATGACGATGCCGATATGCAGGCACCGCTTTATTTCAGGACTACTGCCGAGATGCTTGATGAATTCAGCTATCTTGACCGTGACAAGGCGTATGAGCTTGTTGTAACAAATACAAATAAAATTGCAGATATGATTGAGAATATCCGTCCCGTTCCAAAGGGTAATTTCCCGCCTAAGATTGAGGGAAGTGCAGAGGATATTGAACGCATTGCACGTGAAACTGCCGAAGGATTATACGGCAGCCCGCTGCATCCTGTTATAGAGGAAAGATTGCAAAAAGAGCTTAAGAGCGTTATCGGAAACGGTTATGCCGACCTTTATAATATTGCAAGACTTCTTGTTAAGCACTCCCGTGAGGAGGGGTATGTTGTTGGTTCCCGTGGTAGTGTAGGTTCGTCCTTTCTTGCGTATTGTGCGCAGATAACGGAGGTTAACAGTCTGCCACCGCATTACCGTTGTCCCAATTGTAAAAATGTAGAATTCACAACAGAGGAATGTTATGACTCAGGGCACGATATGCCAGATGCAAATTGTCCGAAGTGCGGCACACAGTATGTAAAGGACGGACATAATATCCCGTTTGAAACATTCCTCGGCTTTAAAGGCGATAAGCAGCCTGATATTGACCTTAACTTCTCGGGCGAAAATCAGGCGAGTGCACATAAATACACAGAAGAAATTTTTGGTGAGGGATATGTGTTCCGTGCAGGAACAGTGAGTACCGTTGCCGAAAAAACGGCTTACGGCTACGTGAGAAAGTATTTTGAAGCTAAGGGAATAAATATCCATAACGCCGAGGTTGAAAGACTGAAGCAGGGTATAATGAACGTAAAGACCACAACGGGACAGCACCCCGGCGGTGTAATAGTTCTTCCCAAAGGACACGATATTCACGAATTTACGCCTATTCAGCATCCTGCAGAAAAGGCGGAAAGCGGTATTATAACAACACACTTTGACTATCACAGTATTGACGAAAACCTGCTTAAGCTTGATATCCTCGGTCACGATGACCCGACTATGATAAGGATGCTTCAGGACCTTACGGGTGTAGACCCGACGCAGGTGCCGCTTGATGATAAGGCAGTAATGAGCCTCTTTCTTAATACCGAGGCACTCGGTGTAACGCCCGAGGATATAGGCAGTGAAACGGGAACCTTTGCCGTGCCTGAATTTGGCACGAAGTTTGTGCGGCAGATGCTTGTTGATACGAAGCCGACCTCTCTTGGTGAGCTTATCCGTATTTCAGGTCTTTCGCACGGAACGGATGTGTGGACTAATAATGCACAAACACTTGTGCAAAATGGTACCTGCACACTGCGTAATGCAATCTGCTGCCGTGACGATATTATGATTTATCTTATTAACCGCGGACTTCCTCCCGAGCGTTCTTTTAAAATTATGGAGCAGGTGCGTAAGGGTAAAAAACTAAAGCCTGAAGACGAGGCAGAGATGCGTGAACATAATGTGCCTGAATGGTATATTGAATCGTGTAATAAAATTCAGTATATGTTCCCTCGCGCACATGCTGCAGCATATGTTACAATGTCTCTTCGTGTAGCATATTTCAAGGTGCATCATCCCGTGGCATTCTATCAGTCATACTACACTGTGCGTGCAGATACGTTTGACTATGAAACAATGGCAACGGGCAGGGAAAATCTGCTTTTAAAAATGCGTGATTTGCAGCAGATGGAAAATCCGTCTGCACGTGACAAGGCAACGCTAACCATTATGGAGGTTGTAAACGAGATGTATGCAAGAGGCATAGAATTTATGCCGATTGATATTTATCTGTCACATCCTACTAAGTATCTTAACATAAACGGTAAAATCCTTCCTGCACTTAACAGTATTGCGGGAATGGGTGACAGAGCGGCGCAGTCAATTGCTGATGCAAGGGAAAACGGCAGATTTTTCTCCATAGATGATTTTAAACAGCGTACAAGTGTAAGTGAAACACATATAGAACTTCTTAAAAGCTTTGGTTGTTTTAAGGGAATACCGCAAAGCGCACAGGTAAGTATGTTCGATCTTATGAATTAAAATTTCCCTTTTTGGGGACAGTCCCCAAAATGTGAAATTTTAATTTAAGAATTGCTATAGTAACAAAAAAGCACCCTCTTTCGTACAATGTATTGAAAGGGGGTGCCCGTGTTTGAAAAAAAAGAAGCTCTGTCGGCCGTGCGGAATTTGTACCCTTGCATACATAGCAGGGATTTTTACGGCATTAGTTTTGCCAATGTGGCTCCTTGCCGTTATAGAGGGTGCCCTGATAATAATATTGGGCTGCACGCTGATGAAAATGTAGGAAATGTAGAAAGGAAATGAAGAATGAAAGTTGTAGTAATGAAACTTCCGAAATTCCTTGCAGGTATTACAAAAGCTATATTTAAAATAAAAAGTTGATGACGAAAGTCATCAACTTTTCAGACTGTCGAAGAACCCGACTTTGCGTTAGGCAAAAATCGGGTTCTTCTTCATATTTATTAAATTTAAGATAAAAATAAGCAATTTGGAAGGTGTATTATTGCCCTTCCATTTCCACTTTGCAAGTTTTTTTAAATT
>JAZORN010000076.1:0-2016 GCA_045656645.1 Clostridia bacterium | reverse complement strand
AAAATATCGTTAGCATTAAATGCAGTTGGAGCACTCCTTTTTATCATTAGTTTGCAACCGTATGCAGCAGCATTTCTGTTCATATTCTTGGTAATAAAGGTGTTAATGCTCGTAAAATGGCAATGATACGAAGCGTATCATCGTTGTGATGCCCTGTTTCTTGTGGTTGTTCATACCTTGTCTTAAAATGTGTTTAGGCGAGAGCCAAATACAAAAAAGGTAGGTTGAACAAATGAAAAAAGAAAACCAGAGAAAATTTTGCATTGCAATATGCATGCTTTTAGCATTTTTGTTATGGACGGTAGCAATTCTATTTGTTGATGTGCAAACAATCGGTCCACAAGAATCCACTGTTGGATTCGCAACGATTAACCAGTTCGTTCATAACCTTACAGGTGTGCATATGTCCCTGTATACTATCACAGATTGGTTGGGTTTGGTGCCACTCGTTTTTGTAATGGGGTTTGCATTGCTCGGACTTATTCAATGGATTAAGAGAAAGTACCTCTTGAAAGTGGATTACAATATCCTTATTCTTGGCGGCTACTATATCGTTGTGATGGCGGTATATGTGCTATTTGAAATGCTTGTTGTAAATTACAGACCTGTGTTGATTGGTGGGATTTTGGAAGCCTCCTATCCATCATCAACAACAATGCTTGTAATGTGTGTTATGCCGACTGCGATCATGCAATTTAATGCCCGTATCAAAAACATTGTTCTCAAACGATTTGTTGCTTCTGCAATGATCGCTTTTATTGTTTTTATGGTAATTGGAAGGCTTATTTCGGGTGTGCATTGGTTTACTGATATTATTGGTGGTGCTTTGTTTAGTGCTGGAATGGTGATGATGTATATTTCTGTTAGCGGTCTTAAAAAAAGGAGCAATTTCAATGAAATATAAAAATAGTGAAAAATATCAAACCCCTGACTTGATGAAGAAAATAATGGGGCCGAATCCAATTAAGTTGGAAGAAGAACTTTTAGTGGGTCATAAAATCAAAGAGGGGGCTGTTGTTTGTGATTTAGGAAGCGGTCAAGGTTTGACCAGTGTGTTTCTCGCAAAAGAATATGGCTTTAAGGTATATGCAGCAGATTTGTGGAGCGACCCTTGCGAAAATGCCCGATTCTTTGAATCAATGGGACTTAGTGAGAGCCAAATTACACCTGTCAAAGCAGATGCCACAGATTTACCGTTTGAAAAAGATTTTTTTGATGCTGTTGTTAGTACCGACTCCTATAATTATTTTGGACGGGACACTCGTTATCTTGACGATAAACTTTTGCCGTTTGTAAAAAGTGGTGGCTATATTTATATTACAGTACCTGGTATGAAAAAGGATTGCCACGATAACTTGCCGCAAGAGCTGTTGCTATCCTGGACATCAGAACAACTTGACTATATACACGATATTGATTATTGGACAAAAATTGTTAGTGCTTCTCGAAATGCAGAAGTCCTTTCTGTAAAAGAAATGGAAAGTAACGAGGAAGTATGGAACGATTGGCTCCAACAGGAAAATGAATATGCTGTTGGAGATAGAAAAGCAATGAATGCTGGCGGCGGAAAGTATTTGAACTTTATTGCTATTGTACTTAAGAAGAAATAGCAAACTATATGATAAACTTGAATTTGTAGGTGAACAGATGAGAAAGCAGATTGCAAACATAATAACAAGCAGTCGAATTTTGTGTAGTATTTGTTTCTTGCTCTGTCCTGTCTTTTCCGTTGCTTTTTATATTATGTATCTGTTCTGTGGAATTACAGATATGGTGGACGGAACAATTGCAAGGAAAACAAAGTCTGTTAGTGAAACAGGAGCAAGATTAGATACTGTTGCAGACATTGTATTTGTAGCAGTGTGTTTTGTGAAAATTCTACCACTAATACAATTTCCTACTTGGTTATGGATTTGGATTATTGTTATAGCAACCATTAAAATAGGGAATGTTGTTTGGGGATTGATTTGTAACAAAAAGTTGGTATCCATGCATACCATTTTGAATAAAGCCACG
>JAZORN010000075.1:0-17703 GCA_045656645.1 Clostridia bacterium | reverse complement strand
GCAGTTATCTCTAATAAATTCAGCCTGTTTTGAGATAGTCAAACGGCTATCTCTGTTTGCTATGCAATTTTTTACTTTGATAGTTTATTAACTTTTTTTCATTTTACCTATTGACTTTATTTAGCAGGTTTCCTATACGGTGAAAAAAGCCTGACTGTATCAAGCTTTTTAGAACCTCAATGAGTCATCGGGGATTCGAACTACATATGGTTTTAAAAGGGGAATTTCGTATAATACTGCAGAAAATTCCGCAAATATACGTCAGTATTATTCTTGAATTTTCTTTGTCTTATAGCAAAATTTCCACTTTTCAAACTCTACGACCTTATATTTAGAAAAATTTTATATAATTTCAATGCGGAGGACGAAGATAGGCTGTCGCCTTTCAAGGACGACAAGTTGAAAGGATAAAAATTTTTCAAATATAAGGCATATGCAGTTCGAATCCCCGATGACTTAGGCACGATGACGGCTGGAAAACAGGTTGCTGAGGGGCTAAAAAGCTTGGCACAATCAGGCTTTCGGCTATTATTCTGATTTATGACCTCTGTCTTCTATTGTCTGAGCGATTAAGGACGCATATTCTTTGCACTTTTCCTCACTTTCGCTTTCAATCATTATACGGATAACAGGCTCTGTTCCGCTCTTACGAAGAAGCGCTCTGCCTTTTCCATCAATAAGTGTTTCTACCTCTGAAAGCTTTTGTAAAACCTCACTGTCAGATAAAACTGCCTCTTTATCCTTTACACGGACATTTTGCGTATACTGCGGATAAAGCACAACGGGTGCGGCAAGCTCGGAAAGGGAAAGTTTACTGTCGCAAATTTCCTCTGTCACCATAATAGCGGTCAGAATTCCGTCACCTGTTGTTGCGTATTTTTTAAGGATAATATGTCCTGACTGCTCTCCGCCGAGGCAATAGTCCTTTTCCTGCATACATTCATATACAAAACGGTCTCCCACATTGGTCTGCGCACACTTGATGCCTGCTTCCTCGAGGCTTCTTATAAAGCCACTGTTTGACATAATTGTTGCAACAACGGTATTGCCGTTGAGCATACCTCTTGATTTAAGGCGCTTTCCTAAGATATAGAGCATCTTATCTCCGTCTACAACATTGCCGTTACCATCAACCGCTATACATCTGTCGGCATCACCGTCAAAGGCAAAGCCTACATCAAGATGCTGTTCTTTTACAAGGCGGCACAGGTTTTCTATATGTGTAGAGCCACAATTTTCATTAACATTAAGTCCGTTGGGGTCTGCACCTATTACAACGGTCTGCGCACCGAGTGCACCGAAAACCGATTTTGCAATCATCCAGGATGCACCGTTTGCACAGTCAAGACCTATTTTGAGGTTTTTATACGAATGTGATGCAAGAGAAATAAGGTATCCCACATATCTGTTTCTGCCTGAAGAATAGTCTACAATGCATCCTATTTTTTCTCTGCAAGCAAGCGGAAGGTCATCCCCCGAGACGCCGATAGCAGAGAGGTTTCCGTCAATATATGCTTCAATAAGTGCCGTAACTTTATCATCAAGCTTTTCACCATAGCGGTTTATAACCTTTATTCCGTTATCATAATAGGGGTTATGTGATGCAGTAATCATAATACCGCAATCAAATTCCTCCTGACGTGTTACATATGAAACGCTGGGCGTTGTTGTAACGTGGAGCATATACGCATCGGCACCTGATGCAGTTATACCCGCTACAATTGAATATTCGAGCATATAGCTTGAACGCCTCGTATCCTTTCCTATTACGATACGGGGTCTGTAGCCCGCCTTAGTAACTCCTGAAAGCGGGGAAGAATAGTACCAACCTAAAAATCTTCCTACCTTATATGCCTGCATAGATGTCAGTGTAAGATTTGCCTCACCACGAAATCCGTCTGTACCAAAATACTTATTTTTTATCTCTTTATCATTGCTTTTAACAGAAAGATTTATTTTGTCGTGTAAAAGCTCATCTGCCGAAACATTAAAAAGCTCGCAAAGCTGCAGTACCTTATCAATCTGCGGAAGAGCCTGATCCATTTCCCATTTTGAAACGGATTGTCTTGATACCGAGATTTTTTCGGCAAGCTGCTCCTGCGAGATATCTGCCTCTATGCGAAGTGATGCAATTTTTTCACCTATTGTCATAAATACAACTCCTTGCGGGAAAATATTGGTATATCATATTAATTATATTCATTTTAACAGAGAAAATACATATCATCAACCAACTTTACCTTGAATTTTTTGCAACCTGCAGTTGCGAAAAATTCGCTTTTTCTTTTTATTACAGTTCTTATTATATAACAAAACGCAAAAATTGCAAACTTTAATTTACAATTTTTGCGTTTTAAAATCATATTTTATTCCACGACCTCGGCACATAAATATCATTAAATGTATATATTGCAAAACGGTCGCTCATCCCTGCGATGTAATCGCAAACGGCTCTTTCAATTCCCTGTGTCCACGCAATTTCCTGCATATGAATGGGAAGTGCATCAGGATTTTCAGAGTAATATGTGAAAATGCCCTCTATTATTCCGTCTACCTTTTTCTCCTCTTTCTTAGCGCTTGACCCTACATACACATACTCAAACATAAATTTGCGCAGTGCATTCATCGCTTTTTCCACATCCTCGCTCATAAGGATGTCGTTTTTTTCCTGAGATGCAAAAATTATGTCCTTTACGAGGGTATTTATCCTCTCTGAATGTGTTTCGCCCAGAATATCGGTAATGCTCTTTGGTATGCTTTTTTGCGATATAACTCCGCCACGGCACGCATCATCAATATCGTGGTTTATGTATGCAATTCTGTCTGCATACTTAAGGACCTTTCCCTCAAGCGTCTGTGCCTCACACTCTCCGGGATGGTTTTCAATCCCATCAAGCACCTCCTCTGTAAGATTAAGGTTTTCAAGCACTTCCACAACTCTCAGACTTTGCTCATTATGGCGAAATCCGCTGCTGCACAGCTTATCAAGTGCCTTTTCACCTGCGTGACCAAACGGCGTATGACCTAAATCGTGTCCCATTGCCATAGCCTCCGCCAGATCTTCATTAAGACGAAGTGAACGCACAATAGTGCGTGCAATCTGCGAAACCTCAAGCGTGTGTGTAAGACGTGTTCTGTAGTGGTCACCCTCGGGCGTGATAAAAACCTGTGTTTTATGCTTTAAACGGCGAAACGCCTTTGAGTGAATTATTTTATCTCTGTCACGCTGAAACTCTGTGCGTATATCGCATAAGGGGCAAGGTTCTTTCCTCCCCTTAGTATTTTCTGAAAGCATCGCATACGGGGATAATGTTTCACGCTCTATTTTTTCAGTTTGCTCACGTATTGTCATAGGATACACTCCTTTCTTGCTAAGAAATAAAATGCTTTTTTAACGCATCAACCCCTGCCCCAATCTTTGGGGTATTCTGTGCCATTTTGAACGCCAAAATGGCGAAAAGCGTCGGGGGATTTCGATTTCCCCACGTTTTTGGTCCTTTTGACACCAAAAGGACATGTTTCTACGTGCCCCACGTAGGTTTTTAAGCATCGCTTATTTAATTAAAAAAAGTGCGTTACACAACACTTTTTCTTATGCTTTGAAAAAACCGACGCAAGACATTGCCTGCGTCGGCTTGTTTACTGTTAGTCACCGAAGGAAATTCCCATTGCCTTTGCCATTTTAATAAGCTCACCATCAGGATCAACCTGCTTTGTCTGCTGTCCGATAACATCTTCAAGAGATTCGTAACCCATCTTGTCGCCCTTAAGAACAACCATATTACCGAATTTGCCCTGCATTGCAAGCTCAACTGCAGCATAGCCGTAACGTGATGAAAGCACTCTGTCATGACCTGAAGTGCTGCCGCCACGCTGTACGTGTCCGAGGATAGTAGCTCTCGCCTCGTTACCGCAAAGCTCTTCAAGCTGGTCTGCAACAACATTTGCAATTCCGCCAAGACGGATGGGGTCGGGGCTGTCCTCACGAACTTTAAGAACAACTGCCTCGCCGTCCTTAGGCTTTGCACCCTCTGCAACAGCAACGATTGCAAAATCCTTACCCTTTGCAAAATCGGCCTTAATCTTTTCTGCAACCTTATTGATATCATAAGGAATTTCAGGAATAAGAATAGCATCAGCCGCACCTGCGATACCGCCGTGAAGTGTCAGCCAGCCTGCACCTCTGCCCATAACCTCTGCAACCATAATTCTGCCGTGGCTTTTTGCAGTTGTTCTGAGGCGGTCGAGAGAACTGCTTACGATACCGATAGCTGTATCAAAACCGTAAGTATAGTCAGTACAGCTAAGATCATTATCTATGGTCTTGGGAATACCGATTACGTTTACGCCAAGACGGGAGAAGTCACGTCCGCTTGTAAGTGTACCGTCACCGCCAAGAATAAAGAGAGCATCAATACCCGCATCCTTGAGGTTCTGAACACCAACGTGTGATACGTCCTCGTATACAATTTTTCCATCTTTCTTTACAATATCGCCGTTTTCGTCACGTACGGGATACTTGAAAAGGTTGTCCTTGTTGGAGCTTTTAAGGATTGAACCGCCCTCACCGATAATTTCCTGAACATTGTCAAGTGTGAGAGATATAAAATCCTTGTGATAAAGACCGTGATAACCTCTTCTGATACCCACAACCTCTAAACCGTACTTTACTATAGCAGTAGTTGTAACGGCACGGATTACAGCATTAAGACTGGGGCAGTCTCCGCCGCCTGTCATTATAGCAACCTTTTTAATTTCAGCCATCTTCTATTCCTCCTATGAATAGCAATTGAAGTATTATATTTTATTTTTGCCTATCTACGTCATAATACTACACTTTTATTTCGATTTCAAGTATTTTTTTATCGATATAAGGATATTTTTCGACATTTTTATACTTTTTAAGAAAAGATTGCCTTTTTGTCAGTTGATTTACATTTTTTGTATTATTATTTCGCCGTTTTCTTCCTTTACAGTTACACTGTCCCCGCTTTGAACCTTGCCGTCAAGCATCTCTTCTGCAAAAAGGTCCTCGACCTTACTTGTAATTGCACGGCGGAGTGGACGTGCACCGTATATCGGGTCAAAGCCCTCTTTTGCAAGCAGTTTTACGGCACTTTCATCAAAGCTTACCTCTATGCCGTTTGAGGACAGCCTCTTTTTAAGCCCCTCAAGCATCACAAGTGCAATTTTCCCGATTTCTTCCTCACTGAGCTGTGAAAATACAATTATATCATCAACACGGTTAAGGAATTCAGGTCTGAACATTTTTTTAAGCTCATCGGTTACATTGCTTCTTATCTTCTTATTAGCGCTTCCTATATCGGGTGCCTCTGATGCAAAACCGAGTGATTTTGGCTCTGATATACTTCTTGCGCCGACATTACTCGTCATAATTATAACGCAGTTTTTAAAGTCCACACGTCTTCCCTGACTGTCAGTAAGCTGACCGTCATCAAGAATTTGCAAAAGAATATTAAATACGTCAGGATGTGCCTTTTCAATTTCGTCAAAAAGAATTACACTGTATGGCTTGCGCCTTACTTTTTCAGTAAGCTGTCCGCCCTCTTCAAACCCCACATATCCGGGAGGCGAGCCAACCATCTTTGATACGGAGTGCTTCTCCATATATTCTGACATATCAATTCTTATAAGTGCATCCTCGTCACCAAAAAGTGCCTCGCAAAGAGCTTTGCTAAGCTCTGTTTTACCTACACCCGTAGGGCCGAGGAAAATGAATGAGCCTATAGGACGTTTTGGGTCTTTAAGACCGACTCTGCCTCTGCGGATTGCCCTCGAAACGGCAGTTACCGCCTGCGTCTGACCTATCACACGCTCATGAAGCACTTCCTCAAGATTTTTAAGTCTTTCAGACTCCTCACGGGCAAGCTTTTTTACGGGGATTTTTGTCCAAGCCGAAATAACCTCGGCAATTTCATCTTCGCCTATTTCACCTGCACTCTGCGCACTGGTATTTTTCCACTCCTCACGCATTTTGGAAATTGACTCATTAAGCTCCTTTTCCTTATCCCTGAGAACTGCTGCTTTTTCAAAATCCTGACTGTTTATTGCCTCTTTCTTTTCATTTTTGACTGTCTCAATTTCTTTTTCAAGCTCTTTTATGTCGGGAGGCAACGTAAGTGCACCAAGCCTTACACGGCTGCACGCCTCGTCTACAAGGTCAATTGCCTTGTCAGGCAGAAAACGGTCTGTTATATAACGGCTGCTGAGCTTTGCCGCAGCCTCTATTGCGCTGTCTGATATTTTTACGCCGTGGTGTGCCTCATATTTTTCACGAATTCCTTTAAGAATTTGCACCGTTTCTTCTACAGTCGGCTCACCAACCATTACGCTCTGAAATCTTCTTTCAAGTGCGGCATCCTTTTCTACATACTTTCTGTATTCATTGAGGGTTGTCGCTCCTATAAGCTGAAGCTCCCCACGTGCGAGTGACGGCTTTAATATATTTGATGCGTCTATTGCACCTTCTGCCGCACCCGCCCCTATTATAGTATGCATTTCATCCACAAAAAGGATTATGTTTCCTGCCTTTATTATTTCCTCCATTGCTTTTTTGAGGCGTTCTTCAAACTCACCACGGTATTTTGCCCCTGCAATTACGCTTGAAAGGTCAAGGGAGAAAACCCTCTTGCCTTTTAAAAGCTCAGGCACATTCCCTGCGGCAATTTCCTGCGCGAGGCCTTCTGCAACGGCAGTTTTTCCCACACCCGGTTCACCTAAAAGAACGGGGTTGTTTTTCGTTCTTCTTGAAAGGATTTGTATTACACGTTCAATTTCCTTTTCTCTGCCTATTACGGGGTCAAACTTTCCGCTCTTTGCAAGCTGTGTGAGGTCACGCCCGAACTGATTTAATGTAGGCGTATCTGCACCCTGTTTATTTTTTCCCTTTTCGCTCTCGGGAACATCTTCTGCTATCTGACGTGAAAGCTCCTCATAAAGATTTTGCGGTGCACCGTATGACATAAGGATACGGAATGCAACACTGTCACGCTCTCTTGAAAGGGCAAGGAGTATGTGCTCTGTTCCTATATAGGAGCTTGAGTGTTTATGCGCCTCCGTTACACTGTTTTGCAGGCATCTGTTTGTCCTTGGTGTAAAACCTGCAAAGCTTCCGGGTGAAGAAATTTCTGTATTATATTTTTCAATTTTTTCTTTAAGGTTCTGGGGTGTCATCCCGAGTGAAGAAAGATACTTTGCGGCAAAACCGCTTCCCTCCTCTAAAAGTCCCCAGAGAAGATGCTCCGTTCCTATATAATTACAGCCTGTACCTTGCGCACATTCCTGAGAAAGTGCTATAGCACGCTGTGCTTTTTGTGTAAATCTGTTTTCTATACTCATATGTTCTTCTCCTCTCTATTTTAATGCCTCCTGCAATATCTGCGCACGTTTAATATCACGCTCCTGCGCTCCTTTATCATTCATTGTAAGGCTCATCAGTGCAGGCATTGATGAAAAAAGTGCGCTGCGAAGCTTGGGCGCATCAATATTTTTAATTATTCCTGCATTTGCACCCATACAGACGTTTGAAACAAGGCTTAATGCCTCACTGCTCGAAATCATATATGCATTTTTTATAATACCTAAGCTGCGAAGGCTTTTATCGGTAAGCTCGCAGTAATTATTTTCAAAAAGCTCTGCACATATTCTGCGTTCCTCGCTTATAAGACTGCACGATGCCGCCGTAAAACGTGAAATAATGTCCTTTTCACTCGTACCGAGGGTTATCTGATTGGAAAGCTGGAAAAGCGCTCCGCTCGCCTTTGAGCCTTCTCCGTAAAGTCCGCGAACCGTCATTCCGAGATTTGCCGCCCATTTTAAAAGCGGATTTATTCTGTGCGCCGCACTTATCGCAGGAAGATGAAGCATTACCGATGCCCTAAGCCCCGTTCCTGCGTTTGTAGGACAGCTTGTAAGATAGCCAAATTCACTGTCATAATCAAACCGGAGCTTTTCAGAAAGCAGTGTTTCTATCTTTTTTGCTATGTCGTACGCACTCTCTGCCTCAAGACCCTGCTCAAACACCTGAATTCTTATATGGTCTTCTTCGTTTACCATTATGGAGATTTTTTCGTCTTTACTTATTATTGCCACAGACGGCACCTTTGAAACACAAAGCTCTGCACTTATAAGATGCTTTTCAATGAGGGCTTTTTTCTCCAAATCCGGGATTTTATTCATATCGTAGATTTTAAGCTCGCTTTTAAGAGGGGAATTATCAAAAGCCGCCCACACATCCTCTATAAGCTTTCTTGCCGCCGCTTCCCCCATTCTTTTAGGGTAGGGAATACCTTTCACATTTCGGGCAAGGCGTATTCTCGTAGTTACGGCAATATCATTTTCATTTCCGATAGGTTTGTTCATTTTACTTGCCCTCCTTTTCACGGATAATATCACGAAGCGTTGCCGCCTCTTCAAAATTTTCTTCTGCTATGGCATTTGCAAGTTTTTCACGCAGAAGCTCTATTTCACTCTTTGGCTCTTTTACTTCTTCTTTCTTAGGTTTAGTATCCTCTAAGATATGCTTTGATGTACCGTGTATTTTTTTAAGCATTGCATCTGCGTGGTTTCTGAAAACACTGTAGCACTCTCCGCAGCCCATTCTGCCACTTCTTAAAAATTCAGAAAGTGTCATATGACAGCACGGACACTGTCCGCTGTCTGCCCCTTCACGCTCACGAAAGCTTAAAAGTGAACCGAAGTTATCAAAAATAGACTCCTGTGAGGCACACGCAGAACAAATATTAAGTGAGCTTTTTCTGCCGTTTATTATCTGTGTATATTTAACAGTCGCAGGTCTTTTTCCGCATTTTTCACATAACATATATATCCCATCCTCTCATTATTTCATACCGAAAAGACTTGTTATCATATTTTTGAAAATTTTTGCCCTGAGGCGGTCACGCATCTCCCCAATTGGTAATACCTTATCGCTGAGTGCCCCTAAAATGAGGTGTGCCTCCCTTGCCGAAATACATTCATAGTCAACAAGATTTTGTACAAACACCGCTGCCGTACGGTAGGAAAGAGTATCGCCAACGGCATTGACTATATGCATAGGGTATGCACCCCGCTCCGTTCTTACACTGCGTATGGTAACACCTCCGCCGCCGCCCCTGCGGCTTTCTATAATATATCCTCTTTCAGGGGTGAAACGTGTCTGTATCACATAATTAATCTGACTTGGCACACAATTAAGCTCGCCCGCAAGGTTGTTACGCTGAATCTGAACGTTTCCGCCTGCCTCCCGAAGCATCTCTAAAAGCAATTTTTCAATCGCATCCGACATATTCATATATAAACACCTCTTTTGCATCAATTTTTGACTTTGACTTTCTTTGACTTTAATATAACACCAACCAATTCTTTTGTCAAGAGGTAATATGTAAAAATTTCTATATCGGCTTTTAACCGAATAAAAATTGTCAAATACAAGTGCATTTGCCTTGTATTTGACAATTTTAGTTTTCTTTGTTGATATAAAGCTGCGCAAACCAAACTATACAAAGATTTTTTGCAAAGCAAAAAATCCACCAACATTTCGCATTTCGAACTTCGCATTTCGAATTTGCTCTATCGTTGTCCATTGTAGTACGGCTTTTAACTGCATATGTCAGTACATATTATTCTTCTGCATATAGTCATAAAGCTGTTTTCCGTGTTCTTGCTCTTCCTTCTGGATGTGGTTGATTGTATTGCGGATATTTTCATCCTTGAACTCAAACACACACGTATCATATAAATGCGATGCGTGCTTTTCAGTAGCTAAAAGGTCACTTGCGAGGAATGCATCGTTTTTCTTATCCTCATTATCTGCAGGTCCGTAAGTTTCTGAGAAAGTCGGGCTTTGCTGCGAGGAAGAATTACCCGAAGACTGCGGAGGGCATTGTCCGTTTTCAATCTTTGTCAGCGTGTCATAGTGCCCTTGCTCTATCTGTGAAATTGATATAAAAAGCTGACGTAGCTGCGGGTCCTTTGCCTGCTGTGCCCCTTGTGTATATTTATCAACGCACAGCTTTTCTGTGTCCTTCATATCCTTTAAAAGACTTGTTTCCTTCTGACTTAACTGCATAAAAAATCACCTCGGTGTTATTATTGACACCGAGGTGGTTTTTTATTCCAAGTCAATTGTATAATCTTTTAAAAGAGTAGGTCACACGGTTCCCCGTAATATTAAACGAAAGATATTTTGCTTTTTCAATTGATTTCCACAAAATCTTTTCGTCCTTTACGTCTGCAAGGGATATATAACGCACTCCGCTATTAATTCTGCAGAAATTTTCACTGCCGCTGTAGATTACAAATACATTTTTATTCTTTGCACCGTCTGACAGCATTGATGAAAATGCCGCTTTATCAATATCTGCACTAAAGTCGGCAGCACCCCGCAGAAGAACAAAAATATTCTTCTGTTTTGCATTCCCGAGTGCCTCTGCAAGCTTTTTCCACTGCGCTCCCCTCTCCATAACACCCTTTGAGGAAAGCTCCATTGATATAATCTTCGCATTTTCAAAATCACGCACCGTATGCTTTTGAGCACTTACGGGCGAGAGAGCATCGGGCGTAAGGTCAGAAAGAAGGTCTGCACCTATTACGGCAGATGCATCCGCTTTTCTGAAGATATCCATTGCACGGGCATAGGCAATTCTGTCAAAGAGGTTAGTTGCCCCCGTAAAGCCTAAAACATTAAATGTAAATGCACCGTCCTCTTCTTTATAGAGCGCATCATCTGTGTGAGGCTCCTCTATATCGGCATCATATTTTCCCGAAATTACTTTAATATCTCTTTTTGCTTTCCCGTGGGAAAGGGTAATTTTTCTGCCGCCCTCTTTAAGCACCTTTAAAGTGCCGCCCGAAAGCTCGATAAAATCTTTGTCATATTCAGGATTAAGAAGTGTTATGTCCTTAACTTCTGCACTGTTTCCGTATTTGTCGAAAACCTCTGCAAGATTTTCTGTGGCAAGTGTTGCCCCCGCAGAAATCGAAAGCTTACTGTCGGCTACAATTCCTGCAACCTCATCTATTACATAAAGTGTAACACTGTCAGTTTTTTTGTTATCATAATAAAGCTCCAGCAAAACCTCGCCTGCGCCCTCGGCATAATATACGTTGTCACGTACATAGCCTGCACCTTTTTTAACTACCCACTTTGGCTCTTTCGTAATTTTTTTCGGTGTATTATAGTTTTCATCATACGGCGTAAGTCTAAGCTTCACACTGTCACCTGAAAGGACAGTGTCTTTTTCTGCATCTGCAAAAAAACCTATGGCATCGCCACTTTGCACATTTTGCGTTATCGCAACGGCATTTATGACCTTTCTGGTTTCGCTCGGTTTATTTATATAGTGAAGCTCGTTCTGGAAAAGTGTTTTTCCTACCATTGCAGTCGAGCCGCCACCATCAAAATTAAGTGCATTTACGCATCCAAGCTCAAGGCATATATCTGCAAGAGCATCAAGGCTTACACCACGGCTCTGAGTTTGTCTTCCGTCAACAGTTATCATATAAATAACCGTTCCGTCAGCGTTTGTTCCTATTGCAGTACGGGGATGATTGCCTTTTACATCGTGTGTTATGGGGGCTTTCTCCCCGTTTGACAAAAGCATTGTGCCGCCGCCAAATGCAGTTTCTACACCGTTTAACGATGGTGTTGCCTCTGACGAAAGCTCTACACTGTCTCCGATATTAAAATTAATGTCAAGAAACGGCGTCATATTGTCATCTATTACAAGAATATATCCGTTTTCAGGAATGGGGATAGTGCCTCCAAGGCTGACACCCTTTGCACTGACCTTTCCCTCTGTAACGGTAACTGCCGTTATGCCCTCGGGCAGAAACGGTGATATGCCGGAGTTAAAATCACTTGTATACATTAAAAGCGCACCGTAATAATCGGTCGGCTTATTTATATGTGAAAGGGTTGTCTGCGTTTCATTGGGCGCTTTCACACTCACACTAAGTGAGGGATAAAAAAAGCTGAGGACATTTTCCTTAAAAAATCCTGCAGCCATATCAGAATTAATGTGCGACTGCAAAAACTCTCCATCCTTTATTTCTATTCCAAGGCTGAAATTCTGGTCGCCCTTGTACGCAGAAAAAAAGTCAGCGTTTGTAGAGGCAACAACATTTTCCTCTGCCTTTGCAAAATTCATTACGGTCTGTGTTTTGTCAACGCCGCCCCTGTCCTTTAAAAGCTCAAGGCTTAAATTTTCATTTTTAAGGTCTGCCGTTATGCAGTTTATATTAAGTGCGTAATCACCGTAAAAACGCACAATGTTTTTTCGTGTAACTCCGAGCGTTACTATCTCCTGTGTTTCCTTTTCATAAAGCACCTGCGCATTTGCACAAACGCAAGCTGACATCATTATAAATGCCAGTAATATTGAAATTTTCTTTTTCATAGTTACCCCCTTTCGGGTTATTTCCTTTTTGATTTCTGCAAGATATATACTATTCTCACAGATATGCTTTCAGGTAAAAGCTTTGATAAAAATCTTGTCATTTTCATTGTAAAGGTGGGAACAACCACGGCTTTCCCTTTCATCATTGCATCTACGGCAAGCTTTGCAACATAAACGGGCGAAATTGTCCTTTTCCCGAGATTTGACCCTGATAGCTGCCCGAATTCCGTTTCTACGGGGCCGGGGCAGAGAGAAGTTATAGTTACGGGTGATTTTCTGCGGCGAATCTCCTCCCGTACTGCCGTTGAAAGGCGCAGAACATATGCCTTTGATGCATAATAAGAGGATAAAAGAGGCCCCGGAAAAAACGCTGCCGAGGATGCTACATTAAGAATTTTCCCGCCGTGGCGCTTTTCAAAAACGGGGATATACGCTTTCATAAGATAATGAAGTGCACGGATATTTACATCTATCATCTGACTTTCACGGTCAAAATCAGTTTCACAAAAATCTCCATATACACCAAAGCCTGCATTGTTTATGAGAATATCTATATCCTGATGTTTTTCAAAAAGTGCACGCACCTCGTCCATATCTGATAAATCTGCCGTGTAAACCTCACTTTTTGAAGGTAAAGCCGCTGACAGTGCCTTAAGCCGCTCTGTTCTGCGTGCCACAAGCACCGTTTCATATCCTTTTTCGGAAAGGATTTTTGCAATCTCTTCACCTATTCCCGAGCTTGCACCCGTTATCAAAGCCTTTTTCATATTAATACCCAAGCTCCTCATTTACTAAAATTACATTTATCCTGCCCTTTAATCTCTGATAACCGCTTACAATATATTGGGAGCATATTCTTCCGTCAGAAAGGCATCCGTCTGTCATAGAGCCGCCCTCTCCCATACATACGCCTTTTTCATGGCAATATGTTTTGCAGGAAAGTCGCTGACAGTTTGCAGGGGCAGCATATCTCTTTACTCTTGACTGTGCCTCCTGAAGGTCTTTTACAATCTTATTTCTGCCCACTATCATAATTATTTTTTCAGGGCCGTATGCAATGCACGCAACACGGTTTCCGTTTCCGTCCACGTTATAAAGCTCACCTTTTTCCGTTACGGCATTTGATGAGCATAAGTAGTAATCAGCAAAAAAGCTTTTTCTGTAAAGCTCTATTTTATCCTCAACCTTTTCACGGTCAAGATACTCATATTTTCCGCTGCGCAGAATATCCATCATTCCGCACTCAAATAGTGACATTGAGCCACCGCTTGCAACAACGGCTCCCTCTTTCATAAGAGAAATGGCAATAGCGCACGCATCCTCCTTGCTTTGCGCAATAAAGGCATTCATATTATTTTTTTCGAGTTCACTTTTAACATTTTCAAGCTGCAGCATAACTGCGGCATTTAAATTCTTATCCATTTTTATCCCTCATTCTTAAACATTTCTTCAGGCAGAACCCTTATCGCTACGCCAAGCTCCTCTCCTACCTTTTCAAGCTCTTTTGTAAGAGCGTCAAAATCTATACTGCTGTTTTCCATATTAACAAGTGCAATCATAGTAAAAAGGTTTTGCATCAGCTTTTGCGATATGTCTAAAATGTTTATGTTCTTTTCATAGAAAAGACCGCTTACCCTTGCGATAATACCCGTTTTATCCTTACCTACAACCGTTACAACTGCTCTCATTTTAACATCTCCTTTTTTAATCTCTTCCCTGCCTTACGACCTCATATATAAAGAGTGCCGCCGCAACAGATGCGTTGAGGGAGTTTACATTACCTTTCATAGGGATTTTAACCTTGAAATCACATTTTTCAAGAACAAGGCGGCTTATGCCCTCGCCCTCAGAGCCGATAACAATTGCAACTGCACCCTTTAAATCGGCATCATAAAGCTCTTTATCGCCCGAGGCATCTGCGCCCGTTACCCAAATATTTTGTTTTTTCAAATCGTCTATTGTCTTTGCAAGGTTTGCCACACGTGCAACGGGCATATACTCCACTGCACCTGCCGATGCCTTTGCGCATACTGCACCAAGCGTTGCCCCGTCGTGCTTTGAAATTATTACTCCGTGTGCACCTGCACAGTTAGCCGTTCTTATAATTGAGCCTAAATTTCTGGGGTCAGCTATTTTGTCAAGAATTATTATAAACGGTGCTTCACCCTTTTTTTGTGCATTTTCAAGAATATCATCAACCGTTGCATACTCTGCCGCCGCACAAAGTGCAATTACACCCTGATGCGCCCCCGTTTCACTCATTTCGTCAAGACGGCGTGCATCAGTTTCACTGACAATTATTCCTTTTTCACGTGCCATACGGATTATAGGAATAATGCTTCCGTGCTTATCGCCCTTTTTTACGTATATTTTATCTATGCTCCTGCCGCTTTTAAGTGCCTCTGCGACAGGGTTTCTTCCTTCGATTTTATCAGTCATATAAACTCTCCTTTTTATCGTCCCTCAGGGACATATCGCATTACAAAGTAATATATCGCACCGCAAGGGCAAACTTAGTTGTTTTCATCTGTGATGAAATCATTATATCACATTATCTTCTCTATTGCACCTGATTTTTTATGGAAAATTTGTTTTCTTTTTGAAGTATTTTTCCACTTGTAAGTGTTGTAACATCTGCTCCCTTGTGCATAATCGTGTACGGAAGCTTTAAAACATCACATTCAAATGTTACGCCTTCCTTTTCCATTTCTTCAATTTCTTTGCCGCTATAGCCCTGCAGAGTTATAAAGGTTTTATTATCATATTCTATTCTTACGGCTGCATTTTCATTACTCTGGGGGTAATCTATCATCATATCAGCAATTATGACAGGCTCTTTGTTTGCAAGCGGAATAAGGTGTACATTATTTTCTCTTGCACTTTGCCTCAGTTTCTCTGTTTCTTCGCGGGAAAAAATATTTTCGGGGAAAACCACCATATCTATTTCTCCGTTTTTTGCAAGAAACAGCATTTCTTCATAATCTTTGTCCGTAAGAATACCGCCCGCAATATTATCTATCCCCTTATTCTCCATAAGCTCCTGCACGTCGTATGCATCAGCACACCCGATAAGAACGGTGTTTTCTCCGTTTGAAATTACACTGCTGCACTTTGTGCCGTAGTTTAAAAATTGCATTGAAAGGCTTGTATCATTCACCTTCTGCATTACAAGCACTGTGCAAAACACTGCCGCAAACACAGCGCTTATCACGCCTAATCTTTTTATATGTACGGGGTAAAGATAAATTACTACCAGCATAAAAATCCATGCTATGAAAAGAACTGCCCCGAGGCTTCCTATCGGTGTAATTGCCGCAGGAAGTGCACAAACTGCCTCTGATATAAAAATAATTGCCTCCAAAAGAAATTCTATTAAAGCTTCGCATATTATCCCTATTACGGGAATATTGCATACAAGCACGTATAGCATTCCGAGTGGAACAATCGCCGTCGCAAACGGAAATACAAGAAGATTTGTAATAATAGCATATGGCGTTATAATGCCAAAATAATATATGACCGCAAGATTAACGCCAAGCTGTGCACTTATCGTAACAGCGCAAGCCTTTGCAAAAGTCATCGGCATTAGTTTAGCGCATACCTTCGTAGCTTTTTCGTTATATAAAACTATTCCCAATACTGAAAGCACCGATAAAATAAGTCCTGCGTTCAATGCAAGATAAGGATTAAATGCTACCATCACAAGAAATGTCAGAAAAAGAGAATTTATTGTATCGTTTTCTCTGTACAAAATCCTTGAAAGCTGATAAATCACGCACATAATGAGTGCACGCACCACCGATGCACCCGCACCTGTAACAAGGGTTATAAAAAGTGCGCCCAGAACGGCAAATAATGCGCCTATCCTTTTCTTCCCGAAAAGCTTATTTAAAAGAAGCATCTGAAATGCTATCATAATTGAAAGATGCATACCTGAAACAACGGCTATATGGTTAATTCCTGCGCCCTGCAGCGCCGTGTCAAGCTCCTTTGTTATCAGACTTTTATCACCGAGCACCATGGCACAAAAAAGGGCAAGTCTATCCCCCGAAAAGGCATTTTCAGCTATCTCGCGCACATATCTTCTTATAGAAAATACACCGCCCCGAATACCCTTTGTATACTGTGAGGTTATTGTCAGCGTTTCTCCTTTTGCGTAAAGGTACGCTCCTTTTCCCGCAAGATATGCGCCAAAATCGGACTTTTGAGTTTTACTTCTTGAGATGCCACTAAGGGTAATTTTTGAGCGGACAATGTCACCGGGCAAAAGCTTGGGACATTCTTTCACAGAAAGATAAATCTTTACACGCTTTCCCTCGTCAAAAATTTCTGCACTCACTTTATTATTGTCAGAAAAGTCTGTTATCAGGATTTCGCCGTCATATGTACGTGAAGTATACTTAAATTCAGTCTCGTTTCTGATGCGCTCTGCACTCTCAAGCCTCAGCATCCCGAAAACAGTAAAAAGACATATGACCGCCGCCATAATTATTATTTTTCTTCTGCACAAAATTGCCCATAGCACTGCTATAGAGCAAATGGGCAAAATATATGCTGTTTTAATCTGAAATACGGCAAGGGCTATTCCAGCGATAAATGATAATGCCGCTACAACAAGCGGTCTTTTTGTCATACTAATCATTTTACCTTGCTGTTATTTATCGCATAATCTAACAAAATATTAATCAGTTCATTTCTTGAGCGGTGCGTCTCTTCTGACAGCTTGTTTAATCGTGCAACCGTCTCGTCCTTTATACGCACAGAAAAGGTTTTGTATCCATCTTCGCCTTTTAAATTCTTTTTATTTATAATGAGTTTATCTTCCATAACATTTCACCTCACATATATTATATGTCCATAAAAGGTGTAAATATATGTTATGGTTTATAACATAATTATCAACATAAAAATGCTTTTTATCGTATCAACCCCCTGCCCCCAATCTATGGGGGTGTTCTGTGCCATTTTGAGCGCCAAAATGGCGAAAAGCGTCGGGGGATTTCGATTTCCCCCGAACCCCTTTGAAACGACCTCGCAGGGGCGATTTTATTATTGGGCGTACCACAGAAATAATAAGTGGTCTTTGTTTATAAATTTGCTTCACTTTCGTTGCGCCGTCCGCATTGAAAAACTTATTTTCAAGATGGACTAAAAATTGCCCGTCAGCAGCGGAAATTGTTACGGGCAATTTTTGCCCAAGTCAGCAAAGCAAATTTACAAACCCTGAGACAGTGGAAGTTGGATAGTTTTATATCACACTAACTACAGCGATAAAGCTGCGTTT
>JAZORN010000074.1:0-17068 GCA_045656645.1 Clostridia bacterium | reverse complement strand
CCTTTTTAAATCTGATAAATCTATTTTACCACAAAAAAAAATCAAGGTAAAGAGCTTTTGCTCTTTACCTTGAAAAAATGTTGGTTATTTATTTTACAACATATACGATAAGCGATTCCGTCTCTGCCGTATTATACAGTGTTATCATAATTGCAACTCTTGCAGTATTTGATGTTTCATCATAACCGTTAATTGACGCAAGTGAGTCAAGAACAGTTATGTTTCCGTCAGAATCAAGCTCATAAATCTTTGCTGATTTACAATTAAAGTATGTTGCATTTGTTGCTGATGCCTTATCTTCTGTTGATGCACTGTCTGTCGGAACATACTTTGACAATGCTACCAATCCTGTTTCATCACTTGCAGCGAAGACCATTCCGTAACGGTAGTATCTTGAATTAGCAGTATCACTCTTGTCATCAACACGGTTTGACAATGTATCAAATCTTGACGAATCATCTGCATCATACCAGATTTCTATTCCGACAACCTTTCCATTACTTTCAATGTAGCGGATAAGGTCACCCTTACTGACATCCTCATAATTTGATATTGCACCACTTATTGCCGCACCTTTATAATACTCTGAATTAACAGTAATTGTACCTTCTGTTCTTGATGCATTTTTATAACCGGTAATGGTCATAGAATCACCGGAATGACTAATCTTTGATACAATCATATAGGGAGAAGTTGCAACAAATACGTGTGACGGGTTAGATGCACCATACACAATTACAAACGGAGCAATCTTATCGCTTCCCACATTAAAAGCTTCAACCCTCTTTGTTCCCGAAGTTCTGAATGCCGCATCAAGTGTCAGTTTTGCATAAGAGGTGGTATCAGTTACGTCATCAGGGACATAGAGAACTTTAGTTGCAGAACTAAGCATTGAATAACTATTTGCTCCCTGCTTAATAGAACTCTTAGTAACTGTTGAATCCGCATCACCATTAATTTGCTTTGTAAAATTATCACTTGTACCGCCTGTTCCAACGCTTAGTGTATCAATACATTTAAGTGTTGCGCCACTTACTGAAAATCGTATAGGCTGCGCAAGTTCTGAAGTGTTTGGGTATGTTGCTGTTATTGCTTTCCTTGTTATTTTTAGATTATCTACAACTTCAGAATTTTTAACTATGTTTCCATCTATACGAACATTCGAACTAAATGTATACATTATATCAGTTCCTGTATCTGCTGAAATGATCCGAGCTCCATATTCTTCTGTCGAAACTTCTCCAGCTGCTACCAAATATCCATATTTATATGTGGCTGAAATATTTGAATACTTAACTGCTGCAATCTGTCCTGTGTAATCAAGATAATAGGTATAGCTTTCACCAAGTTCAAACGGAGCCTTTTCCTCTGTGCTTCCGCCATCACCTGTATTATAGTTTGCATAGTCGTTTGTCAAATACATTTCTTTATTATTAAGCTCTACTTTTCTCTCTTCACCAAGACCTGCTGTTACTTTTTCGGTTTTTGCTCCTTTTGTAACATACATTTTCTTAATTATATTTCCGCCCACACTTGGAGATTCCATATAATTTATTACGCCATATGTTGAAAGACTTAATGAACTAAATTCCGTCTTCGTTCCATTCACATAAATTATCGGCTTACTTGATGTTGCTGCAGGAAACTGATAGAAACTTTCCAAACCGCTTCCATTATCATATTTCTTTCCATACTTGAAATAAATCTTCTCATTAATTTTATCAAAGCTATTTACAACAAACACCTGATAGCTTGTAATCTTGGCAACCTTCTGTCCGCTGCCCTCGACAAGTTCAATCTGTCCGTTTCTAAACTCGGTGGCAATATTTTGAATTATTGTATGATCATTTTCAAGATACTTACCATTATATATCTTTGTATATCCTAAAAGCGAAACGGAATCAGTGCGTCCGTTTTCATCATAATATCTGATGCTATCACCGTTTATGCTGATAACATCCTGCTCCTTAATAATTGTGCTTGTATTATTACGGGGCTGAATTGACGTTATCTGACGGTCAAGCTTATCGTAGTATGCAACAACATATTTACCGATAAGGTCTTCAAAATCAATCAACTTTCCGAGGTCCGATGCAAGCTCATAAGTCTCTTTACCCTCGCCTGTGCCAATCATAATCTCGTTCCGAGCTATGTCAACGTTTGCCGCATCAAGACCTGTGTAGTATGTTCCCGATACAACACCCTTTATTTCCTGTATCTTCTGCTCTGTCTCATCATCTGTACCAATGTCAATGCCGAGGCTATAGTTTGACACAAGTGGTTTTAACGTAGCAAAATCCCACGCAAAAAGGGCAATTCTATCTGCCTCTTTTGCCACATTAAAATACATAATATCCTCCGTAAAATCACGAATGTCCGTTTTAAGTAGTGTATCGCCGCAATATCCTGCAAAAGCTATTTTTGTGTTTTGCGGTATTTCAGCTGGGAATGCACTTTTAACGCAGGAAAAACCAAATCTGCCACCTGTTTCGGTTTTTGCAAATGAACTCAGTGTAAATGCAATTTCAGATGCTGCCTCCGCAAGAGTAACACCATATGTACAAAAAAACATACACAATCCCAAAATCAAAGCCACTGTTTTTTTCATCAAAATAAACCTCCAAATAAAAAAATGCGCCCACCGAAGCAGGCGCAAAAAAACGCAAACTCCGACAGTCGCTAAACATAACTAAATACAGCGCAGGAATAATCCGCTATGATATTTAATGGAGTTTACATTTTTAGCAAATCTCAAAAATATCATAGCTAAAAAAGAGTATAATATTCCTAAAAATAAAAATACTCCTCCGCTCAATATTATTCAGTTATGTTTAGCATAATTATAGTATCACATTTTTTGCTTTTTATCAATATATTTTTTATCACACAGAAAAAAGCTATGACAAAACATCTTCATTTTGTCATAGCTCACTAAAATCTTTTGTTATATCTACAAGCTCCCCGCTTTTTACCACATACATATACACTCCGCCAAAAAGCTCTTCAAACCGCAGATTTTTATATATTTTACGTGGTGCCTCACCTGAGAAATCAGGAAGGTATTTTTTTATATTATCCTCGTTCTTTAAAAATTCAAAGCACCTTTCTTTAAAATGCATCTCATTTTCGTACGGCATTTTTGCCTTGCGGTTTGTCAGGCGGTCAGCCTTAACAGTGTCCTTAAAACCGTCATAATCAAAAATATCCGAAAGCACCTCATAACGCATTTCAAGTGAAATTGATTTTTCAAAAAGTGCGTTTTTATCATAATAATCATAAATTTTTTCGAAGACTTCAAACGGTGATGAAATCTTTTTAAAAAGAAACTCCATACTTCTTTTAAAGTCACCGCTGTTGTAATATTTATCGAGTAAATCCTCTATGAATTTAAGCTTTATCAGCTCGTCAAAGGACATAAAATCATTTTCCATAACCTCATAGGGCGCAGATGATTTGAATTTATAACCGAATTTCTCCGCCTCCCCCCTGATGCGGGAGCCTTTGAGAAGCTTTAAAAAGCCAAGCTGAAGAACATCGGGGCAAAGAGAAATAACATCATCAAATGATTTTTTAAAGCTCTCATATCCCTCATACGGAAGTCCTGCGATAAGGTCAAGGTGGATATGTACATTTTTTAATCCTATAAGCTTTTTTACCGTTTCTTTCAGCTTTTCAAATTCAATTTTTCGCCCTATACCCTTTATCGTCTTCTCATTTGTTGACTGTACCCCTATTTCAAACTGAAAAAGACCTCCTGGTGCAGTTTTAAGTATTTCTATCGTTTCATCATCTATAAGACTGCCTGCCATTTCAAAATGAAAAAGGGTATCTTTTGCGTTATCAATTAAAAAGGTGAAAATTTCCTTTGCCCTCTCTTTATCTGCATTAAATGTTCTGTCAACAAATTTTACGAGCGGGACATTATTTTCTATAAAAAATAAAAGCTCTTTTTTTACACGCTCTATATCAAGATAGCTTACACGTGAATTATTTCCCGAAAGGCAGTATGCACAGCTGAACGGGCAGCCCCTCGAGGACTCATAATAAATAATCTTGCCCTTAAAATCACGTATGGTTTCATCATAAGGAAATTCATATTCATTAATATCAGACGGTGTGCAAATCGGTGTGCAAAGTATTTTTCCGTCTTTTCTGTAAGCAAGCGATGGGACATTTTCCAAAGGGGCAGAGTTTTTTATTGCTCCTAAAAGTGCTTTTACAGCCTTTTCCCCCTCGCCCGAAATTATATAGTCCACCCACGGATTATCCTTCATAATTTCTTCTGCATCGTAGGAAACCTCGTGACCGCCTAAAATTATTTTAAGCTTGGGATTAACTTCCTTAAGGCATCGGCAGATATAAAGCACCTTTTCTATATTCCATATATAGCAGGAAAATGCAATTACATCCGCCTTTTGCATATGAAGTGATGCAATTATACTGTCGATATTATCGTTTATGGTGTATTCGCAAATTTCCGGCGAAAACTCACTGCAATGCTTTGCTATCGTTCTTATAGCAAGGTTAATGTGCACATATTTGGCATTGAGTGTAGTAAAAATAACTTTCATAGCTATCCCTCTAATAAAACACTTCTTTAAGACAAAGTCCGCAGGCAGGAAGTGTTGCCCCTGCCGTTTCCCTGATTTTATTTTCAAAAATTTGCTCTGTAATATCTTCCTGAAGCTTTCCTGTCCCAATTTCAAAAAGAGTTCCGGCAATAATACGGACCATATTGTAAAGAAATCCGTTTGCGTTAATTCTTATTTTGATTATTCCGTCATTTTGCGTAATTTCAATAAAATTTACTGTTCTGACGGTGCTTTTTTTAGTTTTCCCAACGGAGGAAAATCCCTTGAAATCGTGCGTTCCGATAAAACTTTGGGCGGCACGGCGCATTTTCTCCACATCGGGCGACATATCGGTTACAAAAACGTATTTTCTCAAAAATACATCAGGTTTTCTTGTTGCTATAGTGTATTCATACGTTTTTGTAATAGCATTAAGCCTGCTGTGAAAACGCTCCTCCGCCTCACTAAGTGAGATTACACGGATATCCTCAGGAAGATATCTGTTAAGATAATCCATTATTTCGTCACAGTTCATATCCGTCACACACTTAAAATTAGCTACCTGCCCCGATGCGTGAACACCTGCATCTGTTCTGCCCGATGCAAAAACCTCAACATTATTTCCACACATTCTTGAAAGGACATTTTCAAAGCGTTCCTGAATTGTATTTTTTGTATTCTTTTGCCTTTGCCAGCCGTTATAGCGTGTTCCGTCATACTCTATTGTCATTTTGTAATTTTTCATAAAATCACACCGTTTTTTAAGCTTTCTTAAAGCTTTCTTTTATTTCAATTGCCTTTTGAGCACCGTTTTTCAAGAGGTCATATGCTGTACCTGCCATAATTTTAGCGGCGCTGATATATACGGCTTCCTCATCAGCAATTCTAAAATCCTTCCCGTGAAGTGCACCGTCAAAACCACCCATTGTAGGCTGAATTACGGGCATAACCATGCCGAGGTCGCCCATATCAGTTGATCCTGTCATATTTATGTTGTGGTATATATTTTCTTCCTTCGTGAAAAGAAGCGCATTTTCTTCAAACACTGCCGAAAGGTTTTTGTCCTGACAAAGAGGCTTATAGCCCTTTACGTTTTTAATACTGCACTGGGCACCTACTGCCATTGCACCTGCACGCACGGCGTTATCTACCTTTTTACCTGCATCCTCAATCGCCTCTGCAGTTGCCGCACGCACATAGGTTTCAATAACCGCCTTATCGGGAATTACGTTTACAAGGTCTCCGCCGTTTGTGATAATAGGATGAATTCTTACTCTGTCCTCATCACGGAAGGTTTCACGGTTAGCGTTAATTCCCATAAGTCCAAGCATTGCGGCATTAAGCGCATTAATTCCGTTAAACGGCTCACTTCCGTGGGATGCCTTTCCGCTGAAGGTTATTTGTTTTGTATCAAAGCCAAGACTTGAGCCGTCAATATAAAATTTAACAGACGGTGTAAGGGCGTGTGAATGTATCATCATAGCCATATCAACATCGTCAAATGCACCTATATGTATAAGCTCCTGCTTTCCTGCCATATATGTGATTTTTCCGCTTTTAACAAGGCTTTCACGGTAGTCAAGCTCCACAAATTCCTCTGCAGGAACGGCAAAAAATGTAATTTTTCCGTCAAGCTCATCAAGCACACCGCTCTTTACAATACCGTATGCCGCACCAATCATTGCCGCAATCTGTACATTGTGTCCGCAGGCGTGTGCCGCACCCGTCTGTGCATCTGCAAACGGATGGTCGTAGCATTTAACTGCATCAAGCTCACCTATGATACAGATATTTACCTTTGCATCCTTTTTACCAATAGTGCCCTTAACGCCTGTGATTGCAAGGTCAGCCTCAAAAGGAATACCGAGCTTTGCAAATTCTTCTTTGACACGTGCACTTGTTTTAAACTCCTTATAACCAAGCTCAGGATTTTTTAATATATACTCACCGCACGCAATAATTTCTTTCCTGCTTTTATCAATTGCGTCAAATATTTTCTGTTTCATATACTAAAACCGCCTTTATATAGTTTCTCATCTATTGGAAGATTATTATCCAGAAGCTCCCCGAAATTGTTGTTTTTATAAATAAGCTCAATAACCTCTTTCATTTTCTTTGTGGTGCATACCTGCACTGCTGCATTTCCCAAACGGGCATCAGCGATACAGCCAAAATGCCTGAACGGTTTCTCAAATTTAGGAAAGTAAACCGATACGTCTCTTATTTTCTCATCAAACCAATATAATTGCCTTTTTTCCTCTGTGCCGTCTTTATGTATAATAGTTTTTTCCACCTTATAATCTGTCAGGCGGTCAGGAACATCGAGCATCTCTTCAACACAGTGCAAATATGTATTCTTTTCCTGTCCTACACCTATTAAAAGAACATACCCTTCATTTTCATATATTTTTCCGTAACATCCTTTGGGGTTTGCAGGACTGTCTGCAAATCGTTCCTCATATGCAAAAGCCTCTGCCCTCTCCCTTTCGCCAAATACTGCCATTGAATGAGTCGGGTGCAGTGTTCTTATAGCATCGGGATGCGCTGCCGCAAGGCGTGGAAGTACACCGATACAGCTTTGCGCCTTCCTTAAATCATACACATCACTGTTCCATGTATGTGTGGGCACACACAAAAGCCCTCCGTCAATTGTAAAGCATTCAATCAATGCGCTAAGAAGTGTTTCTCCACCGCCATCAATTTCCCCTACAGCCTTTAGCGAGGTGTGAACGGTAACAATTTTTCCCTTTTCTAAATTAAGCATCTGAAGCTGCTCTTTTATATCATTTTTAGAAAGCATTGTATCTCCCTCTTTTCTGTGTCTTATTTTATCACAATGAAAAGATATTGACAAGCAATATTTTGCGTGATATAATACACTTGTTTCGAAACAATTTTTAAATAAGGGGTGCTTGCTTAAAGCAGGCTGAGAGTAAACGTGTTTTCGTTTTAACCCGTAACCTGATTTGGATAATGCCAACGTAGGGAAATAATATGTTTTCATTCGGGTTACAGTTTTTCTGTAACCCGCTTTTTCTACTCCTTTACGGATTATCCGAAACAATCAATTGAAAGGAGACAAATGATGACAACAACAAAAAAAATCACAACGGGCGCACTTATGATTGCGCTTTCTACCGCTTTGATGTGGGTTAGTAAGCTTATCCCTACACCGTGGCTGCAGGGTGGCTCTGTGACACTTGCATCAATGGTACCAATTATTATCTGCAGTATAACACTTGGAACAAAATGGGGACTTTGTGCATCACTTGCATACTCATTTATTCAGATGATGTTTGGTTTTTACCCCCCGCCAACGCAAACCTTTTCAAGCTTTGTGTTGGTAATATTACTTGACTATGTGCTTGCATTCGGTGTTTTAGGGCTTGCAGGAATATTTTATAATCTGCTTAAGAAAAGCCGCTTTGCTGCACCGATTTGTGGCTTTATTGTAACTTCTCTAAGATACATATGCCATATTTTTTCAGGTATTCTTATATGGGGTGTTTACGCAGGCGAGGGGCAAAGCGTTCTTTCCTACTCAATTATTTATAACGGCTCTTATATGATACCCGAAATAATAATTACAACCGTAGTTCTTGCACTCATAACCAAATTCAATATTTTCAGCAGATAACAAAAAAGGCAGATATCGTGTGATATCTGCCTTTTTTGTTATCTGTATGATACAATTAGTCCGCCCTTTTCTGCGTAATAGCTGTTGAGCCCTCTTGTCGGCATAATGGTTATCTGAGTGTCGTTCCACTCGCTCTTTATTTCATCACAAAGCTTCTGCGCAAGAGCCTCGTTATGACAATGACTGATAACAACCTCGCCGCCTCCAAAGTTTTTCTCACGCATAGCATCTATCATTGTCTCTATCATTTTCTTTTTGCCCCTCACCTTTGCCTTGAACTTAATTCGTCCGTCATCTTCTACACCTACGCCACGAAAATCAAGGCTTGCGGCAAGAACGCCTGCCAGCTTTCCCATTCTGCCTGCCTTTATAAGATTGTCAAAACAGGACAGTGCAAAAACAGTATTCATTCCCTCTATATATTCTTCCGTTTTGGAAACTACTTCCCCAAACTCAAGCCCCTCTTTTATAAGCTGTGTAAGCTTTCTTACGGCAAGCACTGATGCAGGGCCCGTTGCACGTCCATTAATTACTGCCGCTTTTTCCGCACTTTCGTTTTCATTAAACATCTTAGTTGCAATAAGTGCACTGTTGTAGCTGCCCGAAAGATTTTTTGATACGGAAATACAGATATTGTATGCATCCTTATCCATTTTTTCAAGCCACGAATCGGGCGACGGACAGGCAGTCGAGCTTGCATTTTTGCTTTCTTTCATTCTGACAACAAGCTCTGATGTATCAAGCTTTTCATCATCCATATATTCCTGCTCTTCAATATTTATAAAAAAAGGTACGCTCAAATAATTTATGTTATCGGTCGGAGTTTCCAGCTTAAATAAATCACAACCTGAATCTGCAATAATGTTCCATTTCATCAAAAGCTCACCAAACCTTTCAAGGTTTAGTATAGCTCACTGTTGTATTTTATACGTAAATTAAAGAAACTTTTTTGTTTACACTGAGTTTACCTTGCAGGAAGATTAACTGTAAATCTGCTTCCTTCCCCAAGCTTACTTTCTACCAATATTTCGCCACGGCACAGCTCCACAATTCTCTTTGCTATTGAAAGACCAAGACCAAGCCCCTGACTTGAATGTGATGCGTCCCCCTGGAAATACGGGTCAAAAAGGTGCTTTATTGTCTGCTCATCCATTCCCTCACCATTGTCTGAAACGGCTACACATACATTCTCCTTATCCTGACAAAGTGATATCGCTATCCTTCCGCCCTTATTTGTATGCTCTATCGCATTTGAAATAATATTAAGCCACAAATGCTGCATAAGCTCTCTGTTTCCTGCAAAGGTAACCTCTTCCAGTTCACAGTCAAAATCAATTTTCTTTTCCATCCACGCTTTAGAGAGTATGATTGAGCATTGGCGTATCTGTTCACTTAAATCATACGGCTCCACATCAGTTACTATCTGCTGCGAAGAAAGCTTTGAAAGCAGAATTGTATTCGTAGCAAGTCTTGAAAGCCTGTCCGTTTCTTCAATAATAATGGTAAGATACTCCTCCCTCTCCTGAGGGGTTAGGTTTTTTTCCAGTAAAAGCGATGCAAAGCCGTTAATTGATGCTATCGGCGTCTTAAATTCGTGCGAATAGCTGTTTATGAAATCATTTCTGAGTATCTGTACACTTTTTAATTCCTCGCACATCTTATTGAAATTTTCATACACACGTGCAAGGGAGTCCTTCTTTTTAAGAGGTATTTTATAGTTGAAATCCCCCTCTGCAAGGTGTGCTATTCCCTCCGATAAAATCTTTATCTCTTTCTTACGTGACCTGTAGAAAATAATAATCATAGGAATAAGAATGAGCATCAGAATAACAACTGTACCCACCACTTCAAACGAAGCACTGATATAAGTTCCCTCGACGTCTAAAACATCACTTACAAGCCACGTCATAAAGAAGTAGCCCAGTGCCACTACAAATACTGCCACGATAAGAAGTATTAAAAATTGCGGTATTATTTTATTAGTATATTTTGAAATATCTCTTTTTTTCATTTTATTAATATGAGGCCCTGTAGCCTATTCCTTTTATTGTTGATATAGTTATTTGCGGGAAGCTTTTAAGTCTGTTTCTTATTCTGCTGATGTGGGTTTTAACTGTTTCCTCACCGCTTTCAGAGGTTACGCCCCACACATTTGTCATAAGCTGCTCCTTCGAAAATATCTGCTCGGGATATGAGAGAAGTTTAAAGAGCAAATCAAATTCCTTTTTGGGAAACTCAACATAATTCAAGCTTGAATAAACGGCATACTTTTCAGAATCCACCGTGACATCGCCAATAACTATTTTTTTGTCCTGATTTATATTTGCACGACGAAGAAGTGCATTTACTCTCCATAAAAGCTCATCAGCGCTGAATGGCTTTGTCATATAATCGTCTGTCCCCAATAAAAAACCTTTCTGCTTATCCTCATACGTTTCCTTTGCCGTCAGAAAAAGGAACGGGATTTTATACCCCTCACTGCGCAGTGTTTCAAGCAGCTCATATCCGTCCATATTTGGCATCATCACATCTGCAATTACCAAATCAAGTCCGCCCTTATGTATCATCTCAAGCGCCTCTGCCCCGTCGCACGCACATTTTACCGTGTAATAATCCTTGAGCCGTGCCGATGTCAGAAGACGCATATTTCTGTCATCCTCAACTATGAGTATGGTAGCCATTATTTCCCGTCCTCCTTTAGTGTTTCTGCTATATCTCCCCACAAAAGTGCAAGGCGTTCTACATTCCATGCCGCATTTGCAGGAGATGTTGACGGAAGGCAAACTGCCTCCCTCCCCGTCTTATTCTTTATATATTTATTATAATATTTTTCTGCCGTTTTTCCGTTTACATAAATCTTTTTTATATCAGCGGCATCTAAGATTACAGAAATATCGTTAGCAGTTACATCTTTTATGGAGCTGTCACTGCTCCCCATAATTTCGCACGATGCTATAACATCCCACAGTGCAATTCCGTTTTCAAGGAGAAATTCCCTTTTTTCATCAATAGTCTGCGGCGTTTTATGACCAATCACCTTTGATAAAACCTTCCAGAAACGGTTTTGCGGATGTCCGTAAAAGAAATTTTCCTCCCGTGATTTAACGGATGGAAAGCTTCCTAAAATAAGCACTTTTGATTTTTCATTGTAAAGAGGTCCGAACGGATGATTTGTCACAAAATTCACTCCTGTGTATTATTTGTATGCACTTTTTCATAGAATTGCTCATTGACGCTCGTGTCAAGTCAGGTGAACAGTGAATATTAGGACCTTCTATTTTTTTAACTGTTTTTCCTTTAACACTTTTACTTAGAACCTGCGAGAATACTAGATTTTCCCGCATCCGATAGTATATGTAAATATTATAAATCGGCAAACTAATGTTTAATTTTTATAGACCTGACACGAGTAAAATTCTCTTGTATTTAATCCGATTAAAAACTATTTATCCTCTGAATTTTGAGTCAGCTTTTTAACAGCTTTGTCAAAATCGCTTTCTAACTGCCTCATTTCTCTTTCACGATAAATTTCAAATTCTTTTTCCGCTTTTTCTATTGATTGCCTATGTGATATATTTCCTTTTCCTTCAAGCAATTTTCTTTTGTTTGAAATTATCTGATTATCAAGCGAATTTATCCAATCCTGCATAGACATTGGAATCTGTTCCAACGCTTGAAATTCTGCAAAATCAAGAAACTGTGATACAAGTAAATTCAGTCTCTGTAACTCTATTTCAGAAAGATAATTCTTTGCAATTTTAACATCGTCCTTTGTTATATAATTGCCTTTGAAATTAGTCATTCCTACCATCGGTTTTTCATTATCAGCTCGTTCATAAATTACCTCTGCAGCCGTATGCTCATGAACTGCAAAATGCAACTTATTCTGAACAGTAGCAAAAAATACTTTTGTTAAATCCGAACGGGGATCATAGTCAGTAGCGGTAGCGTAAATATCTGTAACCTGCTGATAAAAATTTCTTTCTGATGAACGAATATCACGAATGCGCTGTAATAATTCTCTGAAATATCTGTTTCCGCCTTGCTTTAAGCGTTCATCATCCATTGCAAAACCTTTCTGCATATATTCGTGCAATCTTTCGGTCGCCCATCTTCTGAACCTGGTTGCAATCTGAGACTGAACTCTATAACCAAGTGCAATAATCATATCAAGATTATAATGTGCTGTGTTATAATTTTTTCCATCAGCAGCAGTTGTTCGGAATTTCCGAACAACTGAATTTTCATCCAATTCTCCATCCGTCAATATATTTTTTATATGCTCACTTATATTTGATTTGCTTGTTTGATAAAGCTCGGTAATTTCTGCCTGCGTAAGCCACAAATCATCTTCAGAAAAACGAACAGAAACTTTTGTTATTCCGTTGTCGTCCTGATAAATAACCATATTATTATCATTCATAGCTTTATACCTCTTTTTCTCTTGTTTTTACCTTTTCACACGCCACTCGACACAATTCGACTTTTGTCAAGTCAGGAGAACAGTGAATAATAAGAACCATCACGAAATATAACGAAATCAAAGATTTCTATATTTCGGAGAACCTTGTTATGCTAAAGCATAATAGGACCTACTATTTTTCCCTTAATTTTTTCACTGCTTTTTTCTGAACAAAACTCCTTAGAACCCGCGAGAATACTGAATTTTCTCGCTCTCGATAGTATATGTAAATATTATAAATCGGCAAACTATTCTTTTAAATTGTATGGACTTGACACGAACCATTTCACTCACTCGTCAAGCATTAAAGTTCCGTCTTTTGCTTTCTTCTTTAGTCTTTGCATCTGCTCTTTTTCAATTTGAGCAATACTTTTTTCAGGAGTTGGCAAATCTTCGGGCATTGTACCACCAATTTCTTCAATAGCCTTTCTAACTTCCCTACCAACTGTATTATGAACTATGGTAGCCGTTTCGGCATTATCTACATTGTCTTTTCTCAATTTTTCTTCTGTTTGTGATATTCTGAAAAGATTAGCAATAAGTTCTGTACTACCCATATAATCTAGAATCTTCTGTCCGACCGCAAGACCCTTTCTCTTATGAATATCTTCAACATCAAGTCCTCCATAAAGACCAATGTAACCTGCATTTTGAAAAATTGCAAATTCTTCATTTGTTATAACACCGGCATTTCTTGCAGTTTCTGCAAGGAGTTGATTCCATTGCTTTATATCACCGCGAACAACCAATCTTCTACTGTCTTCATCAAGCTGATTAAATCTGTCTGCGACCTCTTGTCTGTAAGTTTGTATAGCGAAGTATGTTTGTCCAAGTGCAATAACTTCTTTTCTCGGATCGCCATTCTGAACAATCAAATAACAAGCATATCTTGTAAGCTCATAATCTATCACAGGTTTTTCTGTTGCGCCAGCTTTTACGATTTTCCTGACCTCGGGAAAATCGCATGTAATGTCGTGTCCACTATTTTCACAAGCAATCATTGCACGCTTTATAACCTTATGAAAATTTTCCCATTTGTTATAATCTAAAACAATGGCTAATTCTCTTGCAAGCCAATATTCTGTTCCATCTTCTTTTAAATGCTTTATATCTTCAAAGCATTTATATTCTTTTGCAATCAGATTGCTCATTATTTATTCCTCTTTTCTTCATATTTTTATATTATTCTTTACAGTTCGACAAAATTCTCGCTCGTGTCAAGACTGGAGAACCTTGTTATGCTAAAGCATAATAAGAACCTTCACGATAAACTACCAACTCAAAGATTTCTATATTTCGGAGAACCTTGTTTTGCTAAAGCATAATATGGACCTACTAACTTTTCCCTATTTTTTCAACTGTTTTTTCCCGACCACTTTCTTTTAGAACCCGCGAGAATACTGGATTTTCTCGCATCCGATAGTGTATGTAAATATCAAAATCGGCAAACTAATCTTTTAAATTGTATGGACTTGACACGAGTATATTGTATTTTTTCATACTTTTTATATAATTCCACATTTGTGCAAAACCAAATTGGTAAGTAAGAAAGAAACAACAACTGCCACTATTTCTCTTAATATTCTCGACACCTTATCTTCTTCTCTACTAACAAGTTCAATATATGCATAGTTGAAAATATAGAAAATCAGACTATATACTATAAGCGCAGAAATCAAATTTACAAGAAATTCCCAAAATGAAGAAATTCTTTGTAATGCGTATGCAAAAACAAACGGAGTTAGTGCATAATACGACGCAAATTCCTTTGCTCTTTCTTTTTTCTTTTGTTTCACCTCTTTCTCATCGCAAATCCATTTATACCAATCACGTATTATTTCTCTCTGTTCATCATCTAGGCAATCCCACGCTTTTGGATCTGCCCATCTGCCTAAATCTTTTAACTCTTCTTTCATTTCATTTCTCTCCTTGTTGAGAACTTTTTTGTTTATGCTCCAAACCATTTGAAAGCGCGTCTAAATCCAGCCGTTTCTGCTTCAGCGACAGTGGTTGCCATAAATTCACCTTTTCTATCTATTTTTGTTGCATCATACTGTTGATCAAATGGTAGGTGGTATATTTTTGTTTCAAATCCATATTCGTCCCTGTTAATATTGCATTTAATACAAGGATAGTCTCCTATCTCATAATTTTCGACAAATTCAATATTCAGCATATTAGCCATTTGCTTTGCTTTTTCAGATAATTCTATATTTGTAACTAATATACCTTTGACTTTGGATTGTTCTACACTATTTTCAATACAATAGCACATCATTGTTCCAAAGAGTTGATTAATATGATTTTCATGTATCTGCTTTTTACTACTCCAATACTTACATTGCACTATCAATACCTTGTCATCTTTTTTAGCAATAATATCTCTACCTAAATCTTCAATACCCATATAAGAACCAAAATAGTCAACATCATATCCCTTTAGCGAATACTTATATCCAACATACAACTCATAATCTCGACCTATTTGCCATTTGCTTTTCTTATGTGAATTGCGGTAACGGTCAAGAGCAAGCTGATTTCTCATACATACACTTAATGATTCGTATTCTTCTCTTGATAAAAAATCTTTTGTTGCATCATAGTCAGATAGTTCACTAACTTCAATTACTGGCAATGTATTATATTCAGCATCTATTACATCTCTAAGATTAGGAAACATATTTAAGAGATATTCAAGTTGATAATATGATTCTTTATTCTTTGCGACCATTGCCTCTGCATCTCTTTTTATTTCTCGAATGTGCTTTACTTTTTTTAGACGTTCTTGAGAATAACCCCAATCCAGCTTTCGTGCTAACTTTTCCAACCCATATGTTTCAAACTCAGCCATAATTGCAGCCATATATGGTATTGCTTTTAAATTCGACTTCGCTGTTTCTGAAAAAAACACACTATCTTCCAATTTTTTTTGAATTTCATCTTTTTCATCATTCAATTTGCGTATTTGTTCACTATATACTTGCCGTTCATTATTTATCTCATCAATATATGAATTTTTATTTTGCCTTATAACTTGGTTTAATCTTTCTATTTCACTATGAGGAATATCCCAAACATAATGTTTTACAACAAAAAATAATATTAAAATAGCGATTAAACATATAACAATTAAAACTTCCATTTTTATTATTCCTCGCATTTTCGTTTTCAACAAAATTCGACAAAGTTCGTGTCAAGTCAGGATTAAACAATGTAATAAAAACAAATGTGACAGCCGATTTTTTATTCCCCAATAAATTCTTCTAATAATTCAACGGCATCCTCTATACATCCGTCACACGAGTGAAGAGACTTGCTTTTTATTTCGGCACACATAATTGTTCCTATCCTGGACTCAAATCTTTCCATAAGCTCCCGGGCAGAATTATAGCTTTCTTTTTTATTTGTTTCAGGAAGTTTATTCATACCATAGCTTTTAATTCCCCCTGCCACAAAAACCATAGCACTTACTGCCCCGCAAACGCCTTGTGTACCGCCCATACCTCCGCCAAAGGCTTCAGTAAGTCTGAATATTTCATCCTCACTACATCCTAATCTTTCCGCAAATACACATGCCACCGCTTGTGCACAGTTGCATCCTTTTTTATGATTTTCTACTGCTTTTTCCCGTTTGTTCATTTTATCCTTATCCCTTTCTTATTATCCTTGTTATCTATATTTCTTAGATTCCACCCTCTTGGTGAATTTTTGAACATTCGTTCAAAGTGAAGTTGCTAAAAGCAGTGAAGTTTTTGATTCTCAAAAGTGAAGTTAAGTTTGCCACTTCGTCGTCAGACGAAACTTCACTTACGTAGTAAACTTCACTATCGAAGATAACTTCACTTGCCCACAAGGGCAAACTTAGTTACTGAATTCAACTTTGTTGAATTCAGTATAGCACAGTCTTAAAAATTTTTCAATGGTTAACCGAAACGAAGTAATCCGAACTCTGTTTTTTGCTTTCTGTTTTCCGCCATTACTGCGTTAAAAGCCTTGCATATACGTCAGTATATGCTGCATTTTTGCCTTGTACTGACGAAAAACAGTGTGCAAAAAATTCCATAAACCCAAAATGTCTCAAAATTGAGATTTTTCAAGGCGGCAGGGCGAAGGAATACTGTTTCGTATTTCAAGACCGACAACGAAGAAAAAGCCGATTTTCAGCCATTTTGGGCAGGTTCGGATTGCTTCGTTTCGGTTAGTCATCGGAGAGTCGAACTACGTATGGTTTAAAAAGGGAAATTTCGCATAATACTACAGAAAATTCTGCAAATATACGTCAGTATTATTCTTGAATTTTCTTTGTCTTATATCAAAATTTCCTCTTTTTAAACTCTCCGACCTTATATTTAGAAAAATTTTATATAATTTCAATGCGGAGGACGAAGATAGGCTGAC
>JAZORN010000073.1:0-3081 GCA_045656645.1 Clostridia bacterium | reverse complement strand
ACAATAAGGGTTGCTGCTCTCCCCTCAAACTGAAAATCTAATCTTTTAAAGCCGTTCCAGCGCCCTTCAATATATTCTATCATTATACACTCCCCCCCTGAAAACTTTGCTGACAATGTATTGCTATTTTACATTATCTTTTGCAGTATTTATTGTTGAAATTAAAATGTGCTTAATCTTTGTACATTCATCTTATCACATATCAATCAAAAAAGCAAGGAGAACCCTTGCAAAATACTTTTTCACTTTCACTATTACTTATCACTTGCAAAAATCCTCTATATAAAAGCGTAGAGGATAGTGAAGAGTGAAAAGTGAAGAGTGAAAAAGTAAAATCCCCATTCTTACGAATGAGGATTTTTGGCACGTCGCACCGATTTAGATATCGACTTGCATTGATTATATAATGTTAATGGATGAAATCAAAATCCATTTAACCTCTCGTTGAGTTTATACCTTGACGAATTCAAATGTTAATCGTTTTATCCATTTATACCGTTACGATCCTTTTCTGCAATTCTCTTAAGGTAAGTGCTTATTGGCGTTCCATCCATTCGGCAAGGTCTGCTTATAAGCATCAATTGATTAGAAATATCACAATCCGTAACGAAATAATTTCCGACTGTTCCTCTTGCGCCTTCCCCGGCCATAAGAATTTCATATCCGGTATTGGAAAGTATAATATTATCACTTTCAACGCATCTTTTGGAATAAGGATATGCAACGGTCCTGGGCGCTTTACCGATCCAACCTCTTATGCACCTCAAACTTTTCTCATAATCTTTTTTAACAACGGAAGTAAACGCCTCTTCCGTTTCGTTTTCCATCAGATTCATACCAATTCGTTCATTTTTATTATAAACGTGAAGTCCGTATGTGTGAGAACAAATATTTATCGCTCCGCTTTTTTGCATTTCCACAAGTTCTTCCCAGGTGCAAAAAGGAGCCGCTTCTCCGTCTCTTGATTTGCCCGAATTTATAGAATCCCAGGTTGCATCTATTTGAGCGCCGATTATGTTTAAATCTGCTTTCATACCGTATTTTTTTAAAAGAGGCCAGGCGTTTTTATAAACACCCCACGAGCCGTCATCTATGGATAAAATCACCGTCTTTTCGGGGAGAGGGTTCTTTTCCTCTAAGAATTCCAATAGTTCATCTGAGGTTATTGTTACGTATCCGTTATCTTTAAGCCAAATCAAATCCTTTTCAAAATCCTCTGGAGATATGGAATATTCCTCGTATTCGATTCCGCTTTTTATATCCTCTTTCGAAACGAAATTATGATACATGATTACACTTACCGAGGAAACATCTTCACTGCTAACAATGGCTTGAATGGGGTCGGATAATTTAACCCGTTTAGATAAAATGTTTGTTCTTTCAATTTTATAAAAATAGTTTTCAGGATGCTTTACCGTATCATCCCGATACGAACCAACCCGCGATTCTCCAACGTAGTTATATTCACCGTCGCGACTGTTACTTCGAAGGATTTTGTAATTACAGTTCTGTTCGATTTCCCAAATAACCACTACGTTGTTTGGATCTTGCCAGATTGCTTTTCCCTCTAACGTACTTTCCGAAGGAGTGTCGTGTTTCACTGTTTCGCTGTTTAGTGTATCTGTTGGTGTATTTTCAAACTGTTTAGAAAAATAAACACCCATTAAAGCAAGAAAAAACAAAACAGCAACAATAAATACCAAAAAAACTTTTTTGAGCACTTTTCTCTTGATCCCCTTTGTAACCCTCGGTTATTAAAATACTTTCTTTAATTACGAGTATTCTTTAAACTTATTATACTGTATTGATGTTTAAAATGCAAGGCAAAGCCTTGCGAATGAGGATTTTTGGCCTCGGGAGGAAGGACTTGATGCCCACGACCTTCGGGTTATCACTCCGTGCCCATTGCGGTTAGCAAAATTTTCTTCGCGTCCGCGTGGCGCACTCAAAAATTTTGACCGTGGCTGCTCCTTTTTGTTCGCTGTATCGTCCACTGGACGCGCTCGCAGGCGTTGCCCAACGAGCTCCGCTCGTCGGCCTCATCACCCGAAGAACATCAGCTCACACTCCATCTCATAACGAAAACGAAAAGAGACACCCGACTGGGTGTCTCTTTTCATTTTGGCAAGTCGCACCGATTTAGATATCGGCGTTAAGCAATTCGATAAATTGGAATTTATCTGCCGGCATCTATCAATATTGCTCTGCACGGCGAACCGTCCGCACCTGATAAATTCAGCGGTGCAGCATTTAGAAAATAAACACCTTCAGATACCTCTGATAATCGAATTCCTTCAAGCAATATAACATTAGCACCTAAAAGAACAAGATGCACTGCCATTGGTGCATTTTGCGGTCCAATTGTCTGGGGTTCATTTCCCAAAAGCAAAATATCTGAAGATGCAAATACCTTTGCCGCCTCCAATGATACTTCGATATCTCCTTTAATCAAAAGTCTCTTTGTCGCTTCTGGGTTCTGTTTTTTTGCTTTTTCAATTATTTCTACAGCATCATCGCCAGTGACAATCCCGTGGTGTTCTGCCACATAAGCAATTCCCACAAATGCCTCTAAGCATATCTCATCCACAGTTTTGCCATCTTTAATAAAATGAAATGGTGCATCTATGTGTGTGCCGTTATGTGCACACATATTAAATGCAGTCAAATTATATACTTCACCTTTTTCCATTGATTTAAGCATCATTTTCTCTGGTGTCGGGTCGTCGGGATACACCTGACAACAGAAAACTTCTTGGGAAATATCATAGATTTTCATTGTTTGATTCTCCATTACAAATTCATGTTGGTAATAAAATTATACTTCTCCGCACATATAAAATCAATTCCTTTACACGTACAATTCGTCAGAAACAAGCAGGAGGAACTATGCCCCATTACACACAAGAACAAATCGAAAAAGCCAATCGCACGGATTTGGTTTTCTTCCTACAGAGTCATGACGAACAGGTAATGCGCAGTGGCTCATCCTATCTTTGGGAGAAGCATCAGGTGTGGATCAAAGAGCACCGGTGGTATTCCCATTATGATTCGACCGGCGGATATCCCATCGGTTTTGTCATG
>JAZORN010000072.1:0-46187 GCA_045656645.1 Clostridia bacterium | reverse complement strand
TTCCTCTTTTTGGGCGAGCACCCATAATATTTTTATTTTTTACCGTATAGGAATTTGCGTAATTTTATCGCGAGCGACATTTGCCTTGTTTAAATTTAGTTGGAACGCAAAATGGGTGAAGCGGCACGCTTCTTTTATTTAATGAATATAATCTATACTTTGCATAAGCTCTCTGTTTCGTCTGTTTCTCGCATCACGCCTTTTTTTTCGGAGAATTCTCCTTCTGCGCCTTTCTGCCATAATAAGAAGAAAAACACACAGGGCAATCGCCGCAAAAAACCACGGTGAAGTAACAAAATCAACCATCTTATTTACAGCAAATGTAATCGGGTCAAGCTTATAACTCTTATCTGCCGTAAGCTTAAGAGTGCCTATAGAATTTCCGTTTACAAAATATTCCCTTTCCCCGATAACCTCCCCCTCTTTTACGGGGGCGCTGACTTCTTTTGCAAAGTAGTCTTTGTGTTCAATCTTAATTTTTTCATTATCCTTATGCCTTAAAACACACATTTCGTCTTCTGCCTTAAGGATTATTTTTTTATCACGTCGTGTATGCTTAATTCCCGTATGCGCTACAATGTCACCTTTTGAAACAATAGTCTGTGCAGTATAATTTTCAAACACATAATCAAACAAATTGGCACAATCGGTAAAGCTTTGCACTACATTATCTTCTGTTTGCGCCTCAAACACCAATGCCATCAGCGAAATTCCGCTTTTTTCAGCCGATGCCGCAATACAACTTTTCGCCTCAATAGTATATCCCGTTTTAATTCCCGTTGCATACTTGTAATAATAATCACTTCGGGAAAGGCGGCTTACAAAATGGTTTCTGTTTGTAATTTTACGTGCAGTCTGGCTCTTTTGTGTTGCAGGAATACTGTATGAATCGCATTTTACAATTTCACAAAATTCACTTATACTCATTGCGTGCATTGAAAGGAGTGCCATATCTGATGCTGTAGAATAATGACGTTCATCGTGGTCGCCTACTGGATTGGTAAAGTTTGTTTTTTCCATTCCGAGTTCTTTTGCACGATTATTCATCATTACAACAAAATCCTCTATACTTCCTGCCGTCTTTTCTGCCAGGACATTTGTTGCATCTGCTGCCGAACCGAGTAACATTGCATAAAGAAGCTGCCTAACCGAAAGGCGTTCTTCCTTAATTATTCCCATTTTACTGTTGCCCTGGGCTACATTTGAAAGTGCCGCTTCGCTTGCCGTGGCAAGCTCCTCAAGCTTACAGTTTTCAAGCACCAGCACTGCGGTCATAATCTTTGTGAGGTCTGCGGGATACACTTTTGAATTTGCTTTTTTCTCGTACAAAACTGCACCCGTTTTCATATCAAGCAATATTGCGTGCGGAGACTGTGCATAAAGCTTTTTTTCTTTCTCCACAACCTCTACACTATTTTTATCTTCAGCACTGTTTTCATTTTCCGCAAAAGATGCCACTCCCGAAAAAGCAAGCACCAACGCAATAATAATTGCAGTTAATCTTTTTTTCATTTTAATGTTCCTCTATCGGCTAATAGCCTTTACTGCCGCAATAAATGCTGCATCGTTTTTTATATCTCTATCTGTTTTTTCGCTTTTTACCACTATATCGGGAGTTACCCCTTCGTTTATCCATATTCCTTTTGGAGTAAAGTTTTTATATGTAGTAATTTTAACTGCACCCTCTGTTTCGTCAAAAGGATTAATATAGCGTATAGTCTGGGTAACGCCCTTTCCGTACGTTTTTTCTCCTACAATGATTGCCCTTCCTCTATCCTTAAGCGACCCTGCAAGAATTTCGGAGGCACTCGCACTGCTCGAATTAACAAGCAGGGCAAGCGGCAAATCTGATGCACCTTTCGTTGCTAAATATTCTTTCTTTTTTCCGTTTTTATCGGTTGTATACATTATCATACCGTCATCAAGGAATAAATCACACGCAGAAATAGCGCTTCCAAGGTCTCCGCCCGGATTATTTCTTATATCAAGTACAATTCCTTTTACCTTATCTTTATCAAGAGAATTAATAACCTTTTCAAGCTCTTTTTCAGAGTTTTGTGTAAAACCGCTGTAGCGGATGTAACAAATCCCATCTATAATTTTGCTTGTAACCTTGTACATATTAATTTTTTCCCGTTTGAGCGTTACTGTAAAGCGTTCTCCGTCACGCTCAAGTTCAATGGAAAGCTCTTTGTTAAGCTCCGCCTCCCCTGCGCCTTTCATATATGATATGGCATCAGCAACATTTTTTGCTGTATACACGGTATCGTCAACCTTTATTATCAGGTCACCGCTTTTGATACCTGCCTTGTCTGCCGGGGAATCCTCATACGCAGAGATTACCTCTATCGCATTTTTTTGGGTATTTGCAAAAACTTCAACACCGATACCTACATAGTATCCGTCTAAAAGCTGCATCGTCTCTTTTGCATTTTCTTCGTCATAATAAACTGCATATTTATCTCCAAGTGCTTCTATAACAGCATTTATGGCATTTTCCTCCATCTGCTTTTCATCATATTCTCCTACATAAAGCTCATCAATTATTGCACCTATTTTCACAAGCTTTTTAAAGGGTATATTACAACTTTGAAAAAATGCAAACAGTGCAAAAAAGCCAACAAGCACTGTTAAAGAAAATGTGATTAAAACTGTCAACAAAGGTTTTGAAAATTTCTTCACAAAAAAGCTCCTTTATATTTTTGCAGAATTTTCTGCAGTATTATGCAAAATTTCTCTTTCGGCTACCTCAGATATTGCATCGGATCGGTTGTCGAGCCGTTCACACGGACTTCAAAATGCAGATGCGGTCCTGTCGACACACCTGTCGAGCCTGCTTTGGCAATTACCTGCCCCTTTGTAACCTTGTTTCCTACTGAAACAAGGAGTGTACTGTTATGTCCGTAAAGGGTTGTAATACCGCTTCCGTGGTTAATTATAACACATTTTCCGTATCCGCCGTTAGTTGTAGCAAGGGTTACTGTACCGTCCGCTGCGGCAAGAATATCCACCCCGTAAGGTGCCCCTATATCTATTCCTGAATGAAATTTCTTTGTCTTATATACAGGATGTATTCTGTAGCCGTACTGGCTTGTGATACGGGAGCTTGCAGGTACGGGCCACATAAATCTTCCGCCCGTATATTTTACGGGGTTTGCCGAATACGAAAACGCACTGCGGTTTTGTCTTATAAGCTCCTGCTCCGCTCTTTCAGCCTCGTCATAGAGTGCCTTATACTTTTCAACATCCTTTGTCATTTCATCAAGCATTGCCTGCTTTTGTGCAAGTGTTTCATTAAGCGAGCCTTTTCTCGCTTCAAGGGAGGCAGCATTTTCTTCCTGCCTTACAAGAATATTTTCAAGTTCCTCTTTTGCAGCGGCAATTTTTTCTTTTGTTTCGTTGAGCTTTTCAAGAATACCATTGTCATAATCCATAAGCTGACTTATCATTTCAATTTTAGAAAGAAAATCACCAAAATCATCAGCACCGAAAAGAATTTCAAGGTAATCTATCTCACTGTTTTCATACATTGCCCTTGCACGCACCATAAAAACAGCTTCATACTGCTTAAATTCCTCCTCCGCAGCTTTAAGCTCCTCCTGCTTGAGAGTAATATCCTCTTTAGTCTGCTCTATCTGCGTTTCAATTCTTCCGATTTCATCTTCCGTGTCGCTTATCTGCTTATCAATAGCATTATACTGTGCAAGCGCCGCTTTTTTTGCCTCCTGCGCTTTCTGAAGCTCCTTTTGTGCCTGCTTTGTCTTTGCATCTGCATCATCAAGCTGTTTTTGAGTAACCGCAAATGCCGCAGGCATTATTATTGATAAAATGAATGCCGCTACAACAAGAAGCGCACAAACCATAGCCATAATGCGTTTTAACTTTTCACGGGCTTGTTTTTTCATACCGTACTCCCCCTTAAAGATCAGACTTTAAGATGTCTCTTTAATGACAATCCGCTTCCTGCCGCGCCCATCAGCACGCCAAAAGCAGCCATACTTACACTAAGCTGTAATATGCACGCTTCAAGCGGAACAAACTCAAACAAATTAATAAGTGACTGCAGTGAACCAATCGAAGCGTTATATCCGAGAGATATTATTACAAAAGATACCATAAATCCAAGTGCCCCTATCATAATACCCTCAAGAACAAACGGCATTCTGATAAAATGGTCTGTCGCACCGACAAATTTCATAATATGTATCTCTTTTTCACGTGCATAAACACTCAGTTTAATAGTGTTCTGTATAATAAATACTGCAATTGCCAGAAGAATAAGCATTGCTATTGCGCTGCCGCTTTTTATAACGTCTGTAAAGCCGATAACCTTCTGCACAATATCCTGCCTGTTTTTAACCTCTTCAATGCCTGAAATTTTGCTGATTTTTTTCACAGTTTCTGCCGAAGAACGAATATCCCTGAGGGAAATTTTAATAGAGCTTCTTAAAAAGTCCTTTCCCTCAAGACCTTCAAGCACACTTGCGTGCGCACCAAGACGTGACTTGAAATTATTAAATGCCTGGTCTTTTGTCTCAAGTTCTGCATCTAAAACATTTTCAATAAGCAAAATCTCATTATATGCATTCTGCTGAGTAGTTTCATCGGCATTTATATCTATATACGCCTGAACTTCACACTGCGATTCAATCTGCTCACTGATATAATTCATATTCATTGTAAAAAGCAAAAATACACCAAATAAGAACAAACAGCACGTTACCGTAATAAAAGATGCAAAAGTCATAATTCCGTTTCGTATAAAAGAGCTTGAAGCACTTTTAATATAATATTTAAGATTTCTAAGCTTCAAGATTATACACCCCGTTTTCTTCATCACGTACAACGATACCGCCCTCAAGCTGTATAACACGCTTGCACATGTCATTTACAATTTTTTCTGAATGAGTAACCATCACAATCGTTGTACCCATCTTATTGATTTTGTCAAAAAGGTTCATAACCTCCTGCGAGGTTTCAACGTCAAGATTTCCCGTAGGCTCGTCCGCTATTATAAGTGACGGACTGTTTACAAGCGCACGTGCAATACTTACACGCTGCTGCTCACCGCCCGAAATTTCGTTAGGATAATTGTTTGCCCTTTCATCAAGTCCGACAAGAGCAAGAATTTTAGGCACCTTACGGCGGATTTCCTTTTTGCTTTTCCCGATAATTTCCATTGCAAACGCAACATTTTCAAACACGGTCTTGTTTGGTAAAAGTCTGAAATCCTGAAAAACAACGCCCTGCGCCCTGCGAAGATACGGAATTTTGGAACGCTTCAGGGCATTTACAACAATTCCGTCAACTATTATATCTCCGCCCGTAGGTCTTATCTCACCCGTTAAAAGCTTTATTGCCGAGCTTTTTCCCGCGCCCGTCTTACCAACTAAGAATACAAACTCGCCGTCGTTTATTTTAAAAGAAACATTGTCAAGTCCGACTATATCCTTGTCATAAACAACGGTGACATTTTTAAACTCTATCATGAAACCATCCTCTCAATCATATGCGCATCGGTTTTGAAACAAGATATTTTTTAACCATCAGTGCAACTTTAAAAACTATTGCGTGGTCAAAAATTCTTAAATCAAGACCTGTCATTTTCTTTACTTTATCAAGTCTGTATACAAGAGTGTTTCTGTGCACATATAACTGACGTGAGGTTTCCGAAACGTTGAGGTTATTTTCAAAGAACTTCTGAATTGTGTAAAGCGTTTCCTGGTCAAGCGAATCTATGGAGTCCTTTTTAAATACGTCTGAAAGGAAAAGCTCACAAAGGGTTGTCGGGAGCTGATAGATAAGCCTTGCTATACCGAGGTTATCGTAGTTTATAATATATTTTTCACCGTCAAAAACCTTTCCAACCTCAAGAGCAATTCTTGCTTCCTTATAGCTTTTTGCAATATCCTTGATATTCGTTGCTATACTTCCTATTCCAAGGCTGATATTAACCATAGCCTCACTCGTTACTGTGTCTTTTATCTGTGAAGCAATTTCTTCAAGTTCTGAGGGCGAAATACCCATTTTCACCTCTTTAACAACGGCAATCATATTGTTGTCAAGGTCAATTACAAAGTCCTTTCCGTTGTCGGGTACGATACCGCTTATAATATCGTATACATCAACACCTCTTATTTCATCGTACTGCAGTGCAAAAACTGCCCTGTCAGCGTCATAAGAAAGATGAAGTTCTTTACTTTTGAGAAAAATATCTCCCGGCAGAATACTGTCAGCAAGTATATTTTTTATAAAATTCGCCTTATCAAATTTATCGTTATGCATCTGACGGACATTTCCTACATATGAGGAAAGCATTTCCACGAAAGTACCCGACATTTCATCCTGACTTTTTATAAAGGCAATATAGTCAACCTTTCCTCTTGAAGTAACAGTACAAAACGTATATCCCATATCACTTGTAATTTTCTGTCTGCTTTCGGCACAGTATGCCAAAATATCCTGGGCTTTCCCTGTAAGCTCGTCCACTTTGCCCGAGGCGGTTAAGGAACCGTTACCCTCAATAATTCCAACCTCTGTACCGAGAATTTTTTTCATCTGAATAAGAATATTGTTAAGGTACTTGTTAACCATACCTATCCCTCCTGATTTTATAATCATACATAATTATAATAACACTTTCTGCTCTTTATTTCAACATTTTTTTACCATTCTTTACGAATTTGTTACATTTTTTTATTTGATTTATTTTAAGGCAAGCAAAAATCCCCCGAAAAGCATAAGATGATATTGAAAATAATCAGGAAAGGAACATTACTATGCTTGCAACTGTTGCCTCTGTCACATCAGCAAACAGAATAAAACGGCGCGTAGGTGAAATGGGTATAACATCAAGTGTAATTCAAACTCCGCAGTCGCTTGCAAAAGACGGTTGCGGATACAGCTTGCGCTTTGAAGATGCATCTCAGAAAATCATTTCCACCGCAGCAATGCAGCTGGGTATAAAAATACGTGCATTTTATACAGAATCGCTGATAGACGGTAAAAAAATTTATTCAAAAATATAGCCCGGTCTTTTTTTGACTATTGGCAGAATGGAGAGTTTTATGATATATCTTGATAATGCAGCAACCACCTTTCCAAAGCCGCAAAGTGTAATTAATGCCGTAACTGAATTTATGCAAAACTATGGCGGAAACCCCGGAAGAGGCGGTCATTATTTATCAAGGCTGAGCGGTGAAAAGGTCCTTGAATGCCGGGAGGAGCTCGCACGTCTTATCGGTGCAGATAATCCTGAAAGAATTGTTTTTACAAAAAATGCTACTGAAGCAATAAACCTTGCAATAAAAGGGACAGTTTCCCCGGGAGATGAAATTATTCTCTCCTCAATGGAGCACAACAGCGTTTTAAGAAGTGCTGTTGCCCTTGAAAAAAAAGGTGTAACCGTAAAGATAGCACGTGCCGATTCTTCAGGATATGTTTCGGAAGAAAGTATTACAAGCCTTATCACACCAAAAACACGCCTTATCTGCATTATACACGCATCAAATGTAGTAGGAACTGTAAACCCTGTTGAAAGCATTTGCTCTGCCGCACGGGAAAAAGGAGTGCTGACACTTATCGACTGTGCACAAAGTGCAGGGATACTCGATATAAAAGCTTCATATGGCGATATGCTTGCTTTCGCAGGTCACAAAGCACTTTACGGACCTTTTGGCACAGGCGCTCTTTATATACGAAATGGTTTAACACTTAACCCCATTTTAGAGGGCGGAACAGGAAGTCTTTCTGAAAGCGCCCTTATGCCTGACATTCTTCCCGACCGCTTTGAGGCGGGAACCGTTAACGCCTGCGGTATAGCAGGACTTTGCGAGGGAATTAAATTTGTACTGAGCGAAGGAGTACAAGAAAAAGAGCTTGAAAATGCCAGATTTCTGACAGAGCAGCTTTCTGCCATTAAGGGCGCTCAGCTTCTGGGGCGGCCGGGGGTGGGCGTTGCCGGGCTGCTCTTTCCACATTACGACTGCGTGGAAATATCTTCACGTCTTGACAGTGAATTTTTGATTGCTACACGCTCGGGTCTTCACTGTGCTCCAATGGCACACCGCACACTGGGAACTGTTTCAAAAGGGCTTCTCAGGCTTTCAAGCGGTTATTTTAACACAAAGGAAGAAATAAGCCGTGCTGCCTTTGCGATTGAAAAAATTATCAATTGATTAAAAAAACTCTTTTATTCTTGTTTTTTTTATTGTATAATAAAATTAACAAGAATAAAGGGGGCAAAGCTGTTGTTTGAAACAATTATAAGCAATATTCCTTCTTCCCTTCTCTCTTTCAGGATTACAGATATTATAGATATAGCTATTGTTGCGTATATTTTTTACAAGTCTTCTTCCTTTCTTCGAGAGACAAGGGCGGGTACACTGGTAAAAGGTATTATACTGCTTCTTATATTTACATGGATAGGAAATGTGTTACAGCTTAATACAATTAACTATCTTATTAAAAATCTGATGCAATTTGGTATTATGGCATTTCTTATCGTCTTTCAGCCCGAGCTTCGTCGTGCACTTGAGAAAGTGGGCAGAACAAACTTTTCAACGTTGTTTTCTGCTGAAAAAGATGATGTGGAAAATACTGCATCAGAAATTGCCGCGGCAGCAGTTGCTATGTCAAGCAGACGCATAGGCGCACTTATTGTACTTGAACGTGGTACAAAAATCGGCGATATCGTACGAACAGGCTGTGAAATCGATTCTAAAGTTTCAAGTGAACTTTTAATAAACATATTTATTCCCAACACACCGCTTCATGACGGTGCGGTAATTATCAGGGAAAACAGAATACTTTCCGCAAGATGTATTCTCCCGCTTACTTATAACGAAACGTTAAGCCGTGAATTTGGTACGAGACACCGTGCCGCACTCGGTCTTTCAGAAAGTTCTGATGCTGCTGTAATTGTTGTCAGCGAAGAAACAGGTAAGATAAGCTTTACCATAGGCGGTAATATGAGCCGTAACTATACTGAAGAAACCCTGAAAAAAGCTATTATGAAGGTACTTTCTTCCGACTCCTCTAAAAAGGATGACAACACACTTGCAAAATGGAAGGAGCGGCTGAGATGGAAAAAATGACACGTGATAAATTTGCAGTAAAAATTATTTGTGTAGCATTGGCAGCTATTTTATGGTTTTACGTTTCCTATCAGGAAAACCCTACAATGTCGAAAACAGTAAAAAATGTCCCTCTTGCTATTGCAGGTGAACAGGCGCTTAAGGAAAACGGTTTTTCAGTATATTCCGTTTCAGAAAAAAGTGTTGATGTAAAAGTAACTGCACGCAGACTCAGCCTTGCAAGGGTTTCAAACAAAACTCTCTCTGCCGTTATCAATGTATCATCAATCAAGGAAAGCGGAAAGTATGTTATTCCTGCAACGGTAAGTTCATCTGTATCAGGTGCAACATATTATGTAAAAGGGAAAGATATTGCTGTCGTGATAGAGGCAATGCAGAAAAAAACATTTAATATTGAAGCGGATATTGCACAAAGCCACGATTCAGACCTTATTGTAAGCTCGCACAAGCTTTCGCACAGTGAAGTTTCTGTTTCTGCACCCAAGAGCATATTAAATGAGATTGCCAGTGTTAAAACAGAAAGTATTGTTCCAAATTCCAAGGAGGCAAAGCAAACTGCAAAGCTTGTTGCCTACGGAAAGGACGGCACACCGCTTGAAGGGGTTGTATGCACGCCTAATAAGGTTGAGGTTTCATATACGTTTTACGATGTAAAAACAGTTCCCGTTGTACTTAAAACTACGGGTGGAAAGACACATTCCCTCCCCTCTAAATATACGGTAAAAATATACGGCGAGGGCGAAGCCTTTGATAAAATAAAGCAGATTGAAACAGAAGAAATTAATCTTGCTCAGTTTGAGGTAAACAGTAAAGTAAGAATACGCCTCAAATTCCCTGATTTTGCAGTGCCCGCAGGCGACACGACAGAGGTAGAGATTGAGCTTAAAGAAAAATATTATACAGAATAGCAAAAAGCATCCGAGGAAGACTTCCTTCCTCGGATGCTTCTTTTACCGTATAGGAAATTGCGCCTGAAGGGGATTGTTAAGGGGCTACCCCTTAACATATAATTTGTCAAAACCGGGGGCGCGCACCTCGGTTTTGACACCTATAAAGGGCTGGCACGGTGAGTGCCGCGCGAGCGAAAGCCCTTACCTCGAAAGAGAATGTTTTGTCTTGCAAAATTTCTCTTTCGAAAGGATGACGTAGGTCATCCTTTATAATAATTCACGTCTTAATTCTTCCCCGCTCTTTGCGCTCAGATATGACGGCGGCACATCAAGGACACTCTTGCATCCTTTCATACCCTCTTTATTCATTCTGTGCGCAGCACGTGCATAGCACAGAAGTACCGATGCAGTAAATTCAGGATTGGAATCAAGCTTCAGGCTGTATTCTATAATATGGCTGTTTTTACCGCCATTTGTTTTTCCGCTTCGTATTACAAAACCGCCGTGCGGTATTGCACTATGGTCTTTTTCAAGTTCTTCCTTGCTGATAAAATGAACTGTTGTATCATAATCAGCAAAATAGTTGGGCATTGTAACTATTTCCTTTTCAATTCGTTCTTTATCGGCTCCGTCCTCTGCAACAACAAAACATTCCCTCGTATGCTTCTGACGTGTGGTAAGATTTGGCTCACTTGCGCTTCTTACCGCATCAAGTGCACTTTCCACGGGAATTGTGTACTGCTTTGCATCAACAACACCGTCAATTCTCCTGATTGCATCAGAATGTCCCTGACTTACGCCCTTACCCCAGAAGGTATAATCCTTTCCTTCAGGAAGAATTGCACCTGCGTAAAGTCTGTTTAAAGAAAACATTCCCGGATCCCATCCAACCGATATTATTGCAACCTTCCCGCTTTTTTCCGCCTTTTCATTTACGGCATCAAAATGCTCGGGTATTTTAGCGTGTGTATCAAAGCTGTCAATAACATTGAACATCTGCGCCATCTCTGGGGTCTGCACGGGGAGGTCAGTTGCACTTCCTCCGCAAAGGATTAATACATCTATTTTATCCGTAAATTTCTCTATATCATCACTCGAATAAACCTTGACACCGTCTGTATTTATTTTAACACTGTCGGGGTTTCTTCTTGAAAAAACTGCTACAAGCTCCATATCATCGTTTTGCTTGATCGCCGCTTCCACCCCTCTACCAAGGTTTCCGTATCCGAATATTCCAATTCTCGTCTTCATAGTTACCGCCACCTTATTTTCATTTGAAGATTATTCTATCATAAAAATTTTTATATTACAACTGTTTTTAAATTCCCTTTATAAAAATTTCTAAACCGATAAATATTAATATTACTCCGCCAAGCATTGATGACTTTCCTGAATACCTTGTTCCGCAGTGACTTCCTATTACAATACCTGCCGCACATATCAAAAACGTTACTGAGGCGATTATAAGAGAGCACACAAAAGCCATTAATAAATTATAAGATGAAATTGTAAACCCAACAGATAATGCATCAATTGAGGTTGCAATTCCCTGAATTATCAGTTCTGCCACGCTTACTGCTGCAACACTTTTCTCTTCCCCATCATTTTTTATTCCCTCACGGAGCATATTTATTCCTATGTAAAGCAAAAGTAAAAGTGCAATCCAGGGAATGAACTTTTGAAACGCAGTAAATTTATCTGCAATACTCTTTACCAAAAACCATCCTGTCATAGGCATAAATGCCTGAAAAAAGGCAAATACGCCTGCAATTTCGCAAAGCCTTATCCTGCTCATTTTCGGCTCATTAAGACCATTTACAAGAGAAACAGAAAAAGCATCCATTGCAAGTCCTATTCCAAGCAATATACTGTTAAATAAAAATAAAAAATCACACTGCATAAAAAACCTCACAAATTATTCATTAGAAGTATCTTCAAGCTCTACAACTGTCATTGGATGATTAAGGGCATTTACAATAGCATTAAAAACATCTTCTGTTTTTATTTTAAGACTGCTCGTATTTATACACGGATGAACTCCTATATATTCCTCATTCATCAAATCCTTATCCACAAGAAGTCTTACTGCATTTTCCTTATCATTCATAAGTCCTAAAATGCTTACAGAGCCGGGTGTTATGTCAAGATATTTCTCCATATTTTCGCTACTTGCAAAAGAAAGACGGCTGCTTTGAATCTGTTTTGACAAATCCTTTGTTTTAAAAGGTTTATTTGCGGGCATCATAAGAAGGTAAAACTGAGTTTCCTGACGGTTACATAAAAATAAATTTTTACATATCTGCGCACCGAGAACTTTTTCTATTTCACTACAGCTTTCCATAGTTTCCGCTTCTTTATGGTCAACTCTTAAATAATTTATGTCTAAACCATCAAGAAAATCATAACATTTAACTTCTTTTAAAAGTCTTTTTTCACAGTTTTCGGGTCTTTTGTTTAAAAGTTGCACTATAATCTGCCTCCTTTTTTTACGCTCTCTATTTTACATTCTGATTTTTAAAAAGTCAAGTTGAATAAATACGCAAAATTACGAAATATTAAAATTAGTTGATAAAGAAAGGAAATATGCGTATGAAAGAATTTATCTACACTGTTAAAGACCCCCTTGGAATACACGCAAGACCTGCAGGAATGCTTGTTAAAGCGGCATCGGGATTTAAGGCAGACATCACTTTAGAGCTCGACGGAAAAACTGCCGATGCCAAGAGGATTTTTGCAGTTATGGGATTGGGCGCAAAATGCGGTCACAGCCTCAAAATAAACATAAGCGGAGCAGATGAAGAAGAAGCTATGCACGCACTCCGAGAGTTTCTCGAAAACAATTTGTAATGGAGAATCAGATATGCTAATTTATCAGGGAAAAAGCGTCTTTGGCGGAATTGCCATAGGCAAAATCAAAATATGGAAAAAGGAACCTGTTACTGTCAAACGCACACACATAAAAGATTGTGATGCAGAGTATCTGCGTTTTACAGAAGCAAAAGAAAAAGCCATAGCACAGCTTAAAAAGCTGCAAAAAAAGGCACTGGAGGAAGTCGGAAAGGACAATGCCGCAATTTTTGACATTCATATCCTGATGCTTGAGGATGCGGACTATCTGGATGCTATAAAAAGTATGATATGTACACAAAGCCTTAATGCAGAATATGCCGTTATGTTAGCAGCGCAGAATTTTTCAAAAATGTTTTCAGCTATGAATGATGCATATATGCAGGCCAGAGCTACAGATGTAAAAGATATTTCAGACCGTGTTATTAATATTTTAAGCGATATTTCGCAAAGTAAGATTTCAGGTGATGAGCCTGTTATTCTCGTTGCAGATGAACTTACCCCAAGTCAGACTGTGCAGTTTGACAAATCACGTATACTTGCGTTTGTAACATCTAAGGGTTCTCTTAATTCCCATACCGCCATACTTGCCAGAACAATGAATATCCCTGCTATAATCGGCGTGGATATATACGAAAACAATTATGCCGACGGTAAAATGGGAATTGTGGACGGATATACAGGAACTGTCTATATCGAGCCTGAAGAAGAATTTCTTTCCCAAATGAAAACAAAGCTTGACGAGCAACTGAAAAAAAGAGAGCTTCTGCAGCTTCTTAAAGGTAAAGAGGACATAACCCTTGACGGCAAGAAAATTAAGCTTTATGCAAATATGGGAAATATAAAAGACCTTCCCCTTGTCCTTTTTAACGACGCAGAAGGTATCGGGCTTTTCAGAAGTGAGTTTATTTATCTTGAAAGCGATACTGCCCCCGGTGAGGAAGAACAATTCGCCATATATAAAACTGTCGCCGAAACAATGGCAGGGAAAAAGGTCATAATCCGTACCCTTGACATTGGTGCAGATAAAAAGGTCGAATATTTAGGACTAAAGAACGAGGAAAATCCCGCTCTCGGACTTCGGGGAATACGTCTTTGTTTTAAACGTCAGGAAATTTTCAAAACTCAACTGCGTGCACTTTTGCGTGCATCCGTATATGGAAATATCTCCATTATGTATCCTATGATAATTTCGCTTGAAGAAATTCATAAAATAAAATCAATTGTATCCGAGGTTGCATCCGAGCTTTCATCGCAGAAAATACCGTTTTCAATTCCCGAGCAAGGTATTATGATAGAAACACCTGCTTCTGTAATGGTGTCAGACAAGCTTGCAAAAGAGGTTTCCTTCTTCAGTATAGGAACAAACGACCTTTCTCAGTACACTCTGGCAATCGACAGACAGAACGAACAGCTTGATGACTTTTTTGACTCGCACAGTGAGGCTGTATTAAAAATGATTGAAATGACTGTAAAAAGCGCACACGATGCAGGAATATGGGTAGGTATTTGCGGTGAGCTTGCCGCAGACACCACTCTTACAGAAAAGTTTTTAAGGATGGGGGTTGACGAGCTTTCCGTATCCCCTTCTATGGTTCTTTCCGTAAGGAAGAAGATACGTGAAACCAATCTTGCGTAAATAGAAATGAGCAATCTCCTAAAAAGGGGATTGCTCATTTCTACATTGAAAATTACGTTTGAATTGGGGATTGTTAAGGGGTTTCCCCTTAACGTTAAATCCGTCAAAAACGGGGGCGTGTACCTCGGTTTTGACTCCTATAAAGGGCTGGCACGGTGAGTGCCGCGCGAGCGAAAGCCCTTATCTCGCAACGAAATATTTTCTTTAGAAACTTTTCGCTCAGAAAGGATGACTTTGTCATCCTATTTACGCCACGTATATTTTGAAAAGAGTACAAGCATCGGGAATATTTCAAGTCTTCCTATCAGCATATCAAACGTCATAACAATAAGCGAAAAAGGTGAATAAATCGAAAAATTCGCCGTAGGTCCTACCTTGGCAAGTCCCGGACCAATATTATTAAGAGTTGCTGCAATCGCAGTGAAATTCGTGGTGAAATCAAAATTATCAATACTTATGAGAAGAACTGATGAAACGAAAATCACAAGATACGCCGCCATATATACATTTATTACCCTTATTGTTTCGTGCTCTATAATTCTGCCGTTCATCATAGTTTTTTTCACGCTCTTGGGATGTGCAGCATACATAATTTCCTTACCTATGCTTTTACAGAAAATCACAATACGTGAAACCTTTATACCGCCGCCCGTACTACCCGAGCAGGCACCCACAAACATCAACAAAACCAAAATCGCCTTTGAAAGCTCAGGCCATTTATCAAAATCAACCGTTGCAAAACCTGTTGTTGTAATTATTGACGCTACCTGAAACGCACTGTGTCTGAGCGAAGTCCAGATGTTTCCAAATACACTGCAACAATTAATGCATATTACAGCCGTAGAGAGGAGTATAATTCCTATATATGTCTTTACTTCATTTGCACGTGCAAGCAGTTTGAATTTTCGCATCAGTATTATAAAATATACTGAAAAATCAATACCAAACAGTATCATAAAGATTGTAATAACCACCTGAATATAAGGGCTGTAATCTGCTATGCTTGAATTTCTGACACCAAATCCGCCCGTACCCGCTGTACCGAATGCGTGTGTAAGCGCATCAAAAAGGTTCATTCCTCCTGCAAGAAGTAAAACAACCAATGTAAGCGTCATTGCAATGTATATTCCGTAGAGAATTTTTGCACTTGATTTAACCTTTGGAACAAGCTTGCTTACAGAGGGTCCCGTGCTTTCCGCTTTCATCAGATGCAGATTGTTTCCGCCTGACATCGGAAGAAGTGCAACCAGAAAGACAAGAACACCCATACCGCCTATCCAGTGGGTAAAGCTTCTCCAGAAAAGTATACTTTTGGGAAGCACCTCTACATCAGAAAGAATAGTTGCACCCGTTGTTGTAAAGCCTGAAACCGTTTCAAAAAGCGCATGTATAAAGCTTGGAATACTGCCTGAAAGAACAAAAGGCATTGCACCGAATACACTCATTACTATCCAGCTTAGTGCAACAATAATAAATCCTTCTTTTGCATAAATCTCTTTTTTTTGCGTATTTTGCATTGCAAGAATAGTTCCTGCTGCAAGGCACAGTGCAATAGATACGAAAAAATCGCTCCAGACAGCTTCTTTATATATAATTGCACATATAAGCGGCAGCAGCATACACCCTGCCTCGCAACAAAGCACAAGTCCCAGAGTATGGAGTATACGTTTATAATTCATAATGCATTAACCTTCCAAAATATCATTTATATCCTTTAAGGCACCCCTTGTCGTCACTATAATAACGCTGTCACCAACCTCAATCTTGTCGGGACCCTTGGGGATTATTACCTTTCCATTTCTGTTTATGCATGCAACAAGTATTCCCTTTGAAATATTAAGCGTTTCAAGGGGTTTTCCCGTCACGCTGGAGCTTTCGCCGATTTTAAATTCCAACGCCTCCGCCTTGCCGTCAAGGATAAAGTGCATTGTCTGAATATTACTGCTTCCTATTGAATTATTTGTAGCCCTGACAAACTTCAGAACGTTTTCAGCAGTAATGTCCTTTGGATAAACTATTGTGTCAAGGTCAAGCTTTTTAATAACCTCATCATAGGCTATTCTGTTTATTTTTGTTATAAGCTTTCCCTTTGTTTTGCTGCGTGCAAAAAGCGACAGCAAAATATTTTCCTCATCGATATTGGTAAGCGCTACTACAGAATCGGCATATTCAATACCTTCTTCAAGCAAAAGGGAATTATCCGTTCCGTCCCCGCAAATAACTGTTGCCTTCGGGAGAAGATATGCAAGTTCTTCACAGCGCTCTTTTTTCTGTTCAATTATTTTAACACTGATACCCGACTGAATAAGTAAATCTGCCAGATAATATCCCGTAACTCCTCCGCCGATAATAATTGTATCCTTAATACGGTTTGACTTAATTCCCGTTTTTTTAAAAAAGGAAGCACAATTGTGGTATGTTGCCACAATTGATACAAGATCGCCGCTTTTTATTACAAAATCACCGCCCGGAATATACACCTGACCTTCACGTTCAACGCCGCAGACGAGAACTTCACAATTAAGCTTTCCTGACATTTCAGAAAGCTTTAAATCGCACAATACAGAATTTTCAGGAACTCTGAATTTTAAAATTTCCACTCTTCCCTTTGCAAAGGTATCTATCTGTATCGCTGTAGGGAACTTAAGCACACGGGCAATTTCGTGTGCCGCCGCAACGTCAGAATTTATAACCATTGCAAGACCTAAATCATCCTTAAAAAGATTTATAGACCGTCTGTACTCAGGCTTTCTTATACGTGCAATAGTCTGGCAATCACCCATTTTTTTTGCAAGCAGACACGTCATAAAATTAAGCTCATCACTGCCTGTTACCGCAATAAGTATATCGGTGCTTTTCACGCCTGCCTCTTCAAGGATTTCTGCATTGATGCAGTCACCTACCACACCCATTGCATCATAGCGGTTTACCATTTCGTCAACAACACTGTGACGCAAATCAACCACTGTTATATTATATTCGTTTTCATTACTCAGCTTTTCGGCAATCTTTTGTCCTACCTTGCCGCAACCAACTATAACGATATTCATTAATTCACCTTCTATTACAGTATTAACTTTCATCATTATATCAAATCTATTTTCCCTTTTCAAGTAGCAATCAAAATATTCTCTTTTCACTTATTGACAAAAAACTACAATTATGGTATCGTTTAGGCATATTGGGCTAGGCGCCCTTATGCCTATCTTGAAATCAATGTGTTAGGAGCATTAATATGAACAGCAAAATCAAACAAAACCTACTCTTTATTATCGGTCCGATTATTACTGCGTTTGGTATAAGTGTATTCTACCTTCCAAACAAGGTTGTAAGCGGCGGCGTGTCAGGTTTATCAACCATACTCTACCATCTTGCAAAAATCCCTCCGGGACTTTCATTTGCTGTGATTAATATAATTTTTCTTTTTCTTTCTCTTAAGTTTTTAGGTAAGGCATTTGTTTTTAAAACACTTATCGGTGCTGCATCCATTTCACTTTTTGTACAGATTTTCTCGTATCTGCCCCCTATGACAAATAACATTATTCTTGCAACAATATTTGGCTCTCTTTTATACGGCTTTGGTATAGGTCTTACCTTCCTTTCAGGAGGCTCAACGGGCGGAACTGATATTCTGGGAAGATTACTTCAGCACTTTTTCCCTCATTTTAAAATAGGTAAGCTTCTGCTTATTGTAGATGCACTTGTAATTATTTCATCGCTTATTGTCTTCAGGCAGATTGACCTTGCCCTTTGGGGTATTGTGGCACTTTTCCTTTCAACCTTTTCTGTTGACTGGCTTATTCAGAAGCTTAATATTTCAAAGCTTGCATTCGTTGTTACAGAAAAAGGACACGAGGTTTCGCAGTTTCTTATATCCACTTCTCCCCGAGGTGTAACAATTTTCGATGTTATCGGTGCCTACACTCTTGAAAAGAAAACAATGCTTATGTGCGCTCTAAAGGATAACGAAACTCCTGAATTTCAGAGAAAAATTCTTGATATAGACGCTGAAGCTTTCATCATCTTTTCAGAATCTCAGCAGATTGTCGGAAACGGTTTCCACGTATACAGATAAGAGGATGCGTTTTTATGTCAAATGTTAAAATTGTATCCTGCGGAAAAAGAGTAATATCAAAGCTTAACGTCAGCATAACAAATCCCGTTAATGAAGATTGTTTTTGTATTCTTTTTATGCCTGTCGGGAAATTGACAGTTTCATTTAATGAGTATACATACAAAATAAAATCGTGTAGCTTTATTATAGCCACACCGCAGGATGCGCTCGATTTTACCCTTTCAGCTAAAGCAAAAACAACACTCTATTACGCACAGTTTATTCCGGAAGAAAAGGAAAATTTCCTTGAAAAATATAATCTTGAAAGTGGCATATTCAATTGTTGCAGTGAAAGAGACGTGCGTACTGCTTTTGCATTTCTGCTTAATGAATTTATGATAAAAAGTGATTTTTATAATCTTCGCATAAACGCCCTTTTCTCGCAGCTTATGTGCACACTTTCAGAATCGCTCTTACCCCCTGATTCTCACTTTGAGCAGATACGAAAGCTTGCTTCTGATATTAACAGAGACTTTCGCTCTCCATCAATAGATATAACCTCCTATGCAAGTAAGTTAAATCTCAGCAAGGACAGATTTTCCGTAATTTTTAAAAAGCATTTTGGCTATCCTCCGCATCAGTACCATATAATGCTAAAAATAAAGGAAGCAGAATTTCTCCTTAAACACACTAGTCTTTCAATCGGAGAAATTTCAGATTATCTTGGTTTTTCAAACCAGTTATATTTCAGTACTTCATATAAAAAGCATACGGGAGAGACACCCTCACAAACACGAAAGAAGCGTGCCGCTTCACCCATTTCGTGTCCCGACTAAATTCAAACAACACAAATGTCGCTCACGATAAAATCACGCAAATTCCTATACGGTAAGAAAGAAGCGTGCCGCTTCACCCATTTCGTGTCCCGACTAAATTCAAACAAGGCAAATGTCGCTCACGATAAAATCACGCAAATTCCTATACGGTAAGAAAGAAGCGTGCCGCTTCACCCATTTCGTGTCCCGACTAAATTCAAACAAGGCAAATGTCGCTCACGATAAAACCCAAGAACAAAGTTGACTTCGTCAACTAAATGTTCGCTACGCTCACTTTTTTATAGGTAAACTTTGTTGAAATACGCAATTTTGCGCACAATGCGCGCAAATTCCTATATTATAAAAAAACTCCGCCGAAGGCTAACCCTTCAGCGGAGTTTTTTCATTATCTTTTTATGCGTTTTTCTTTGCAACTGCCTTCATAACAAAGAGGAATGCAACTGTTAAAATAATACCTACAGGAAGAAGTATCATCCAGTTCTGAACAAAACCTGCTACTGCATACATTACAAACGAAATCGCTGCAACACTTACTGCATAGGGAATTTGCGTTGATACGTGGTTAATGTGGTTACATTCACCGCCTGCAGAAGACATAATCGTTGTATCTGAAATGGGTGAACAGTGGTCACCGCAAACTGCACCTGCAAGGCACGCAGACATACCTATAATAAGGATTTCGCTGCCCTCAGGGAATATTGCAACAACAATCGGGATGAGGATACCGAATGTTCCCCATGATGTACCTGTTGAGAATGCAAGGAAGCAAGCAACAACAAATATAATTGCAGGAAGGAAGTTTGCAAGACCTGCTGCAGCACCGTCCATAAGACCTGCAACATATGCGTCTGCACCTAAAAGACCTGTCATATTTTTAAGAGATGTTGCCATAGTAAGAATTGTGATTGCAGGTACCATTGCAATAAATCCCTTGGGAACGCAATCCATTGCCTCTTTAAAAGTCATAACTCTTCTTGCAACCATATAGATAATTGTAAATACAAGAGCTATAATACCGCCCCACGGAAGACCTACTGTTGCATCTGTATTTGAGAATGCATCAATAAAGCTTGCGCCATCCATAATTCCGCCAACATATACAAGCGCAAATACACAAATAACAATAAGTACAATAATGGGAAGAACAAGGTCGATTACCTTACCCTTTGATGAGGGAATAACCCTTTCGCTTTCAACACGGTCGCCGCATGTGTAAAGGTCACCGTTTTCAACGGCATTCTTTTCATGAAGCGCCATCGGACCAAAATCAAACTTCATAAGTGCAAGTGCAATTATGAATACAAGTGTGAGAAGTGAATAGAAGTTATACGGAATTGCCTTTATAAAGAGTGCAAGCCCCTGACCCTCGGGTGCAAACTCAGATACTGCTGCTGCCCATGATGAAATGGGTGCAATCATACATATAGGTGCTGCAGTTGCATCAATAAGGTATGAAAGCTTCGCTCTTGAAATCTTGTGCGCATCTGTTACGGGGCGCATAACTGAGCCAACTGTAAGACAGTTGAAGTAGTCGTCAATGAAGATAAGTACACCTAAAAGGAATGTAGCGAGCATTGCGCCAACACGTGACTTTATGTTCTTCTTTGCCCATTCACCAAATGCCGCACTGCCGCCTGCCTTATTTACAAGTGCAACAATTCCACCAAGCACTACAAGAAATACAAAAATTCCTGCAATACCTGAAACGGCTGCAATAATTCCTTCGTTAACAATGTTGTCAACTGCAGCGATAGGCTTGAAGTTTGATGCAAAAAGTCCGCCCACAACGATACCTACAAACAAAGAGCTGTAAACCTCTTTTGTAATAAGTGCCAGTGCAATAGCAATAACGGGCGGTACAAGCGCCCAGAATGTTCCTGCCATCTTAACAGTTTCCTCTGCACCTTCTGCAAAGGCAGCCATAGGGCAGGCAATCAGCATTATTGCTGCCATAATTGTGAAAAGTAAATTTTTTCTTTTCATTTTTTCTCCTCCTTTGATTAAACAAAAAAAGGTTGCGCGAAGAGCGCAACCTTAAAATATTTTTATAAATTGCGATAGCTCTCCACATTTGTGACAGTCCGGCAGATATTTTCTGACGGCCCAGCATACAGCAAACGGCATTTCGCTGCACACTTCGGCGATTGTTCCTTTTAAGCCATTTTATGCCAAAATACAAAGCTTTACTGATAGCAACCGCACCTCTACCCTTTTTTTGCCTGATATTAAGTTATTTATATGTTAACAAAATTTTTACTGCTTGTCAATATTATGTTAATTTTTTCTTTTCTCTTTTTTGTAGGTTCACAATAATTGTGTTACATTATTTCAGATAGTTTAGTTTTTTTATAAAATTGACTTTATGCTGCCTTTATATTTTGCGAACTCTATAATTTCCTCTTCAACAATATCAAGCGGCATATCAATAGTGAAGGTGTAGTTTTTGCCTCCGTTTTCGCCCTGAAAATCAACGGAAACATCCTGCACGTGAATATTTCTTCTTTCAAACTCTTCCATCATATATTTCTGATAGCCTTCCTCGCATACATCCGAAACAAATAATTTTTTGACCTTAATATTTTCTGTATGGCGGAAATTCATATGAAGGATAGCCTGTGCAATAATTATTATAAATGTTACCGAGATACCAACGGCATACATTCCTGCACCGATTGCCATACCTATTCCCGATGTTGCCCATATTCCTGCCGCAGTTGTAAGACCGATTATCGTATTTTTATGGACAAAAATCATCCCTGCACCAAGAAAGCCTATACCGCTGGCAATAGTAGATGCAACTCTTGACGGGTCAAGTCTTACATCTGCGCCCGCAAATGCTGTATCTGTTATCAAATCAAAAAATGCATATTTTGAAATAATCATCATCAGCGCCGCACCGCACGCAACAACAAAATGTGTTCGTGTACCTGCCTCCTTTGAACGTCTTTTACGTTCTACTCCTACGAGCATGCCGCAGATTCCCGCAAGTAAAATTCTGCAGATGTACTCTATGTGCTGCATTTCAAACATTATAATCATTCTCCCTCTTTTTAATATATAGAAAATTACTACTAAAAAAGTAGTACTTTTCAAAAATAATACTATTTAATTAACGAATATCTTCATAAATTTTACGTATGTTTTCATATATAAATTCAGGCTTTTTCTCACTACTTTCTACATCTTCCATTGTGCCCTCACCGCTGAGAACAAATATCGTACTTATTCCTGCATTCACACCGCAGGCAATATCGGTATAAAGTCTGTCGCCTACAAGGACTGCTTCTTCAGGAGAAAAGCCCGTAGCCTTTATTGCAAGAAGTGCCATATCAGGCTGTGGCTTACCGATGAATTTTGGTTTTCTTCCCGTTGCAGTTTCAAGAATTTGTGCAATTGAGCCGCAATCAGGAACATATCCGTACCAGGTAGGGCAAACCCAATCGGGGTTGGTTGCGATATAATCCACACCCCTGCCAAGGAGAATACACGCATCCTCAAGCTTCTGGAAGGTAATCTCCGTATCAAATCCCATACAAAGACAATCAATTCCATCCTCTAATTTATCTGTTATATTAAACCCGCTATCTTTAAGCTGCTGTCTGAATGACGTTGTACCAAGCGCATATATTTTCTTGTAATTTTTATCCTTTAAATAAAGCACTGTTGCATCGGTAGATGTCAGAAAATCGTCTTTCGTTGCATCTATTCCAAGACTTTTTAGCTTTTCTATGTATTTATCAACGCTCTTTGAAGAATTGTTGGTAAGGAAAATGTATCTTCCGCCAATTTTCTTTACGTGCGCAAGAAAATCGAGTGTTCCGTCAAACAGTTCATTATCTATATAGATTGTTCCGTCCATATCCAAAAGAAAAAGCCTTTTATCTTTAAGATTATTCATTATTTTCACCCCATATTTGTGCATTGCCCGTAGAAACTGCCGATGCACCGCTTTTCAAAACTGCTATGGCTTCTTCCCTTGTTTCTATAAGTCCGCCTGCAATTATCGGCACATCTACAGCTTCCTTTAATCTCATTATTGTCTTACCCATAGCGGGCATTACCTCTATCATTTGAGCTTTGGAGGATTTGAGCGCTTCTATCGTTGTATAAATTGATTGAGAATCAACAATAAAGAAACGCTGTACCGTAAACACTCCAAGCTCCCTTGCGTATTTTATAATACTCGTTCTTGTGCTTATAATCCCGTCTGCACCAAGCCGTTTTATATATTCAATTCCGCTTCTGTCCCGGCCTATACCGTCGGCTAAATCAAGATGCAGGAAAAGCTTTTTTCCTGCACTGTGCATAATTTTTATATCATTTTCAAGTGTAAGTATGTTCGGAGAAAGATGGAAAACTATTCTGACATCGGAAGATGATGCACGCAGAAGTTCCTCATTCGTACGAACTGCTGCAATAACTTTATTGCTGATGCTTTTTTGCGTCGCTGTCATAATAGTCTTCCCTCCGATACTTACAAGATTTATTTAGTATATCACAAAAATTATATTCTTGCAACCCCTGTTTCTCTTGCAACCTTTATAACTGCCTCTGCTACTGCAGGCGCAACTCTCTTATCAAGAGGTGACACAATTATATTTTCCTCTGTTATTTCATCATCAGGTATAAGTGATGCCAATGCATAAGATGTCGCAACCTTCATTTCCTCATTTATGCACTTTGCCCTGCAGTCAAGAGCTCCACGGAAAATTCCCGGAAATGCAAGTACATTGTTAATCTGATTGGGGAAATCGCTCCTTCCCGTTCCGACAACTCTTGCCCCTGCCTCTTTTGCAATATCGGGCATAATTTCAGGTGTGGGGTTTGCCATCGGGAACATAATTGCATCCTTCGCCATTGTTTTAACCATATCTGCCGTTACAAGATTTGGTGCAGAAACACCGATAAATACATCGCTGCCTACAAGAGCATCTGCAAGAGTTCCTTTCTTGCCCTCAAGGTTTGTAACCTTTGCAATTTCTTCCTGAGCAGAGTTGTTATCGGGGTTTCCCTTATATATAATACCAAATCTGTCGCAATATGTAAGGTTCTTTACACCCATATTCATAAGATGCTTTCCAATTGCAATACCTGCACTACCTGCACCGTTTATTACAACCTTTACCTCGCCTATATTTTTCTTTACAAGCTTAAGTGCATTTATGAGTGCCGCTGCAACTACAATCGCAGTTCCGTGCTGGTCATCGTGAAAAATGGGAATATCACATATTTCCTTAAGCTTTTCCTCAATTTCAAAGCAACGGGGTGCAGAAATATCCTCAAGATTTACACCGCCAAAGCTACCTGACAGAAGGTAAATCGTACGTACAATCTCGTCAACATCCTTTGACTTAACGCACAGAGGGAATGCATCAACATCTGCAAACTCTTTAAAAAGGCAACATTTACCCTCCATAACGGGCATACCTGCCTCGGGACCTATATCGCCAAGTCCTAAAATCGCAGTACCGTCTGTAACAACGGCAACGAGGTTAGAGCGACGTGTAAGCTCATATGACTTATCAATATCCTTGTTTATAACAAGGCACGGCTCTGCTACACCGGGGGTATATGCAAGAGATAAATCCTCTTTTGTATTTATGCTCGCACGGGAAACAACTTCAATTTTTCCGTTCCATTCATAATGCTTTTTTAATGATTCCTGTCTGATATCCATTTTTTAATCCTCCCACGGGAACTTATACTGTGTAAGTCCCAGCTCATCTCTTACCTGTATGATTTCTTTCTGTACAGATTCGTTAATCGGCACACCGTCTTTTCTTGCAAGGCGGATTTCATATTCTTTTTCACCTGCAGTGTATATACGCTCTGCATCGGGCGCCTTTTTCGATGCACGCATACTGCGGCAGATTTCTCCTGCTTTTTTGCGTGCAATCTCCTCACCCATAAAGTGGTCGGTATCAATTGCTATAAACCAGTGACCAAGCTGATATGGACGGATATTACCGTTTTCATCCTTACCATCAAGATCTTTTCCGTATGCACCATCCTGAAGAATAGATGAGAAAAATTCAACTGCAAGTGCAAAGCCGTATCCCTTATAACCGCCGAGAGCTTCACCTATTCCGCCAAGTGTTGTAAGTGCCGCACTTCCTCCGCGTATTTTCTTAAGTGCTACACCTGCGTCGCCCTCAATTGCCTCACCATTAATACCAATGATTGTACCGGGATGAACATCCTCGCCTATTCTTTCATAATATTCAACCTTACCGTTCTGTGTGATAGATGTTGCACAGTCAAAGTTGAAATCAAATGCCTCATCAGTAGGAACACCGATTGTAAAAGGATTTGTACCAAACATACCCTCTACGCCGTGTGTAGGTGCAACAGAGGGGCGTGCATTTGTGCCTGTCATACCGATACATCCTGCTTTTGCTGCCATAGAAGAATAGTAGCCTGCAATACCGTAGTGGCAGGAATTACGTACAACTACCATACCCATACCGTATTCCTTTGCCTTTTCTATCGCCATAGACATAGCCTTATGACCTATCACCTGACCCATTCCGTGATGTCCATCTACAACTGCAGTTGTAGGGGTTTCCTTTATAATTTCAAAATTCGTCACTGCCTGCTGGATACCTGCCTTAATACGGTCAAGATAAACGGGCTTAAAACGGTTTACGCCGTGTGACTCAATACCCCTTTTGTCAGACTCCAAAAGTACGTCTGCACAGATTTCTGCATCCTCTTTGGGTATTCCGTAACCTACGAATGCATCCACCACAAAATCTGTAATGGTTTTCCAATCAACTATGTTTGTCTTTGCCACTATAATCTCCTCCAATATATAATAAACTATAGAAAAAGAGCGCACCTATCCTGTAAAATAAGTGCACTCCAAAACTCCATGCATATATATTTTAATATACTTACCAATGTTTGTCAATAGTTAATTTTAATATTTAATAAGCTCATCTGTACAATTGTCAATGATGGGTGACACTTTTTTTGTGAATCCTTGACGTAAGATAAAAATTATGGTATCATTTTATTGTTATTTCACATTTGGAGGAACTGTTATGATTAATCACGGCTCTGCCACACCTAAATATGTTCAGCTTGCAGAAGAGCTGGAAAAACAGATAAATAAAGGCATTATAAAAGCTGACGAGAGGTTGTATTCCGAAAACGAGCTTTGCAAAAAATATGATGTCAGCCGCATTACTGTACGTCAGGCTTTTCGCCTGCTTGAGTCCAAGGATTTAATCTATACGGTGCACGGTAAAGGAACATTTGTAAAAATGCCTCTTCTTTCCCAAAGTCTTCCTGAAATTGTAAGCTTTAGTAAAATGCTTTCATTAAAGGGACTGGAGGGTAGCACAAAAATCAAATCCTATCATATGAATATAAAGAATGAGAAAGCGCAAAAGGCACTGAGGCTTTCAGAGGAAGATAATCTTTTTAACCTTAATCTTTTAGGTTGTGTGGAAAATTCCCCCGTTGCCCTTTATCAGTCTTTCTTTTCTCCTGCACTTGGCGAGCGTATGGAAACACTTGCAAGGGAAATGAGTGAGCTTAATGTTCCTTTCACAACACTTGACCTTTATAAAAAAACCGATATTAAATTAAGCCACGTGGAGCAGTCAATAAGTGCAGAAAATCTTGATTCCAAGCTTGCAGCACTGTTTGGTCTTCCCTGCGGAACGGCACTTGTCGTTCTCCAGTCGGTATTCTATGATGAGGGCGGGATCCCCGTAGAATATAAAATAGGACGCTATCGTTCTGACATCTATTCCTTTAAAATGACGAGAACTCTTAAATAATTTCAAAAAAGTATTGACATCCCGCCAGGAGTATTGTATAATCACATTGCAACTTGTAATAACAAGTTATATCAATTATTTTTTTGGGAGGTACTTTTTATGAGTAAATCTTCGTTAACACTCCATTGTTCAAATGGACATTTAGGCTTCGCTCCTACAAAAGAAGAAAGCTTCTGGATTGGTGCAAAAACAAAGCCGAACTATTATTGCTGTGACTCGGGCAGTGACGACATCGGTCCCGCTCCCCTCGGTATGGACAAGTGCGTAAGCCATCCTAACTGGCAGATACACGACCTTGAGCTTATGCTTCTTGCATCACGTGAGCAGGGCGTACCTATGATTATCGGTTCAGCAGGCGATACAGGTTCAAACAGCCGTGTTGATATGTATGTTCAGTTTATCCGTGATTTAGCTAAAAAGCATAATCTTCCCAAATTCAAGCTTGCATACTTCTATTCAGAAGTTGACAAGGAATACATAAGAAAGAAAATGCTTGCAGGCGAAGATATCGAAGGTCTTGATTCAAGAGCTAACCTTACAATTGAGGAGCTTGACAAGACAGACAGAATTGTTGCTGTTGCAGGTGTTCATCCCTATATCAAGGCTCTCGAGATGGGCGCAGATGTAATCATCGGTGGACGCAGCAGTGACGCTGCAGTATTTGCAGCACCCGCTCTTTATGAAGGTTTCCCCGAAAACATCGCTTACTACTGCGGTAAGGTTCTTGAGTGTGCATCCTTCTGCTGCGAGCCTTACGGTGCAAAGGAAACCGTTATCGGTACTATCACAAAAGACGATGTTAAGGTTACTGCAATGCATCCCAATCAGCGTTGTACTATCGCATCTGTTGCAGGTCATGCTATGTATGAAAGAACTAACCCCTACTTCGAGCATTTTGCAGGCGGTACTCTTGATATGCAAAACTGCGTATACGAGCAGTTTGATGAAAAGACCTGCCGTATAACTAACCCCAAATTCATTCCTATCGAAGGAAAGGTTAAGGTTAAGCTTGAGGGTTCAGGTAAGGTTGGCGAAAGATACCTTGGTATGGCAGGTATCCGTGACCCCTATACAATCAAGAACATCGACAAGGTTATCGAATGGGCAAAAGCTCAGGTTAAGGAAAGATTTGACGGTCAGGATTATCAGCTCAGCTACCGTATTTTCGGTAAGAACGGCGTAATGGGTGACCTTGAGCCTATCAAGGAAACAAAGTCACACGAGCTTTTGGTTGTTGTTGAGGGTGTTGCTCCTACAAAGAAGATGGCAGAGGAAATCACTCTTATCGGTACAAGACAGATTTTCTACGCAAGACTTCCAGAGGTAAAGGGTACTGCAGGTACAGCAGCATTCGTTGTTGACGAAGTTATCGAGATTTCTCCTGCATTCGAGTGGACAATGAACCACACTGTTGCAGTAGACGATCCTACAGAGCTCTTCCCCATAACTATGATTGATATTGATTAATTCAGAAAGGAAGGTAAAAAATTATGAAAACATATAAATTAGTTGATTTGGCTAAAACAATCAGAAGTAAGAACGCAGGTACTGACAGACTTACATTCGACATTATCTTCCGTGAAAAGGAAACTTATGAAATGGTTAAAAAGAGCGGTGCTCTTACAAAGGATACAATTTCTGCCCTTTACGGTGTAGACAAGGAAAGAATTGTTGACTTTGTTGAGTTTGACCCTGCTTTTGCTATCAAATTTTCAATTCAGCGTCTGCGTCCGAGCGGCTCTTTCGGTGAGGGCGATGTTTTCGGATGTCAGCAGTACGCTCCTTTATATGAGATAGAGGTAAACGTAGAAGAATAAAGGATCGGGGATGTAAAAAAAGTCCAGACCGCAAAAAGGCAAAGATATATAAAAGGCTCCCTTGTGTAAAGGGATCTGTCACAAAGTGACTGAGGGATTGTTATGTTGAAAAATCTCATTCTAATCGATTTTTCTTTGTTTATATGCCTTTTTGCTACGAACAAACTTCGCCTCTCAGCGTACCATCGTACGCCTTCGGGTAACCTGATAAAGCCTATATATAGGCTTTATCAGCTCAGTTTGTCCGTTCTGAATCATTTTTCCCTATCCCCACGAAAAAGGGATGTAAAAAACTGACTTTTTTACATCCCTTTTTACTGATTGCCAGATACTATTCTATGTGCTATAATGAATTTAAAGGTGAAAATTATGAATAATTTAAATATATTTGCAAGTGTTTTTGCCGCAATGATGCTCTTAGCATTTTTGCTGTCAGGCTTCTTTATGGGAAAAAACGTAAAAAACTCCTCTGAATTTGACAAGGGCGGAAAAAACACGGGCACACTTTTAGTTGCAGGCAGTATAATAGGCACACTTGTCGGCGGTTCTTCTACAGTGGGCACAGCTCAACTTGCGTTTACGTCAGGCTTTTCTGCACTCTGGTTTACACTTGGCTCTGCTATGGGCTGTGTTCTCCTTGCCGTTTTCCTTGCAGTGCCGCTTAGAAAATCAGGCTGCAGCACGGTAGTCGGTATAGTAACACGTGAATATGGACAGACAACGGGAATAGTTGCAGGTATTTTATCGTCCTTTGGTCTGATGATTAACCTTATTGCACAAATTCTTGCCGCAAATGCAATTTTATCGGCTCTCTTCCCTCTTGACTTTTTCTACAGTTCCGTTATCTCTGCCGCAATGATGTTTGTGTATGTTTTCGGTGGTGTAAAAGGAACGGGATATTTAGGTGTTGCAAAAACAGTTCTTTTATATATAACTGTCGCTGTAAGTGCAATAACCTGCCTTGTCTTAAATAAGGGCGTAGCCTCATTTGGAGAAATACTTCCTGCAAAGCAGTATTTTAACCTCATATCACGAGGCGCAGGAATTGATTTGGGCGCAGGGCTTAGTGTTGCACTTGGCGTTATATGTACGCAGACCTATGCTGCGTCAATCCTTTCTGCAAAGGATGATAAATCTGCCCGCGGGGGCGCACTTTTAAGTGCACTTATTATCCCTTTTATCGGTATTGGAAGTCTTTTGATAGGCTACTTTATGCGTATCAATTTTCCCCAGATTAACCCTTCGCAGGCTTTCGGTCAGTTTATTATGACATATATGCCGCCGTTTGTTGCAGAGATTATGCTCGTTGCACTTTTAATAACCGTTATCGGTACGGGGGCAGGAATTTCACTTGGTCTCAGTGCAACACTCAGCAAAGACTTAATAAAGCGTTTTCTGCCAGAGGATACAAGCGATAAAAAGATGCTTTTTATATCAAGGGCAATCATTATGCTCGCCCTTTCGCTTGCTCTGTTTGTTACTCAAACGAGCCTGAAATCAACTATACTCACCTGGGGATTTATGTCAATGGGGCTTCGCGCAGTTGTTCTGATGCTGCCGATGCTTTTTGGACTTTTCTTTCCAAAAAGAACATCTGCCTTCTCGGCAATTTTGTCGGCAAGCTTAGGACTTTTCGCTATGATGCTGGTCTTTTTATCTCCCCTTTCAGAAAAAATTGATCCCCTTATTATAGGTATGGGAATTAGCAGTGTAATATATTTATTTATGTTAAAAAAAGGAGAATAAGTATGCTTGATTTATTAATACGGGATGCTCTCATTGCCGACGGAAACGGCTCTCCTCTGTTTAAGGGCGAAATTGCAGTAAAAGACGGAAAAATATACGATATTGCGTCAGAAATTCAAGAGGATGCGGCAGAGATTTTCGATGCAAACGGGCACGTTGTATCCCCCGGTTTTATTGACGCACACGGGCATTCCGATTTTACCCTTTTTGTAAATAACCGTGGTGAGAGTAAGGTCCGTCAGGGAATTACAACAGAGGTAACAGGGAACTGCGGTTTTACCGCAGGACCAATCTCAAAAGAGCATGAGGATGATTTGGTTCATTATCTTGCAAATACAATCGTTTTATCTGATGAGCAGAGAAAAGAGTGGAAATGGAAAAGTCAGGACGAATTTTTACGCTACAGTGCAAAGGACGGATTAAGCTTTAACATTGTTCCTCTTGTAGGACACGGTATGATACACGTAGGTGTTATGGGATTTGATGACCGTATGCCTACCTCTGAGGAGCTTAAAAAAATGAAAGCTCTCCTTAAAAACGAGCTTGAAGCAGGCTTTTTCGGGATGAGTATGGCGTTTGAATACGAGCCTGGCAACTATATGCGCACAGAAGAAGCCGTCGAGATGTGTAAGCTTCTTCGTGAGTACGGGTGTATTTATACAATCCATATGAAAAACGAGGGAATGGATTTAATCCCCTGCGTAAATCACGCAATAGAAATTGCACGCCGTTCAGGCTGTCGTGTTGAAATTTCCCATCTTAAAGCACGCTATATTGCAAACTGGGGTAAAACAAAAGAGGCAATTGAGCTTATTGAAAAAGCTAAAAGTGAGGGCGTAGATGTTGGCTTTGACGTTTATCCGTATGCTGCGTACGGAAGCGGTCTTATAGACCTTATCCCCCCGTGGGTAAAAAAGGACGGTCCCCGCATTATGTGCGAGCGTCTTAAGGATGAGGAATTAAGAAAGCAGGCTCTTTATGATATGGAACACGGTCTTCCCGGCTGGGACTCCATTATGAAAGGTGAAGGCTGGGACGAATGTGTACAGATTGCAAAATTAAAAACTGATAAAAACCGTCAATGCGAGGGTATGCTTATCAGTCAGATTGCAAAAATGCGTAACACTACAAGCTATGAAGCTGTTGTTGATTTAATGGTTGAAGAAGATGCCTCAATCAAATGTATATGGTTTGCGATGAATGAGGATGAATTAATCAGTATAATGAAGCATCCTGACAGCCTCTTCGGCACAGACGGAAGAGCGTGCGCAACCTACGGCGAGCTTAGCGAGGGTGCAGTTCATCCAAGATATTACGGAACATATCCCAGAATTATGGGACATTACGTGCGTGAAAAGGGAATTTTATCCCTTGAAGAAGCAATCAGGAAAGCAACCTCTGCCGTTGCAAAGCATTTCGGTATTGAAAAAAGAGGCGAAATAAAGAAAGGCTATTATGCCGACCTTGTAATTTTTGACCCCGATACAATAGCTGAAACTAATTCCTTTGCCGCTCCGCACAGTTATCCTACGGGAATTGATGCCGTTATAGTAAACGGAAAAATCGTTATAAAGAACGGAGAGCATACTGATGTGCTTCCCGGAGAAATATTAAGAAAAAGAAGATGATGGCTTATGCCATCATCTCAGACTGTCGAAGAACCCGACTTTGCGTTAGGCAAAAATCGGGTTCTTCTTCATATTTATTAAATTTAAGATAAAAATAAGCAATTTGGAAGGTGTATTATTGCCCTTCCATTTCCACTTTGCAAGTTTTTTTAAATTCATGGCTGCAAATTTAAGCCTTACCCAGTTTGTTACCTGTGCAAGACCTGTATACGGAGTGTATCTCATTGCGTGCTTTTCTTTCGCATCTGCAAATACTCTCTCAATTTTCTCTTTTCGCAGTTTATATAAATCTGCATATTTAGGTGTCTGCCGAATATCCTCTGCAAGCTCTATGTAATCCCACCATATATGCTTGGTTACTGTCTTTATACAATCCTTTGATTCTGTGCATAAATGCCTTGTGGGACAATTTTTACATATTTCAGGATTGCTTTTGTATTCTCTGTAACCATCACGGTTTGTTGTTTTGTAATCTAGCACTTGATATTCAGGACAGATAATACAATCATAGTATTCGTCATATACATACTTCCACCATTCGTGACCGTCTTTCTTTGTCATAGGTCTTTTGTATGCTGTGGATAAAATTCTACCATCATCAAATATCTTTTTACAAATATGAGGTGTTTTGTATGCACTGTCTGCTACTATCGTTTCTATTTCAGGAAAGTTTTCTACAAGTTTGTCATATACATCATCAAATGCTACACTATCGTGAACATTGCCGGGAGTTACTACTGTTTCAAGAACAAATCCGTTTTTATCACAAGCGGTATGAGCTTCATATGCAAATTGTCTTTGATGTTCACCCTTTACGAAAAGTCCGCTTTCAGGATCAGTTGTACTTTGTGTAATCTTCTTGGTTTTTTCTGCTTTCTTACGATTTTTCAGTTTTTTCTTGGATGTGTTATCTTTTTTCTTGCCACTTGACTTAGGAGTCCCATCATCAAAGGGTTTCTTTCCGTGTTCTTGTCTGTCGTTGTTGATTTCCTCTAAAAGTTCGTCTGCATATCTTTTAGCTGCAACAGGAACTTCTATTTCAATTTTCTTTTTAGTATTGGCGTTTGCTTTTATGTGAGTTCCATCTATGAATACTGCTTCCGGTTTCAAATATCCGGCTTGTGCCGCTTCGCTTAATATCCAAGCAAATATTTTATCTATTGTATCTGCATTAAAACGGTGACGGAAGTTGTAGCTGATAGTGGAAAAATGCGGTGTTTCATCTGTTAGTCCATAACCTAAAAACCAACGATATGCAATGTTCAAAGACACCTCATCAGCAGTTCTGCGCAATGAGGGTAAGCCGTAAAGATGTTGTATTAAAACCATTTTAAAAAGGACAACGGGATCTATGCTTGGTCTTCCGTTATCATCACAATACAGATCTCCCACATACTCATATATCTTGTCAAAATCAACCGCACTGCTTATTTGTCTTAACAAATGTTCCTGTGGTACTAAATCTTCTATGCTTATCATTTCTATTTGATACCTGTTCTCGTATCCTTTTTGCATCATCTTTCATCACCTAAGAACATTATACCACAAAATGAAGAAAAAGCCCAGAATTATCTGGACTTTTTCGACAGTCTGGAAGGATGTAAAAAAGCAATCTTTTTTACATCCTTTGTTTTTACCACTCACAGCTTATAAGACCATCTTGCAAAAGCTTTAATTTCGTGCCGTACGGCTCACACATTTTTGCAAGGTAATCAAAAATTTCACGGTTATAACTCCTGCGGGGAAGTCCGTTTTCTGATTTATTACCATCCATACTCATTTCTATTGGCATAAGGATAATCTTTTTAAGCTTTGTTCCCTCTGTCTCCCAATAAGGAATTACGGAGCGAAACATTCTCTTGTCCGTCATAAGTCCTACCGTAAAGTCTTTTGACCGCTTTTTTAAAAGCTCGTGCACCGTTGATGCGGAAGTAAGACCGTGCTTATTAAAGAAATCCTCGGGTGCAAGCTCTATACTGTAAAGCTGCAGCACAAAATCGCCTAAAGAATAGAATATCGGGCAATCCTTATACACTTCTATCGGGCGGAGAAGATGCGGTCCGTGTCCTACTATTGCGTGTGCACCCATATCAATACAACGATGTGCAAACTCCTTTAAAAACTCAGACGGGTTTTCCTTTGCGTCACCGCTTATCTGATGAGAATGTATGGAAACCATTATATAATCCGCCTGCAGCTTAGCCTCATAAATGGCTTTTTCCACACGTGCCATATCAGTTTCATTAAGGCTCATAATATAGCCTGACTTTTCACCAAGCTTAAATTTCATTTCGCCAAGCTCACATTCATCATCCAAGAGCTCAGGATAATATCCCTCTTTGCGGACAATTTCCTTTGCGGCATTTATATTTGTCTCTTTCGCAATTCTTTTTATGAATTCAAGGTCTTCCTTTGTAAGCTCAACGTGCTTTTCAATACGCAAACCGTTAATGCCCGGTCTTCCCTTAACACGGGGCGACTGCTCACCTGCCATCATCGACGGGTCAAAATTGGTATTAACCGATATCAGTGCAACTCTTCCGTTTTTTGTTTCAAGGTATCTGGGCGCAGAGGCTTCTGCAAGATTTCTTCCCACTCCACTGTGAACAAGTCCGCTTTTATTCACGGCATCAAGAGTTGCCATAAATCCGTCATAGAAAAAGTCCAGTGCGTGGTTATTGTTAAAGCTTGTCATATTAAAGCCAAACGGCTTTATATCATCAAGCACCTCAGGATTTGTACGAATATATGTACCTCCGCTGAACTGGGATGCACTTGCCTCCCCCTCGTGATTAAGTGTGGTTTCAAGATTAAAAAACCGTGCATCGCCCTGTTTTATAAACGGTGCAAGTTCACAAAACCCTTCGTAGTCCTCATATATTCTTTTCTGTATAATCATATCGCCTGCCGCTGTAAATTTCATTACTTCATCAGCTCCAATCCAATTTTGATAGCGATTTCAAGACCGGGAATAAGAGATTTTTTCTCAACCCATTCCTCACGTGTATGTATGTCTGCGTGGTTATTGGTACCTATACAAAGTGCCGCAACTCCTAATGAAAGCGGTATGTTGCAGTCGGTTGAGCTGCTGCCAAACGACACTTTTTCACCTATTACATCTTCTATAATCGGTACGGCAATATTCTTCAATGCATCAATTTTTTCTTTTTCAATGCTTGCACACGGTCTGTCTCCAACCTTGGTAACCTTGACCTGAACTTTTTCGTCTCTTGCATTTTCGAAGATTTCTTCGAATTTTTTCTGCATAATATCAAGGCATTCTTTATCATCACTGCGATATTCGCAAAGCATTTTTGCACTTTGTGCAATAGTATTTACAGATGTTCCGCCCTCTATCGTGCCCACATTATATGTAGTACGTGCACCCTCTTTTTGGGGAACTTCTGTTTTATAGATTTCACCAACAATAGCCGAAAGCTTTGCAATTGCATTGTTATTACCGAATGCACCCCATGAATGTCCTCCCTCGGTAGAAACCTCGACCTCATAACGGTGAGAGCCTACACAATGGTCATCAACCCTATTAAGCATACTGTCAAAAGTAACAAACTGCTTAATTCTGCCTTCATAGTCTTTAAAAAGTTGTCTTGTTCCCTTAAGGTTTCCAAGCCCCTCTTCACAGGAATTGCATACAAACATAATTCCCTTTTCGGGGAGTATATTTTTTTCTATAAAGTATTTTGCCATCAGAAGAAGAACGGTGACACTTGCAGTGTCATCCGATGCACCGGGGCAGTGGATTTTTTCGCCGTCGTCAAGATATGGCATAGGCTCCATATCAGGAAAAACTGTGTCGGTATGTGCCGCAAACACAGTTATTTCATTACTCCCCTCACAGTTAAGCGGAAAAACAACGTTAAGAGCATCATCAATATACACGCCCTTTGCACCAATATTTTCGAGCCAGTTTTTACAATATTGCGCCCTTTTGTGTTCAAAATGTGATGGTGCAGGGATATGGCAAAGCTCCTTTAAAGTATCAAGCATCATTTGAGTATTGTTATTTATGTACTCTTTCATAGAATATACATCTCCTTTAAAAGTAATTATAACGCTTATTTACAACATTGTAAATAATTGTGTAAATTAGTGTTGCCACATCTTTAAAGGTATGGTATAATATAGCCGAAACGAAATAACCCGAACTTACCTGAAATAGCTGAAAATAGGCTTTTTCTTCGTTGTCGGTCTTAAAATACACAAAGTATTTTTTCGCCCTTCCGCCTTGAAAAATCTCAATTTTGAGCAATTTCAGGTTCCCAGAATTTTTTACAAGCTGTTTTTTAGTCAGTTCAAGGCAAAAACGAAGCATATACTGTCGTATTTGCAAGGCTTTTAACGCAGAAATGACAAAAAACAGCTTGTAAAAAACACGTTCGGATTACTTCGTTTCGGCTAGTCATCGGAGAGTCGAACTACGTATGGTTTAAAAAGGGAAATTTCGCATAATACTGCAGAAAATTCTGCAAATATACGACAGTATTATTTTTGAATTTTCTTTGTCTTATATCAAAATTTCCTCTTTTTAAACTCTCCGACCTTATATTTAGAAAAATTTTATATAATTAATTTCAATGCGGAGGACGAAGATAGGCTGATGCCTTTCGAGAACGACAAGTTGAAAGAATAAAAATTTTTCAAATATAAGGCATATGCAGTTCGACTCTCCGATGACTTAGCCGAAAGAGAGTAATCCGAACTCGATTTTTAGAGGCAGATTTTCGCTTTCGCTGTGTTAAAATACTCGGAAATACTTATGTAATAATAAATACAGTATATCTTATTTATCAGAGTTTGTCCACCCAAAATCATAAAAGTTTACGTTCCATTTAAAGGTAGGAAAAAATTTATTTGTTTTTTCACATATTTTGTTTGTTTTTGTAATTGACGAAAATACACTTATATGGTAATATTTAAAGGAATAATAAATTCACACAATGTGTCGTATATACCGTTTGGGTATATATGGTGAAAAGAGAATTGGGTGTAAATCCCAAACGGAACTGCCGCTGTAAGCGTCTTAGGATATATTTCGTGATGAAAGTCGGTCACTGAGGAATTGGGAAGGCTGAAATATATCTGTCTGAGGGCGTAAGTCAGAAGACCTGCATTGGGGGTGTCGCACTCTGCCACAATTTTTGGCGATAGGGTGCGGTTTGTGTTTGCTGTGCGGTAAACACGAAGATTAACACAGGCACACAGCTGTGGCATAGCCGCAGTTTTTTTGTTTTATGCATTTCTGCGGCAGGGAGGTGTAAACAAAAAAATGCGGCATTAATTTTGAAAGGATGAAAAAAATGTCACAGATGAAAAAACTATTATCACTATTACTTGTATTTGTAATGGTAAGCTCTGCCATGGGGGCAAATATTTTTGCTTCATATGATGATGTAGCGTATGTTGTTTTGGAGAACACAACCTTCCCCGAAGGTGTTTGGACCGGTATCAGACGCTATGAGGTAACACTGACAAACAATGAAATGACAATGGCAGATGTTCTTTCTGACGCCTTTGATGAAAACGATATTACCTGCGTAGGAATTGAGGAAAACTATATCAGCGAAATAGACGGACTTGCTGCTTTTGACGGTGGATATGAAAGCGGTTGGATGGTCACGCTTAACGACTGGTTTATAAGCGCAGGAATAGGCGAGTTTTACATTTCTGATGGCGATGTAATTGCAATCAGGTATACACAAAACGGCTTTGGCGCTGACCTTGGAGGCACGTGGGAAAATAATAACAAAACCCTTAATGGAGTTTCTTTTTCAGAGGGAGAGCTTAGTGAAGAGTTTTCGCCCGAAAAATTTGAATATACTCTTTTGTTATCTCAGGATACAGAAAGTATAACGGTTGAGCCTGTAGCAACGAACAAAAATTTTCAGACGAGAATTTATCTGAACACGCAAATAGCAGAGGGTGAAAACGGAAAGTATATTGAAGGGGAAGAGGCTTTTGAAAACTCAATATCCGGCCTTGCAGTATGGGAAGAACTGCCAGAAAATATAAATTATTACAAGAGAACACAAGATATTCCCGTAAAAGACGGAGACGTAATTCTGGTTGCCTGCGGTCTTTGTTACTGGAACAGTATGAATAATGGAGAATATGGAAGCGGGGCAGAAAATGTAGACGGATGTGTCTACAGATTTACTGTACAAAAACCTGATGCAGATGAAATAAATGTCGACATAGGTGTTTATGACTATACAGCAGGTACATATAAAGAGCAAAACAGCAGTGAAGCAGTATGTGCAAGTGAAAACGGCATTGTTTTTGAAATAAAAGATTTTACCATAGAAAAAGGCACAACGGCAATGGATGCCTTCAAAAAAGCTTTTGAAAGCGTTAATAAAAGCTATACGATTAATAATCAGTATAATTATATCAGTGCGGTAGGAGAGCTTGGCGAATATAGCTGTGGAGAGCAAAGTGGCTGGATGTATAGTGTCAATGATGAATTTAAATTGCTCGGAGCCAGTGAATATGTTTTAGATGACGGGGATTTTTTAAAACTACATTACAGTGTAAAAGGCTGGGGAGAAGACATAGGAAACTATTTTGAAGGCGTACCCGTTATAAAAAAAATAACCCTTGCAGGTACAGTGACAGATGTGGAAAATAATCCTATTGTTACAGGCGAGGGCAGTGCGCAATCGCCCTTTGTTGTTCCTGTTACGGTAAGTGCAGATACAGATATAACGTCACTTGTTATGAGAATAGACAGCTCTCTACATCCAAAGTATCTCTCCGTTGCAACAGAAGAGGGGCTTAGTAATGTGCTTTCAGTGGTTAACTATGAAAACGATGTTACATTTGCAATTGAAACTCTCGATAAATCACTAAAAACTTATTATAGAGTAAAAGTAACAAAGCAATCGTACGGAAGCTTGGATGATGGTGACGGGGAAGAGTTTGAAAGCTCATATACACCAAGCGGCGGCGGAGGAGGAACGCAGAAAAAAGAAGTACAGAAGCAATTTAATATAGAGGATATAGCAAAGTATATCTTGAAAACTACTCCTAATCCCTGCGTTGCTTCAATTGGCGGTGAGTGGGCAGTTTTGGGACTTGCAAGAAGCGGTGAAGAAGTCCCGCAGGAATTTTATCAGCGGTATTATGAAAATGTGAAAAGCTACGTAAAAGAGTGCAAAGGCATACTTCACGATAAAAAGTATACTGAGTATTCAAGAGTTATTCTGGCACTCACCGCTATTGGTAAAAATCCTGCTGATGTGGCGAGGTATAATCTTCTTATACCTCTTGCTGACTACGAAAAAACTCTGTGGCAGGGGATAAACGGTCCTATGTGGGCGCTTATCGCACTCGATAGCGGTAATTATGAAATACCGCAAAACACTGATGCGAAAATTCAGGCAACACGCAAAATGTATGTTGATTATATTTTAAATGCACAAAAAAGCGATGGCGGATGGTCGCTTTTAAAGGAAAGCAGTGTGTCGGATGCAGATGTAACAGCAATGGCATTACAAGCACTCTCAAAATATACAGACGATGAAAAGGTGGACAAGGCTGTAAAAAAAGCACTTTCTATGTTAAAGAACACTGCACCCTCCACATCTGAAAGCCTGGCACAAATTCTTACTGCATTATGTGAGCTTGGAAAAAAATATGATGATGCAAAGCTCAGAGAAAAAGTAACGAAGGATTTGCTTTCTTTTTATACAGACGGAGGATTTAGTCATACAGATGGATCCGCGGTTAATCAGATGTCAACGGAGCAGGCATTTTACTCCCTTGTGGCATTAAAGCGATTTTTAAACGGAGAGCCAAGTCTTTATACTATGACAGATGTGCTGAATATAAAAGAGCAGGAAACAGACAAAATAACAGAGTTAAAAACCTTTGAAGATGTTAAAGACCATAAAAATAAAGCGGCAATTGAAGCCCTCGCGGCAAGAGGAATTATAAACGGAAAAAGCGAAAATATTTTTGAGCCAGAAAGCACTATGACAAGGGCTGAATTTGCAACAATAATTGTAAGAGCACTAAGCCTTACCTCAAACGAAAAAACTGCATTTACTGATGTAACGGAAAGCGATTGGTTTTACAGCTATGTAAATGCTGCCTACGAAAACGAAATTGTAAACGGAGTTTCAGAAAGTCTTTTTAATCCGTATGCATCAATCACACGGCAGGAGGCGGCAGTGATGCTTTCCCGCAGTGCAAAAAAGGCAGGAATATATATAGACTTTGATGCTTTGACTGCGCGTAATATTCTTGCAGAATTTTCAGATTATGTAAAGACGGCACAGTGGGCGGTAAATCCGCTTGCATTTTGCGTTGATGAGGGTATAATAGAAAGTGATGAAATGGAAATTTTTCCAAACGAGACAGTAAGACGGGGTGAAATTGCACAAACAGTTTATAATCTTCTTGAAAGGGCAAATATGATATGAAGCTTTTAAAGAAAAACAAAGGAAAAATTATTGCCTTAATTTCGGTATTACTGCTTTTGGCTTTTTCGTATGATTGGGGAAGTGTTGCACCCGAAGAAAAGACAAAAAGTACTGTCGTAGCGGAAAAATCAGTGCAAGAAGAAATCTCTATAAATGAAATTGATATAGAAAGCGAAAAACCTGCCGTGGAAAAAGAAGCTTTACCAAGGGGGGAAGAGCCACCAACTTCTGTTTTGCAAACAGAAGTTAAGAATGCACCTCCTCCTGTAGAGAAGGAAAACCCTGCACCTATAGAGCCGCAAAGTGTGACAATAACGGATAAAGCCTACACCTGCACCATCAGCGTGCGTTGTGATATGGCACTTGCAAATATTAACCTGCTCGATGAAGAAAAAATTCCGCTATTACCTAAGGACGGCGTGATACTTCCTCCGACGGAGGTGACATTTTATGAGGGGGAGAGTGTGTTTAATCTCCTTCTGCGTGAAATGAAAAGAAATAAAATACATATGGAATATGTAAATACCCCCATTTATAACAGTGCGTATATTGAGGGGATAAATAATTTATATGAATTTGATTGCGGAGAGCTTTCGGGATGGATGTACCGTGTAAACGGATGGTTTCCCTCTTACGGCTGTTCACAGTATCAGCTTAAACAAGGTGACAGGGTTGAATGGGTATATACCTGCGATTTGGGCAGGGATGTCGGTAAAAATATTAACTGAAAAGAAGGATATCAATGAATGAATTTAAAACATACCACCCGATTGTAAATTTTACATATTTTCTGTGCGTAATAGGTTTTTCGATGTTTCTGATGCATCCAGTTTCGCTTGCTATATCGTTTTTTTCAGCGCTTTTTTATCTGCTGATTTTAAAAGGGAAAAGGGCGGCTTTTACAAGACTTGGAGCAATTATCCCCGTAGCAATACTCACCGCCGTTATAAATTCCCTTTTTAATCACGAGGGCATAACAACTCTGATGTATCTTCCGAGTGAAAATCCCATTACGGCAGAATCACTTTTTTTCGGATGCAGTGCGGCAGTTATGATTGCGTGCGTAATATATCATTTTTCCTGCTATAACGAGGTTATGACGAGCGATAAATTTATTTATCTGTTTGGAAAAATAATTCCCGCATTGTCCTTAGTCCTTTCAATGGTTCTTCACTTTGTGCCCGCACTTATAAAAAGGTTAAGAGAAATAGTAATTGCACAAAAATGTATAGGCAGGGATATATCAAAAGGAAGCTTATGGCAGAGAATGAAGCTTGCTGTAAAAATCCTTTCAATACTTGTGACGTGGTCGCTTGAAAGCTCGGTGGAAACGGCAGACAGTATGAAAAACCGTGGCTACGGGCTTTCAGGAAGAACGGCATATTCCATATTCCATTTTGACAAAAGAGATTATATGGCGCTCTTTTGGGTGCTGATTACATCAGCAGCCGTAATTGCAGGAAAATGGTGCGGATTTTTGTATTACAGATATTTTCCGTCATTTGCTATGGAATGGAAAGCCGCAGGAAGTATAGCTGTGCAGATAGCATATTCCTTGCTTTGCTTTACACCGATTATTATAGAAATAAGGGGGAGTTACAGATGGAACTCTATAAAATAGAAAACCTTACATTTAAATACCCCGATGCTAAAGAATATGCACTGAGCGGTGTAAGCCTCAGTATCAAAAAAGGCGAATTTCTGACTATCTGCGGACAGTCAGGGTGCGGAAAATCAACCCTTTTACGCCTGATGAAGCCTATCCTTTCACCAAGTGGGGAGAGGGGTGGAGTAGTCCTTTTTGAAAACGAAGAGGTATCCCGGCTTGATTTAAAGGCGCAAAGCGAAAAAATAGGCTTTGTAATGCAAAACCCCGAAGCACAGATAGTAACGGATAAGGTCTGGCACGAGCTTGCATTCGGTCTTGAAAGTCTTGGCCTGAAAAATAATGAGATACGTGCAAGGGTTTCTGAAATGGCGGCATTTTTTGGAATAGAAGGATGGTTTCATAAAAAAACAGAGACCCTTTCGGGTGGACAGAAGCAACTGCTTAATCTCGCATCTGTAATGGTGATGCAACCCTCTGTGCTTATTCTTGATGAACCGACAAGTCAGCTTGACCCGATTGCGGCGCAGGAGTTTTTGGATGTGCTTGCAAAAATTAACCGTGAGCTTGGCGTTACGGTAATTCTCTCGGAACACCGACTTGAGGAAGCTTTATCTATATCCGATATGATTGCAGTGATGGATAAGGGTGATATAATTTTTTGCGGTGCTCCCAAAAATGCGGCAGGGATACTGAAAAAGAAAAAACACCCTATGCTTGATGCGATGAGCACTGCTATGCGTGTGTTTTCTGAAACGGAGAATGGCGATGAAAGTCCCGTAACCGTTCGTGAGGGGCGTGAGTGGCTTTCAAATTATCGGGGCGAAGAGCAAATACAAAAAATTGCATCAAAAGAAACCGAAGATAATAGGGAGGTTTTACTCTCCCTTGAAGAGCTTTATTTCAGATACGAAAAAAATTCCCCTGACGTTATAAAGGCGCTTAGTACAAAAATATACAAGGGCGAACTTTATGCAATTTTGGGCGGTAACGGCAGCGGTAAAACAACACTTCTCTCACTTATAAGCGGTATTAATACACCGCAGAGGGGCAAGATAACGTTTTTTGATGAAAAAGCAAAAGCAGGCGTTTTGCCGCAAAATCCGCAGACACTTTTTATAGGAAAAACAGTGCGGGAAGATTTGCTCGAAGTGCTTTGCGGCAGTAAGCTTTCAAAAGAGGAGCAGGAGCGCCGTGTAAATGAGGCACTGTCACTGTGTGAACTTACAGAGCTTTCAGAAAGACATCCCTATGACCTTTCGGGCGGTGAAATGCAGAGGGCGGCACTTGCAAAAATTCTGATGCAGATGCCCGATATATTGCTTCTTGATGAGCCGACAAAGGGAATGGATGCACATTTTAAAAAGAAATTTGCATCAATTTTAAAAACACTTCAAAAATCAGGCGTTACAATTATAATGGTATCGCACGATGTAGAGTTTTGTGCAAGGTATGCTCAAAGGTGTGCTATGTTTTTTGACGGTGCAATTGTAAGTGAAAATACCTCGCGTGAATTTTTCTGTGGTAAAAGCTTTTATACAACTGCGGCAAACCGAATGTCGCGTGGTATTATTGGAAACGCAGTTACAACCGAGGATATAATATACGCCCTCGGCGGTAAAATTGCAGAAAATGAAGATAAAACAACAGAAAGTGAGCTTTACACTGCGAAAGCATTTACCGAAGAAGAGGAAAAACCAAAAAGTATAAAAAAATACATATCCGCAGTAACACTTGCAATTATTTCAATAGCCTCAGCCTTTTATTTTAAGGACAAGTTTGCCGACTGGCGTATGTATGCCCTGCAGCTTTTTGTTTTTGTTTCGCTTGGCTTTGCAATTAATATTATAATGCCGCAAAAGGAACTTGACGAAAAATATTCAAAACATCGGATAAAGGAAAAGAAAAAGCTTCAAAAGCATACTGTTTTAAGTATAATGGCGGTTTTGGTATTAATTCCGCTTACTATCCTTGCAGGGTGCTATCTGCTTGGTGACAGAAGATATTATTTTATAAGCCTGATGATAATTCTTGAAATTATGGTCCCGTTTTTTCTGTCATTTGAAAAAAGGAAGGTCAATGCACGTGAAATTGTCGTAATAAGTGTTTTGTGTGCCATAACAGTAGCGGGCAGGGCGGCGTTTTTCATGCTGCCGATGTTTAAGCCTGTGCTTGCACTAATAATAATTTGCGCCGCATCGCTTGGTGCGGAAACGGCATTTCTTGTAGGTGCAATTTCCGCATTTTCCTCAAACATATTTTTCGGTCAGGGACCGTGGACACCGTGGCAGATGTTTGCATACGGAATTGTTGGCTTTGTTGCGGGAGTACTTATAAATAAGGGTGTACTTAAAAAAAGCCGCATTTCGCTTTGCATATACGGTATGATTTCTGTGGTTCTTTTGTGCGGAGGAATTTTAAATGTAGGCTCACTTCTTATGTATATGCCGCATCCTAAGGGCGGGGCGCTTATAAGCACGCTTCTTTTAGGACTTCCGCTTGATATACTGCACGGTGCATCAACAGTGTTTTTTCTGTACACGTGCGCACCTGCTATGATTGAAAAAATAGAGAGAATAAAGCATAAGTTTGGCATATTTAAAAGCTCTTGACAAATGACTGCCGAAAGAGTAATATATTGCTTGAGTTTGCATTTTGAAATGCTATTATACTGTTTTGTGGCTTGAACACAGTGAAAGGAATGGTTATATATGAAAAAGCTTTTTTCACTTTTGATGTGCGGTATATTAATGCTATGCTTTACTTCCTGCACAACTGAAAATAATTTAAAAAATCAAAAATTACAAATTGTAACTACGATATTTCCGCTTTATGACTTTGCACGTCAAGTCGGCGGGGAAAAGGCAGATGTGACGCTTCTTTTGCCGTCAGGGGCAGAGGTCCATTCGTATGAGCCGTCACCTCAGGATGTAATAAAGATTAAGGAAAGTGACCTTTTCATACATCTTGGTATGGGGGCAGACCCGTGGACGGAGGCACTTATAAACAGTAAAGACACAAAACCGACAAATGAACTTTCGGCAATGGAATATGCAGACCTTTTAGGGGAGGAGCATAGTCACGACCATTCATCACAAATGGCACTCTATGACCAGCATATATGGACATCAATTGAAAATGCTGAGGAAATTGCGGAGGCGATTAAAGATGCACTTTGCCGTATAGATGCTAAAAATGCACATTATTACGAAAAACGTGCCGAAGGATATGAGGACAAGCTTTCCCGTCTTGATGAAAAATTTGAAGAACTTACAGAAAATCATCAGGGAAGTACGCTTGTGTTTGCGGACAGATTTGCATTCCGCTATTTTACGGAAGAATATAATCTTAACCATTTTGCAGCATTCCCCGGATGCTCGTCAGAGAGCGAGCCGAGTGCCCGCACTGTATCACAGCTTATTGATATGGTAAAGAAAGAAAAAATCCCCGTAGTATTTTATACGGAAACGTCAAATCAGAAGCTTGCCGATACTGTTTGTGAGGAAACGGGTGCAGAAAAAATGCTCCTTCATTCCTGCCATACAGTAACAAAGGAGCAGCTTGAGGGCGGTATTACCTATACAGACCTTATGGAAGGTAATTATGAGGCATTAAAGAAATTGTATTAAGAAAAAGAAGATGATGGCATAAGCCATCATCTCAGACTGTCGAAAAAGTCCAGATAATTCTGGGCTTTTTCTTCATTTTGTGGTATAATGTTCTTAGGTGATGAAAGATGATGCAAAAAGGATACGAGAACAGGTATCAAATAGAAATGATAAGCATAGAAGATTTAGTACC
>JAZORN010000071.1:0-41019 GCA_045656645.1 Clostridia bacterium | reverse complement strand
GACGTACCCACGTACGCCTTCGGGTAACCCAACAAAGCCCATATATGGGCTTTGTTGGCTCAGTTTGTCCGTTCTGAAGCATTTTTTCCTATCCCCCAAAAAAGGGGGTGTAAAAAAACAAGTTTTTTTACACCCCCTTTTGTTATTAATAGAAAACAAAAAAGTCATTACAAATGCATTTAACAAATGTAATGACTAAAGTTGCGGATTATTTAATGCCGTAAGATGCTATTTTCTCGTTTACTGAATTTTCAATAAATTGATTTAAAGAAATATGCTCAGAAAATGCAATTAGAGTGGCTTTGCGATGTGTTTCTGGAGAAAATCTGACATTTAATGAGCCTTTATACGTTTTCTCAGGCTCTATATTGTTTTCTTCACAATATTCAAGATATTCATCAACTGCACCTTCAAAATCTTTTTTTAATTCCTCTACACTCTGCCCCTCGTAAGAAATCAGGCTTTTTATACCAATTACTTTCCCGAAAAGAACATTATCTTCTGGGGAATACTCAACAGTTCCGTTATAACCCTTGTGCTCCAAAATATTATTCATATCAAGCCCTCCTCTGATAAAATTTCAATAACCTGCTTAATTTGATATGCCAGGAGTTCTTTTCTGGGATGTGGTTTGTGAAGAATAATACAAACTCCATCTTTGAAAAATTTCACCCTTGAACCGCTTGTTTTTCCTTTGTTTGAAAGTTCAAAGCCAAGTGCAAGAAGCAGGCTTTGCATTTCTTCAAATGTAAAATCTTTTGGATTTGATTTTAAACGCTCGATCAGCTTTTCTATTTTACCCATATTACACCTCAAAAAATTCTGCAACTACATTTCAGTTGCTAATATTATTATATCTGTTTTTTTCAAAATTGTCAACATAAAACAAAAATATTTAATTATTACATTGATTTAAAGGGATAATTTGTCATAACTCTCTTTAGCTTAAAGGCAGTAGCGAATGAACACTACTGCCTTTTAAATATCTCTATTTTTTCTTTACTTCATCCCAATATGCCTTTGTCTGCTGTTCAAGCTTGCTTTCTCCGTATTTATAATACGTTCTGCCTAAAAGTGTATCAGGAAGGTACTGCTGCTTTACATAATGATTCGGATAACTGTGCGGATATTTATAATTTGTTCCGTGACCCAGGTTTTGCGCCCCGCCGTAATGTGCGTCCTTAAGATGGGGCGGTATTTCACCCATAAGCCCTTCTGAAATATCTGAAAGAGCCGCATCTATCGCACAAATGGCACTGTTTGACTTGGGCGCCGTTGCGAGCATTATCACAGCCTCTGCAAGAGGAATCCGTGCCTCGGGAAAACCAAGCTGCAATGCCGCATCTACACACGATTTTGTAATTACAATCGCATTAGGGTATGCAAGACCTATATCCTCTGCCGCCATAACGAGGATACGTCTGCAAATGCTTTGCAAGTCGCCTGCCTCTACAAGGCGTGCCATATAATGAAGTGCCGCATCAGCATCGCTTCCCCGAACAGATTTCTGAAAAGCACTGAGCACATCATAGTGGCTATCCCCGTCACGGTCGTGACGAAATGCCTTTTTCATTGTTACCGCCTCGGCAAGGGATAAATCTATCACAATATTCTGATTTTCATCAGGACGTGCCGCCATCAGCGCAACCTCTAAGGAATTAAGCGATTTTCTGACATCACCGCAGGCACTCTGCGCAATATGCTCTGCCGCTTCTTCCTTTAATATAACGGGATAATCCTTCGAGAGGTGCTCTGTCGCACGCATAAGAGCGTTCTTTATATCCTCAGGTTCAACTCCCATAAATTCAAACACTGTCGAGCGTGACAAAATTGCATTGTATATGTAAAAATACGGATTTTCAGTAGTTGAGGCAATAAGTGTAACCTTGCCGTTTTCAATACATTCAAGAAGTGACTGCTGCTGTTTTTTGTTAAAGTTCTGAATCTCGTCAAGATATAAAATTACGCCGTCAGCGCCAAGCATCGTTTCACTCTCTGCAATCATTGCCTTTATATCAGAAACGGAGGCATTTGTGGCATTAAGCTTATAAAGCGGCTTGCCTGCTTTTTTTGCGGCAATATTTGCAACAGTTGTCTTACCCGTACCCGACGGACCGTAAAAAATCATATTGGGTATTTCGCCGCTCTCTATTATATTATAAAGCACCTTGCCCTCACCTAATATATGTTTTTGCCCTACAACATCGGCGAGAGTCTGGGGTCTCATTCTGTCTGCCAGAGGACTGCGCATAGTTTTCACTCCATTTTCAAGGGGATGTAAAAAAGTCCAAGCCGCAAAAAAGGCAACGGTATAACAAATTCGAAATGCGAAATGCGAAGTTCGAAATGTTGGTGGATTTTTTGCTTTGCAAAAAATCTTCATCAATGATTTCTCCCAGGTTAAGTTTATCTGTTCTGAATCATTTTTCCTATCCCCTGTTTTCTATTACCCTTATATTATATAAATTATTTCTTTCAATTACAAGCAATTTATGATAAAATATTCTCTGGAGGTGATTATATGACACGGAAAGAACGTGCGGAGGCATTTTTTGATATTCTTTCTTCTTTATATCCTGATGCACAGTGCTCACTTATATATGAAAATCCGCTTCAGCTTCTGATTGCAACACAGCTTTCGGCACAGTGCACTGATGCACGGGTTAATATGGTAACACCTGAGTTATTTAAAAAATATCCCGACGTATACGCATTTTCCAAAGCCACGCAGGAAGATATGGAGGAGGCTATACGCTCTACAGGCTTTTACCGCAACAAGGCAAAAAACATAATTGCGTGCTGTAATAAATTAATCGAAAATTTTGAAGGTCGGGTTCCTGATAATATGGAGGACTTACTCACCCTTGACGGTGTAGGCAGAAAAACTGCCAATCTTGTACTGGGTGATATTTTCGGCAAAGGCGGTATGGTTATAGATACACACGCCAAAAGAATTTTATACAGAGTAGGACTTACAAAGGAAACTCTTCCCGAAAAGGTTGAGCGTGATACAGAGGCTCTTTTGCCACGTGAAAAGCACAGCGATTTCTGTCACCGTCTTGTTCTTCACGGGCGTGCACTTTGTATGTCACGAAAGCCTAAGTGTGACGAATGTCCCGCAGCCTTTATCTGCAAAAAAATGGGAGTATAAATTTATAAAAACGTATTGAAATAGCTTGTAAAATGCTTTATAATAAGTATAGATATATATAAATTTTCGGAGGGAATTATATGAAAAAGAATGATACAGCTTCTTTTAACGAAGAATTTGCATCCTCAAGGTCGGCACATTCCCAGAATAATCCCTATGGCTTGGGTCAGGACGATTTCAGTGGCTTTGCCAGCAGAAAGGATATGATCCTTGACTCCCTTCAGAGGTATTGGGAGAACTGTAAGATTATGATGGCTACGTCGCTTTCGCATCTTCGTAATCCATCAACACTTATCGTAATATTTCTTTTAATTGCAACATACATACTTTTAGGTGTTGCCGGAACGGTTGAATTTTCGTTTTATTCAAACGAAGTCGTTCAGTATATTACGACCAACCTTGATATTATTGTAAATGCACTGCTCGGTTATTTTTACGGACCAATCACCTGCGCTATCAGTGTTACACTTTGCTGTATAGTACGAATTATAACAAACAGGTCCATATTCTTTATAGGATATGTTATCGGCGCGTGCGTTGCAGGTTTTATGCACGGATTTATCCTTTACAGACTTAAGCCAATGTGGTTTGGCACACGCTGGAGAGGGTTTTTTAAGGATTTACTTGCAAAGGTTTTTGCAACCAGATTTTTTGTTTCAGTTTTTGTAAACATCCTTTTGATGGCTGTTATTTACAGAGTATTTATAGACTACCCCGTAATTGAATACCTTAAGAACTATTCAAAATCAGGTGTTCCGCTTAACACGCCGTATGAGTTTTTGCGTGTGTTTGCAGTGGGTATAATATTTGAATCTATTGTTATTTTTGTTGCACTTGTTGTTATTAACTTTATTGTTGCAAAGGCATTTCCGTCGCAGTTTGAACAGCCCTCGCTCATCATTGATGAAAAAGGGGAGCTTGTTAATATAGAGGATGAACTCTACAGCGATGATATGTAATATGTTTTGGGGAGGGTTTTATTTTGGATTACTGCTTTGATGATAAGATTGATGTGAAGCTGATTGCGCTTTTTATTATCGACAGTTTTAAAATGCCCGTCCCCAATTCTTTTATAGTTGACACGTTGATGCTGCAGCCGTTTGTGAACTATTTTGATTTGGAGGAGCAGCTTGCGGGGCTTTTGGAGGAAGAGTTTGTTACATATTATGTTCAGGACAATGACAGATTTTACTCCCTCACGAAAAAAGGGAGCGAGGCTCTTGAATTCTTTCATATGAGAATTCCCAAAACCGTACGCGAAAGGCTTCTGCGTTCAATTAAGCTTAAAATCAAGGAGCTTAAAAACGCACTCAGCATAAAGGCAGATTACGAGAAGATAAATGATATTGAATATAAGGTTTCACTGGGTATTTTAGAGGGAAATTACGAAATGCTTTCTGTTTCGCTTTCCGTTGGCGATGAGGTTATGGCGAAAAAGATGTGCGCTTCTTTCAAAAATGACCCTCAGGCCCTTTACAGTGAATTTTTATCAGCATTAACAAAACATTTTTAACATAGAAGCAAATAAAAAGCCATACGGTTTTATAAAACCGTATGGCTTTTTATTATGTCATAATCTTAACCGAAACGAAGCAATCCGAACCTGCCCAAAATGGCTGAAACTTGTTAAATTTTTATTCTTTTTATTTGTCGTCCTCGAAAGGCGTCAGCCTATCTTCGTCCTTATGCCTATACACTTTCAAATTCTTCAACAATTTCCTTTTCGGGTGCAGGTGTAAGAAGACTTACAACCACGTTAAGGACAAGTGCAATTATAAATGCGGGAAGAAGCTCGTAAATTGCAAATACTCCACCGAGCTTTGCTATAACGAATTTCCAGAGGAACACCATAACTCCACCGCTTATAAGGCTTGCCATTGCGCCCCACTTGTTTGAACGCTTCCAGAAAAGTGCCAGAAGAACAACGGGACCAAAAGTCGCACCAAAGCCTGCCCATGCAAATGATACAATTCTAAACACTGATGAATTTTCATCAAGCGCTATAAATACGCCGATAATTGCAATTGCAACAACGGTAAGACGTGCAATAATCATAGCTGCTTTCTTTGAAAGCTTAACATTTCCAACACCTGCAACAATATCCTCGGAAATAGAAGATGCTGCCGCAAGAAGCTGAGAGTCAGCAGTTGACATCGTTGATGCAAGAATACCTGCAAGAATGATACCGCCTACTATTGCAAAGAGAGGGCCATACTGGCTGATTACACCTGATATAACAACGATAATCTTTTCCGCCTCGGAAGAATTACCTACAAAGTTCGCTGTGTCCGCAAGATTAAGCGTACCGTTTATTGCAAGAGTATAACCGATAATACCGATAAATACTGCTATACCCATTGAAATTACAACCCAGACTGTTGCTATTCTTCTTGAAAGCTTAAGCTTGTTTTCATCCTTTGCTGCCATAAAGCGGAGAAGGATATGCGGCATACCGAAATAACCAAGGCCCCACGCAAGTGTAGATGCTATTGTAAGAAGGTCGTACTGCCCAACTGCAGCGCCCTCTGCCGTATGCTGAGTAAAGGTTGTAAGGCTGAAATATCCGGGAAGAGCCTTTGCATTTTCAATAACACCTGCAATTCCGCCTGCATTTACAATACCAAAGCCGAGAACTATCACAAGCGCAATTGTCATAACAATACTCTGTATAAAGTCTGTTGTGCTTGCCGCCAGAAATCCGCCAAGTGCAGTATATCCTACGATTATCACAGAAGAGATAATCATTGCAGGAATGTAATCAATATTAAATATTGTTGAGAAAAGCTTTCCGCACGCACTGAAGCCTGATGCAGTATAAGGAACAAAGAAAACAACAATAATAATTGCCGCCAGGCCTTTAAGAATCCTTGTATTGTCCCTGTATCTGTTTTCAAAAAACTCAGGAAGTGTAACTGCGTTACATTTAACAGTATAGCTGCGAATTCTCTTTGCTACTATAAGCCAGTTAAGATATGTACCGATTGCAAGACCGATTGCTGTCCACGATGCCTCCGCAATACTTCCTGCCAGAGCAACACCGGGAAGTCCCATAAGAAGCCAGCTTGACATATCAGAAGCCTCTGCACTCATTGCAGTAACAAGTGGACCAAGCTTTCTGCCGCCAAGATAGAAGTCACCGGTACTTTTATTCTCACCCGACATTTTAAAACCTACCGCAAGCATACCGATAAGGTAAAGTGCTATGGTAGCCATAATACAAGCGTTTATCATATAAACACGCTCCTTAAAAAAAGATAATATCTATTTTACCATAAATTTCAGCTTTATTCAACAATTTTATTTTTCATTTGCATAAAATCCTTGTAAAGATAGAGAGAGCCGCATATAACAGTAAGCTTGTTTTCTGAAACTGCTTTTTTATAAGCATCAGCTATATTTTTACACGGCTGTGCTTTAAATCCGTATTTTATAAGTTTTTGGGCAAGTCTTTCTGCCGTCTCCGCACGGGGATTATCCTCTACAGTAACGGTGAAAAAATGTGCCTTTTCACAAAAACCATTCTTTTTAAAAAGGTCAAGCGATGCATCAATATCCTTGTCCGCCATCGCCGCATATATAACGGAAAGCTTCTCATCGGAAAAATATCTTGATACAGCATCAATCAGGGAGGTTGTTCCGCTGAGATTATGTGCCCCGTCAAATATTACTAAAGGGTTGTCCGATATTTTTTCAAATCTGCCTATATTGCGCGCACGTAAAAGTCCGCTTCTGATATGCTTTTCGTCAATTCCCATACTTATTGCCGCTTCTATAGCGAGGGCGGCATTTTCTGTCTGGTGGGCACCTGCAAGGCTAATCTTTAAATCTTTAAAGGCTTTATAATCGAAAACCTCACCCTTTTTTTCAGGAACACTGCTTGCGGGTGGCTCTGCCACAATAAAAGAACAATTTTTCTCTTTAGCTGTTTTTTCAAGTACGCAGTGCGCCTTTGTATTTTGCCTTGTCGTAATAACCACAGTGCCTTCTTTTATAATTCCTGCCTTTTCTGCGGCAATTTTTTCTATAGTGTCACCAAGGTATTCAGTGTGGTCAATATCAATTTTTGTAATCAGGCACATCTTTGGCGAATCAATAATATTTGTCGCATCAAGTCTGCCCCCAAGTCCCGTTTCCAATACTACAATATCACACTTTTTCTCTTTAAAATACAAAAACGCTGCGGCTGTCCATATTTCAAACTGCGTAGGCATAGCGCCCTTTTCATTCTCCACCTCTTTCGCCGCCGATTCAACCTGATTTAAAAGGGTGTTAAGCTCATCATTTGAAATATCTTTTCCGTCAACACTTATTCTTTCAGTCACATCAATCATATTGGGCGAAATAAATTTACCCGTTTTAAGACCGCTGTCACTAAGAATACACTGCAAAAATGCGCAAACGGAGCCTTTTCCGTTTGTTCCTGCAACGTGAATAAACTTAAGGTCCTTTTGCGGGTTTCCAAGTTTTTGTGTGAGCGCACCTATAGACTCAAGTCCGAGACGGCTTTTTGCCTGAAAGCTGTTTGCATACTGCTTAAAATTTCCCATTATATTTCTTCCTTCGTAAAATAGTTTTTCATCCTGAATATAATTTTTCTGAGTGCGCAAAGCACTGCCATATGCATTAAAAATGTCACAATTGCAGCGGGCATACGTATTATCAGCGCAGTATAAAAGCTACTGAAATACCCTACATCTGTAAGAATTTTTGACATTAATGTTATGCTTACTCCAAACTGTATAAGGCAGCATAAAAGTGTACGCAGATAATAAAATTTGTTATCTGCTACCTTCCAGAAGAACACACCGTATATGACGCCATATAAAAATTCCACCGCCGTTATCTGTGGGAGCCATGGTCCTACGGGGACGAGAACTGCGTTTAGTATATCTGCAAGTGCCGCAACAACACCCGCAGGTATAGCACCAAAAATCGCCCCCGTCATAAATACCGTTATGAATTTAAGGGGGATTTTTATCTGATTTCCTATCCTGAATGTAGCATAAATTCCTAAAATTACCGTTATTGCCGTAAATACGGCAAGGAGGCACAGCTTTCTTGTTGAAATTCTTTTTTTCATAATAAACAAAACCTTTCTGCAGCAAGCTGCAGAAAGGTTCAAAACGAATCTTGGTGCAGCAACGGAATGCGAAACCACCACCGCAAATATCAATAATAGACATTTTTCGTTATGGAGGCAACTTCCCGTCCCCCACACACTTAACGCAGTAGTTCCTACTTTGCTGTTTTTATCTGGGAATATTTCAGAACAAACACCCTTTCAAGACACATCCATTGATGAAGATTTTTTTGCTTTGCAAAAAATCCACCAACATTTCGCACTTCGAACTTCGCATTTCGAATTTACTATAGTGCTTCCTTTTGTGTTCTGAAACTTTTTTACATTCCCTTTTATCATTTAAGCTTTTCAAGATGCCATATCTTGTCATTATACTCATCAATCGTTCTGTCACTGGAGAAAAATCCGCTCTTTGCGACATTAATGATTGCTTTCTTAAGCCAGAGGTCTTCATCACGGTACTGCTTCTGTGCAATATCGTGAATTTCACAGTACGCCTCAAAATCACGCACAACCATATACGTGTCAGCTCTGCCATGGTCACCGAAAATAAGTGTCTGATACAAGTCATTATACTTTTTCGGGTCCTCAGGACAAACTGTTCCGTCGATAAGCATATCTAAGATTTTTCTTACCTGTGCATTTGAGGTGTAAATATTCTGACTTGAATTTTCGTTAAACTGAAGCTCACGGTTAACCTCGGGTGTTTTCATACCGAATATGAAAATATTATCCTCGCCTACACACTCAAGCATTTCGACATTTGCACCGTCAAGTGTACCGATTGTGAGTGCGCCGTTTGCCATAAACTTCATATTTCCCGTACCGCTCGCCTCTTTACCTGCGGTTGAAATCTGTTCGCTGATGTCTGCTGCAGGAATAATTTTCTGTGCAAGACTTACACCGTAGTTTTCAAGGAATACCACCTTTAGCTTAGAGTTTACATCGCTGTCATTATTAACAAGCTTAGCAACATCATTTATAAGCTTTATAATAAGCTTTGCCCTTGCATAGCCGGGCGATGCCTTAGCGCCGAAAATAAAGGTGTGAGGATAAAAGTCAAAGGATTTATCCGTCTTAATCTTGTCATAAAGATAAAGTATATGAAGAACATTTAAAAGCTGTCTCTTATACTCGTGAAGTCTTTTTACCTGAACGTCAAAAATACTTGTGGGGTCAACCTCAACTTTGTTATGCTCTTTAATATATTCGGCAAGCTCTTTTTTCTTATTAAGCTTTACTTCCTTAAACTGTGCACGGAACTCCTTATCATCCGCATACGGAAGAAGTTTTTCAAGCTGTGATACATCCTTTACCCACTTTTTACCGATTTTTGAAGTGATAAGGTCACTAAGCTCCCCGTTTGCAAGGCGAAGCCATCTGCGGTAGGTAATACCGTTTGTAATCGCAACAAACTTATCGGGTGAAAGATTATTATAATCACGGAATACGTCATTTTTAAGAATATCAGTGTGAAGTCCTGATACACCGTTAACCTTATGACACGTTTCAAGGCACATATTTGCCATATTTATATAATTATGCGCAATTATTGACATATAATTAATCTTGCCCCAATCATCGCCATAGCGTGCGTGAAGGTCATTTACAAGACGTCTGTTCATTTCGTCAATTATCATATAAATTCTGGGAAGAAGCCTCTGCACCATATCCATCGGCCATTTTTCAAGAGCCTCTGCAAGGATGGTGTGGTTTGTATATGCAAATACCTTCTGCACAATATCCCATGCCTGATCCCAGCCCATACCCTCTTCATCCATAAGGATACGCATAAGCTCGGGGATAGCGATTGCAGGATGTGTGTCATTTATATGAATTGCAATATACTCGGGAAGCTTGTGAAGGTCCATACCCTTATGGTGGCGCTTAAACCTTGATATAATCCACTGCATAGTACACGATACAAAGAAGTACTGCTGACGAAGTCTGAGTGCCTTACCCTCCTGATGGTTATCCTCTGGGTAAAGAACCTTACTGAGAACCTCTGCAAGTGCCTTTTCCTCAACTGCACGAAGATAGTCACCGCCTGAAAAGCTTGACATATCAAGGTCACGCTCGGCTCTTGCTGACCAGAGGCGAAGTGTATTTACAATCTTCGCATCATAACCAACAATCGGAACGTCATACGGAATACCAACAACATTTGTAGTTCCGTCATAAAATACCTTCATACCGTCATCTGTCATTTCGGTATAAACCTTTCCGCCAAAACGAACGGTAACCTTTTCCTCGGGACGTGCAATTTCCCATACACTTCCGTCACCAAGCCAGTTGTCGGGGGTTTCCACCTGCTCACCATCTACGATAAGCTGCTTAAAAAGACCGTATTCATAACGGATTGAGCAACCAAACGAAGGAAGCTCCAACGTGGCAAGAGAATCAAGGAAGCACGCCGCAAGGCGACCTAAGCCACCGTTTCCAAGACCTGCATCGTTTTCCTGAGATGAAATTTCCTCCAAAGAACATCCCATAGATTTAAGGACCTTATCATAATCATCTGTAAGGCCTGTATTAAGAAGATTGTTTCCAAAAGACCTTCCCATAAGAAATTCAAAGGAAAGATAAAACAGCTCCTTCTTCTGTGCTGTGCGCTGAGAGCGGCGGTATGCTGTCCAGCGCTCCATTATTCTGTCACGAACGGTAAGTGCCGCTGCCTTATATATATGCGCCTTTGTCGCATCCTCAAGGGTGCGTCCGTAATGACGGCTGAGCTTACCTATTATTTCGTCTTTTATCTGTTGTTGATTTGCAGTAAGTGATTTTGTTTTTCCTGCCAATATAATCAACTCCTTATGTTTAAATTTAAGAAAGTGATGTAAAAAAGTTGCTTTTTACATCACCTGCTTATTAGAGGATAGAAAAAATGCTTCAGAACGGACAATTGGTCAGGACACATCCATTGATGAAGATTTTTTGCAAAGCAAAAAATCTACCAACACTTCGAACTTCGAATTTCGAATTTCGAATTTTGAATTTGTTATAGTGCTGCCTTTTTTGCATTCTGGACTTTTTTACACCCTCTTATTATACTATATTCTATTGTATACGTCAATGTATTCTTTTGCGGAATTTGCCCACGAAAAGTCGCTTTTCATTGCCCTTTTAACCATAGATTGCCAGGATTTTTTGTTATCGTACCAGGTTTTCTTTGCATAGTTAATAATTCCCAGCATTTCGTGTGCGTTGTAATTTGCAAAGCTAAAGCCCGTTCCCGTGTTTTCATATTCATTATACGGCTCCACACTGTCACGCAGTCCGCCCGTCTCTCTCACAATCGGAAGTGTTCCGTAGCGCATTGAAATCATCTGACTAAGACCGCACGGCTCAAAAAGCGACGGCATCAGAAATGCATCACACCCTGCATATATCTTGTGGCTTGCGGCATTGTCAAACATAATGAGCGAAGCAAGTGAGCCCTTATACTTCCACTCAAAATGACGGAGCATATTTTCATACTGCGTCTCTCCCGTACCTAAAACTATCATCTGAACATCGTCGTTTTCAAAGATATTATCCATAACACACTCTACAAGGTCAAGACCTTTCTGCCCCGTAAGGCGTGTTACCATACCGATTAAGAACTTATCCTCATTTTCCTCAAGACCAAACTCTCTTTGAAGAGCGAGCTTATTAAGCTTTTTCTGTGAAACAAAGTTACGCAGATTATAGTTGTTTTCTATAAATCCGTCTGTACCCGGATTCCACTCCTCATAATTAATTCCGTTAATTATGCCCGTAACTCTGTCCGCCCTTGCCGACAAAAGTCCGTTAAGGTTTTCACCAAAATAATCACTCATTATTTCACGCGAATACGTCTTACTTACCGTTGTTATATAATCGGCATAAACAAGACCGCCCTTTAAGAAGCTTGCATCCTTATAAAATTCCAGCTTGTCGGGCGTGAAATAGCTATCCTCCAGTTCACAAACATCAGCAATAGTCTTTTTATCATATATACCCTGAAACTTAAGGTTATGAATTGTCATAACGGTTTTAATTCTGTTATACCTGTCATCATACGGATAATGCGCACGCAGAAGAACGGGTATCATTCCCGTCTGCCAGTCATTACAGTGGATTACGTCAGGCCAGAAATCAATAAGTTGCAGGAGCGCTAAAACAGCCTTGTCGAAAAATGCGAAGCGCTCAACATCCACCGAGATATCTCCGTAAATCGGGTCACTTCCAAAATAAAATTCATTATCTACAAAGTAATACGTCACGTCACCGATTTTAAGGTCGAACACCCCGCAATACTGACTGCGCCAACCCATTTTGATATATATATTATCAATGTAGCGCATCTCGTCCTTGTACTTTTGTGCAATGGCACTGTATTTTGGCAAAATAACACGTGCCTCGCACCCCTCCTTACAAAGCTCGGCAGGAAGTGCGCCCACAACGTCGGCAAGCCCCCCCGTTTTCACAAAAGGAACACATTCACTTGTGGCAAATAATACTTTCATATGTCAAATCCTTTCCTATTCTACAAAAGAGTTCTCTTGGGAAGTATAACGGGGTAATTAGGCTGACCTACAAGCCGTTTCGATGCGCGCAGAGTACACTCCTTATCAATTATAACATTTTCTATATCGCAATTTTCCTCTATAACACTGTTTTGCATCACAATACTGTTTCTTATAACAGCGCCCTTTCCTATATGAACGCCACGTGAAATAATACTGTTTTCCACACAGCCCTCTATAACGCATCCGTCAGCTACGAGAGAGTCAGAAACAGTTGCCTCCGCCCCGTACTGGGTGGGCACCTGGTCCTTAACCTTTGTATAAATACGGTTTTTCGCACCGAAAATTTCCTTGCGGATATCTATGTCGAGCATCTTCATACTGTTTTCATAATAACTGCGGATAGAATCAACCTTTCCTACAAAGCCCTTGTACTCATAGCCGTAAATTTTGACGCTTGAAAGCTTTGTAAGAAGAATATCACGTATAAAGTCATGGCTTCCTCTTGCATATGCTTCTTCAATCAGCTCAATAAGCTTCATTCTCTCCACAATATACATATCCATACCCTCAAGAGTTGTCTTGGGGAAATGTGGCTCATTTTCAATACCTGTAATTCTGCCGTCAGAATTAACCTCATATACAGTACTGCGGCTTAACTGTTCGTCCTTTTTCTTTTTGTCATAATAAATTACAGTTATGTCTGCATCCTTTTCAATATGCGCCATAAGGGCATCATCAAAGGTCATATTGCACACAATTTTTCCCGATGCTAAAAGCACATACTGCTGACGGCTTCTGCGCAAAAACGTGAGGATGCCGTAAAGCTGGTCAATGTTTCCTGCACTTATTGCGCCGCCGCCCCTTACATACGGAGGGAGCATAAAAAGACCGTAAATTTTTCTATTAAGGTCCCACGGTGCACCGCTTCCTATATGGTCCATAAGAGAGGAATAGTTAATATGTGTCGCAACACCCACATTAATAATTCCGCTGTTTACCATATTTGAAAGGATAAAGTCAATAAGTCTGTATCTTCCGCCAAAGGGGAGTGCGGAGATTGAACGCATCTGTGTAAGCTCGTTAAGCCTGATTTCATTGTTATCAGACATAACAATTCCCATCATATCTCTCATCTTATTTACCCCCCTTACATTTTACTGATTCGGTAACCATTGAATTTACTCCGATTTTTACATTGTCCTCAAGTTCTACACCGCCGCCTATAAGCGAAATTCCGCCAGTGCAATACTGACTTTCATACATATCTTTTGCAGTATTTTCGTCACCTATAACGCAGTTTTTGCCTATAATTGCATCTTCGCCTATAACAGCCTTTTTAACTACGGCATTTTCCTTTATAACTGCACCGGGAAATACGATTGAGTCCTCAACAACCGCACCCTTTTCTACAGTAACACCTTCAAACAAAATACTGTGGCTGATGCTTCCGTATACGTTACAGCCTTCCGTCACGCAGCAGTTCTTAACACTCGCACTGCCTGCAATGTAATGCGGTGGTTTAACGGGATTTCTTGAATATATTTTCCACGAATTATCCCTTAAATCAAAGGCAGGAGGCTCGGCAAGAATGTCCATATTAGCCTCCCAGAGGCTCTGCACCGTACCGACATCCTTCCAGTATCCGTCAAATGGGTATGCACACATATTTTCGCCGTTTCCGAGCATTGTGGGGATAATATTTTTACCGAAATCGTTCGAGCTTTCAGGGTCTTTTTCGTCACTGGTAAGATATTTTTTAAGTACCTCCCACGTAAACACATAAACACCCATTGACGCAAGATTACTCTTTGGCTCTTTCGGTTTTTCAGCAAATTCAACGATTTTTCCGTCGTTATCTGCCGTCATGATACCAAAACGGCTTGCCTCCTCCCACGGAACCTCAATAACCGCAATGGTTGCATCTGCACCCTTTTCCTTATGATATTTTACCATTTTTGAGTAATCCATTTTATAGATATGGTCACCCGAAAGAATTACAACATATTTCGGATTGAATTTGTCCACGAAATCTATATTCTGATAAATGGCGTTTGCCGTTCCCTTATACCATTCGCCTTTTTCGGCACTCTGATACGGCGGCAGTACATATACACCGCCCGAATTACGGTTAAGGTCCCACGGTCCGCCGCTTCCTATATAAGTATTAAGCTCAAGAGGCTGATACTGTGTAAGAACACCTACCGTATAAATTCCTGAATGAATACAGTTAGAAAGGGTAAAGTCAATAATTCTGTACTTTCCCCCGAATGGCACTGCGGGCTTTGCCACTGTTTTTGTCAGTACGCCAAGTCGGCTTCCTTGTCCGCCGGCAAGTATCATTGCTAAACACTCGGCTGATTTCATTTATAATCCTTCCTCTCTTTTATCAGGTCACACCGGATTTTTTCGTGTGCTCTGAGTTCTTTTAAGATAGACTGCGCTCATTGGTGCAAGGTCAATATTTATACTGTACGGCATTGAGTTAAGGCTCTTCTTCTTTGCATATACATCATTTATTTTGTGTCCGTTTCCGCCAAACTCACTTTTTGCACTTGAGAAAACCTCGCTGTAGCATCCTTTTCTCGGAACGCCTACAATATAATCTTTGTACTCTACGGGGGTAAAATTGCAGATAACTATGACCTCATCCGTCTTTTTCTTTCCCCTGCGTACAAAGGAAATCACACTACGCTCATTATCATCTGCGTTTATCCATTCAAAGCCATCCCAGCTATCCTCAATCTCCCACATAGGCTTATTTTCCTGATAGAAGTGATTTAACCCCTTTACAAAGTCCTTAAACTGTCTGTGGGCATCATATTCGAGCAATTTCCATTCAAGCTGTTCGTAATAGCGCCACTCTATAAACTGCGCAAATTCTCCCCCCATAAAGAGAAGCTTTTTACCCGGGTGCGCCATCTTGTACATAAAGAATGTACGAAGAGAATCAAACTTCTGACCGTAAAGCCCCGACATTTTTCCTATAAGCGATGCTTTCCCGTGCACCACCTCATCGTGTGAGAGGGGCAGAATATAATTTTCAGAAAAAGCATACATCATTGAAAACGTCAGAAGATTATGGTTGTCACGTCTGAAATACGGGTCCATACTCATATATCTTAAGTTATCGTTCATCCAGCCCATATTCCATTTGTAATTAAAACCAAGACCTCCGCAATCTACGGGTTTTGTCACACTCGGCCATGCTGTGGACTCCTCCGCAATCATAAGTATATTCGGATATTCCTGAAACACGGCACTGTTAAGCGTCTGCAAAAAGGAAATCGCCTCTAAATTTTCGTTACCGCCGTATTTATTGGTAATAAACTCACTTCTGCCATAGTCAAGGTAGAGCATACTTGAAACGGCATCCACCCTTATTCCGTCTATATGAAACATGCCAAGATAGTAAAAGGCACTCGAAATCAGAAACGAAACAACCTCGCCCCTGCCATAATCAAAAACATACGTACCCCATTCCTTATGCTCTCCTTTTCTAGGGTCAGGATACTCATATATGGGAGTTGTATCAAAACGGGCAAGTCCGTGTTCGTCCTTTGGAAAATGTGCAGGAACCCAGTCTATAATAACACTTATGTTTTTTTCGTGACATTTATTCACAAAATACATAAAATCCTTCGGCTCACCAAAGCGGCTTGTTACAGAAAAATATCCTGTCACCTGATATCCCCAGCTTCCGTCAAAGGGAAACTCTGAAACGGGCATCAGCTCAAGATGAGTGTAACCCATCTTGGAAAGGTAGTCGGGAAGCTCCTCTGCAAGCTCCCTGTACGTGTAATAGGAACCGTCGGAGTGCGTTCTCCAGCTTCCAAGATGCATTTCGTATATGAGCATCGGTTTATCATACGGCGCAGTTTTTTCTCTGCGTGCCATCCATTTTTTATCTGTCCAGTTAAATCCGTTTATATTATACGTAACAGATGCCGTAAGGGGAGGCTTCTGGCTGTAACGTGCATACGGGTCTGCCTTATAAACCTCTTTTCCATCTCTTCCCCGTATAAAATATTTATAGCACTGCCCCTCTTTCACATTTTTTATAAAGCAGTGCCATACCCCCGAACTTCCCTGCGGATTCATTGGGTTTTTGTCAGTATCCCAGCCGTTAAAATCGCCAACTACACTGACAAAAGCGGCATTTGGTGCCCATACTGCAAAGCTATAGCCTCGCTCACCGTATATTTCTGATTCAATAGCCCCCAAAAAATCATAGCTTTTAAAGTTCGTTCCGTTATTAAACTGGTGGAGCTCGGAGGTCTTTATAAATGGATTTTCACCGTTTACGTTTTTCTTTTTTACTGTCGTCATTTATCCGCCTCCCTAACCGAAACGAAGTAATCCCTGCTCTGTTTTTTGCTTTCTGTTTTCCGCCATTACTGCGTTAAAAGCCTTGCATATACAACAGTATATGCTGCATTTTTGCCTTGTACTGACGAAAAACAGCGTGCAAAAAATTCTGTGAACCCAAAACGTCTCAAAATTAGGGTTTTTCAAGGCGGCAGGGCGCAGGAATACTTTGTGTATTTCAAGACCGACAACGAAGAAAAAACCAATTTTCAGCCATTTTGGGCAGAACAGGGACTGCTTCGTTTCGGTTCTTCTTAATTTAGTCTTTTTATTATTTTATCAAATATGCAAAGAATAGTCAAATGGCATAAGGAAAAATTAACCAAAAAAAGGGAGAATTTTTCTTTCATTTATAGTTAATTTTACACAAAATATCCCTCTTTACAAAAAAAAATGGCACAAAACGAAGTTTTGTGCCATTTTATCATTCTCCTGCCATTTTTTCACGCAAATGATGTGATAATAGTGCAAGCGAGGATGCCATATTCTCGTTTTGCACAAGAATATCCTCAGGCGCTTTAAGGTGTGTGGGGGCAAAATTCCATATAGCCTTTATTCCGCTTTTTACAAGCAGGTCACAGACCTCCTGCGCAGCGGTATTTGGTACTGTTATAATGCCTATTTTCACATTAAGCTCTGCACATTTCTTCCCTATAGAAGAAAGGGGGAATATCCTTTTGTTATCAACAACCTCTTCTCGGTTGTCAAAAGCCGCTACGATATTTATACCGTAATTATCAAATCCCCTGTAGCTCATAAGTGCCATTCCTAAGTTTCCCGCACCGATAAGTATTGCATCATTACTGTTTCTGTACCCTAAAAAATCTGATATTCCGTTAATAAGGTCCCGCACTGCAAAGCCTTTTTTGGGTATGCCCGCACTTTTACAAACTGCGGCAAGGTCTTTTCTTACCTGAACATCATTCAGGTCAAGGTCATTTGCAACCGTGGCAGACGAAATATACTCCGTTTCTGCCAAATCTATTGATTTAAGATACGACATATATACCGGCAGTCTTTTAAGCGCCTGCTTTGAAAGATTTTTACTACTCATCATTTTCCCTCGTGTTTTATTTATTGAACAAGAGGGCTGTAGTAAAATGAATATTTATTTATACAAGTCATTCGGGGACGGCTCCTGACAGACATTTTATGTCTTTTGACACTAAAAGCATAGTTTTTTGTGTCAAAACAGGACCGTCCCCACCTAATGGCTTGTATAAATATTCGTTTTGCTAAAGCCCCTTATAATTATAACTAAACAATCACGCTTTTCCTACTGAACCGAAAAGCTCCATCTTTTCTTTTACTGTTGCCTTTATAGCTTCACAACCGGGTGCAAGAACCTTTCTGGGGTCAAATCCCTTGCCCTGAAGGTCTTTACCCTCCTCGATATACTTTCTTGTAGCAGCTGTGAAAGAAAGCTGACATTCTGTATTTACGTTAATCTTTGCAACGCCAAGGCTGATTGCCTTTTTAATCATATCCTCAGGAATACCTGTACCGCCGTGAAGAACAAGCGGGATGCTTCCTGTTGCGTTCTTTATTTTTTCAAGGGCATCAAAATCAAGACCCTTCCAGTTTTCAGGATATTTTCCGTGAATGTTGCCGATACCTGCAGCAAGCATTGTTACGCCAAGCTCTGAAATAGCCTTACATTCTTCGGGGTCAGCAATGTCACCGCTGCCGATAACACCGTCTTCCTCACCGCCGATTGCGCCAACCTCTGCCTCAAGGCTAAGACCTTTTTCTGCGCAAATTTTTACAAGCTCGGTTGTCTTTTCAATATTTTCATCAATAGGATAGTGTGATCCGTCAAACATAACAGAAGAGAAGCCTGCCTCAATACACTTAAGAGTAGCTTCGTAGCTGCCGTGGTCAAGATGAAGTGCAACGGGAACTGTAATATTAAGTCCCTCAAGCATTCCGTTAACCATACCAACAATTGTCTTGTAACCTGCCATATATTTTCCTGCGCCCTCGCTAACACCTAAAATTACAGGTGAATTAAGCTCCTGTGCAGTTAAAAGAATTGACTTTGTCCACTCAAGATTGTTGATGTTGAACTGACCTACGGCATAATGACCGTCACGTGCCTTTTCAAGCATTTCCTTTGCTGATACTAACATATTATCCCACGTTTCCTTTCTATCCATAAATATTTCATTCTAAGATACATTATTATTATCGCATAAAATTAGAAATAAATCAATATATATTCAATAAAAGAGGTGATTTTTTTGAAAAAAACACCAGTAATTGTTCTCAACCTTAAATTTTTGCGTGTTATTTTTTTATTATGTACGTTTTTTATGTCAGTTTTTATATGCACAACACTTTCACAAAAACTTTTTATTCCCTGCGTGCCTCATTCGTTTGTTGAAAGCTGTCTTTGTCAAAGCCCTGCCTTTTTTGAAAAAAGCTCCCCCGAAAAAGGTGTGTTTTTGTTGCTTAAAAAAGTGGCGGAAAAACCTCCCCAGGAAAAAAAAGAAGAAGAAACCCCACCCATACCTGAAAGCACAGAAAAAGTGCACATATCATCACGTTCTCCTGACCGCACTTTAGCAGACACAGTAAAAATCAATAACTCTACAAGCCATACAGTCAATGCCTCAGACTATAGCACTATACCTGCATTTGTAAAAGGCGATATATCTGTACTTATAGTTCATACCCATACCACAGAGAGCTATACACCGTCACAGACCTATTCCTACACCCCCAGCGACACAGACAGAACCCTTGATAAAAGCTACAATATGGTACGCGTGGGGAATGAAATAAAAAATGTCCTTTCCCAAAACGGGATAAAGGTCTACCACGACACCACAATAAACGATTACCCAAGCTATAACGGAAGCTATAATAAAAGTGCTGTAACCGTTTCAAATTACATCAAGAATGACCCATCCATACAGATTGTGCTCGATGTACACCGTGATGCCATAGAGGGTGAAAACGGCGAAAAAGTCAAATATACATCAAATATAGACGGCAAGGATGCCGCCTCCGTAATGCTTGTCGTGGGAAGTAACATAAGCGGTCTCACCCACGAAAACTGGAAAACAAATATGAATTTTGCCGTAACACTCCAGGAGCATACACAAATGCTCTATAGCAATCTTTGCCGTCCGATAAATTTCAGGAGCCAACGCTTTAATCAGCAGTTGGCCCCCGGAGCAATAATTGTTGAGGTTGGCACCAATGGCAATACCCTTGATGAAGCACTGCTTGGTGCAAAATATTTTGCGCAATCCCTTGCGCAGTATATACAAAACGCTAAAAATCAATAAGTTACATCAATGATGAATATGGCAATGTTCGCAGTTTCCGCTGCAATCAACCTTTTTTTCTATTCCGTTTTTGTCATAGTAATCCTGAATAGCAGCCTTTATTGCCTCCTCGGCAAGAACGCTGCAGTGAAGCTTTGCGGGCGGAAGTCCGTCAAGCGCCTCTACAACGGCCTTATTTGTAAGCTGCAGCGCCTCGTCAACGGTTTTACCGATTACAAGCTCTGTTGCCATAGAGCTTGTTGCAACGGCGGCACCGCATCCAAAAGTCTTGAATTTGACATCTTTAATAATGTCATTTTCTATTTTCATATAAATTTTCATTATATCGCCGCATTTTGCATTACCAACAGTTCCTACTGCGTTTGCATCTTCAATTTCACCGACATTTCTGGGGTTTGAAAAATGGTCCATAACTTTTTCACTGTACATTTATATCATTTCCTTTCTACACCTTCATATAATGGGGACATATCCCTAAGTCTCTGCACAATCGGTACAAGAGCCTTAATGAAAGAATCTATTTCTTCTTTTGTTGTAAATTCACAGAGCGATGCCCGAAGCGAGCCATGTGCTATTTCGTGCGGAAGACCTATTCCCAAAAGCACGTGCGACGGGTCAAGCGAGCCTGATGTGCAGGCAGAGCCACTTGAAACCACATACCCCTGCATATCCAGACTTAAAAGAAGGCTTTCCCCCTCTATATATTTAAAGCAAAAGCTTGTATTATTCGGAAGTCTTTTTTCAGGATGTCCGTTAAGGCGTGTGTACGGAACAGTTTCAAGAACGGTCTTTATAAGGTAGTCACGAAGCGCTGTTATTTTCGCCGTCTTTTCCTCCAGATTTGCCGTTGCTTCACTAAGCGCCTGTGCCATACCGACAACACCTGCAACATTTTCAGTTGTTGCACGCTTTCCACTCTCCTGCGCACCACCGTGGATAAGATTTTCTATCTGTACACCTTTTCTTACATACAGAGCACCAACACCCTTGGGGCCGTGGAACTTATGCGCAGACATAGAAAGAAGGTCTATGTTCATTTCGTTAACATCTATTTTAACTGCGCCCGTTGCCTGAACGGCATCAGTATGGAAATAAACACCCTTTTCTCTGCAGAGCTTTCCAATCTCGGCAATAGGATTTATTGTTCCGATTTCATTGTTTGCAAACATCACGCTGACAAGCACTGTTTCGTCGGTAATAGCATTTTCTATATCACTCACACTTACCATTCCGAACTCGTCCACAGGAACATAGGTTACTTTATACCCCTGCTTTTCCAGAAACTCACACGTGTGGAGCACTGCGTGATGCTCTATCGTTGTGGTTATTATATGATTACCTTTTTTCTTGTTTTTAAGGGCTACACCCTTAATTGCCCAGTTGTCCGCCTCACTTCCGCCGCTTGTAAAAAACAGTTCACGCTCTGTCGCACCGATACACTGAGCGATAGTCTTTCTCGCCTCTGTAAGTGCAGTTCGTGCAGCTTGTCCGGGCGTTGTATATGTTGAAGACGCATTTCCGAAATTTTCAAAAAAATACGGCATCATTGCCGAAAGAACGCTGTCCTTCATCTTTGTTGTTGCAGCATTATCCAAATATACCATATAAGGTCTCTCTCTTTCTAAAACATCTATATGACAGTATATTACTAATTCAGTAAAAATGCAAGTAGGATTTGTGATTTTTGTCGTTTTCTACACATTGAACTCACATCTTACTACTTTTCCTATAATATTTGACTTATCTTTATTCACATCGAGGTATATATCAGGGTAATTTTCAAATGTATTTGCCGCTTTGAGAAGAATTTTACTGCCTTCAAGGTAGTATTTTCGTATAATGCTTTTATTTTCATAAAGCGCCAATACTATATCTGCGTTTTTAAGAGGTGCACCAATACGTACAAGGGCAACGGCATCACACTTAATACCCTCCATCAGCATTGAGTTATCCTTTACCCTTACTGCTATATGGTCATAACCACGCAAAACATCACGGTCTACGTAAATAACATCGCTTACATCATTCCATGCGGGAAGTAGCATATCGGGAGACATTTCCTTTACAACATAGACCTCCTTTGCACGCTCTTTAACCATTTCAAGAGGTGCTGATGTTAAAAGTGCCTCGGTTGTTACATCAAAGGTTTTTGCAATTTTGTCCAGAAGCGGCAAGGGAGGTGCGGTGAGATATCCTGTTTCTATATTTTCAATTGTAGTAACTCCTACCTTAACTCTTTGTGCAAGCTGTTCCTGCGTAATACCTGCATACTTTCTAAGTCCCTTTACGTGTATTCCAAGCCAACTCATATAAGCACTTCCTTCCAAAAACTATCTTACCATAAAAAGAAGTGTCTTTCAATACTATTTTATATGAAGTGCACGGTTTATTCCCTCGGCAATAATCTCGGCTGCCTGATTTGAAATCACATCAACATCATTGGGGGTAACAATCATATTTGTGCTTTCTTTCGAGAGGGCTTCATTTATAAATTCCCTGCCTCCATGTTCAAATGCATCAACTAATTCTTCGGCATTTTTTGAAAAATTTTTACTCATATGCTGCGAAAGAGTTTCCATTGCATCCATAGTAAGTGTTGCAGCATCCACCACCATAGGAACACCTATTGCAATTACGGGAACACCGAGAGTTTTTTCTGTAAGCTCTTTTCTGTTGTTTCCTACTCCACTGCCGGGACTTATCCCTGTATCGGCAATTTGCACTGTTGTTCCCAGACGGCTCAGCTTCCTTGATGCCAGTGCATCCACTGCAATAATAAGTGACGGCTTGACACGGTCTGCCACACCCTGTATAACCTCGCCCGTTTCTATCCCCGTAAGTCCGAGCACACCGGGGGCAAGGGCGCTGACGGCACGTATATCAAACGAATGTCCGTTATTTCCCTCACTTGTAATATGGCGTGTTACCAAAAGCTTTCCTACCGTTTTCGGTCCGATTGAATCAGGTGTAATGTATTGATTTCCAAGCCCCGCCACAAGCACCGATGCGTCCTCTGGAACACTTATTATTTTTTTCAATTCATCACAAACTGCCTGAGCGCCACGCTCGCAAATTTCTTCATCCTCTGAATTCATCTCTTTGATTTCTATAGTAATATAGTTTCCTATCGGCTTTCCTATTTTAAGTGCGCCCTCAGGCGTAGTTATTTTTACGTGAGTAACACTGATACCGTCACTGTCGTGATTTATGCTTTCCACACCGGCAATTTCACCGGCAAACATTTCACGGCATTCAATGGCAAGGTCTGTTCTTATATTCATATTTATTCCCTCTCTTCCTCACGCTTCTTTTTATCGTCATCTTCAAACAAATCACAATACGCCTTATACCGTGCAAGAAGATATATAGGGTCATTTGTATAAGTTCCATCAAAATTTTCAGGATTTTGATTTGAAACATCTTTATTCATAGTTATCATACCTTTCAAAATAATACTTCTATTGTATTATTTCTCGCAGTTTCAAAAATAAAAGCAGAAAATTTTTCAAAAAAAATAGGCTGTCTCACTAAAATGAGACAGCCTAATATAGCACATAATTTAGTTTGTGATAGTCTTTTCTGTATCCTTTTCAAAGATATGAATCTTGTTGGGATCCATGCAGATATCAATTGTCTGATTTCTCTGAGATGTGCTGTCGGGCTTAACTCTTGCGATGAAGTTAAGGCCATCAAGTGTAAGGTAAAGATATGTTTCGGCACCCATAAGCTCTGTTACATCAACATCAGCCTTGAACTTTGTATCAGCATATTTTGCAAGAGAATCTGCATCATCATACAAATCTTCAGGACGGATACCCATTGTAACTGTCTGACCAACATAGTCAGCTACCTTAGCAGCCTTTTCAGCGGTAAGCTTAATTGAATGCTCACCAAACTTAAGGAATGTATCCTCACCGTTCTTCTCAACAACTGCATCGCAGAAGTTCATCTGAGGTGAACCGATGAAACCTGCAACGAATACGTTAACAGGGCTGTTGTAAAGGTTCTGAGGAGTATCAACCTGCTGGATGATACCATCCTTCATAACAACAATTCTTGTACCCATTGTAAGAGCCTCTGTCTGGTCATGAGTAACGTAGATGAATGTTGTCTGAAGTCTCTGATGAAGCTTAGAAATCTCAGTTCTCATCTGAACACGAAGCTTAGCATCAAGGTTTGAGAGAGGTTCGTCCATAAGGAATACCTTAGGCTCACGAACGATAGCACGACCAAGCGCAACTCTCTGACGCTGACCACCTGAAAGAGCCTTGGGCTTTCTTTCAAGGAGATGCTCGATATCAAGGATACGTGCAGCCTCCTGAACTCTCTTCTTAATTTCAGCCTTGGGAGTTTTTCTGAGCTTAAGACCAAATGCCATATTCTCAAAAACTGTCATATGAGGATAAAGAGCATAGTTCTGGAATACCATTGCTATATCTCTGTCCTTGGGAGCTACATCATTCACAAGCTTTTCGCCTATGTAAAGCTCACCTTCGCTGATTTCTTCAAGTCCTGCAATCATTCTGAGTGTTGTGGACTTACCGCAACCTGAGGGACCTACAAGGATTATGAATTCCTTATCTGCAATATCAAGAGAGAAATCTGATACTGCGGTCACTCCACCTGCATATCTTTTATAGATATTTTTCAACTGTAAACTTGCCATTTTTTTGACCTCCTAATGGTTTAAAAAGATACCTAATTCACACTGTCTACATTCTAACACAACTATTTAAACTTGCAAATACACTTGTTTTACAAATTTAAAACATTTTTTTGTAAACATTGCATAACAGTCTTACCTCATCGTCGGTAAGAAGCCTGTATTCGCCCTCTTTAAGGCTTTCATCAAGGAAAAGCGAGCCGTAGGAAAGGCGTTTTAAATAAATTACACTGTTTTCAACTGCCTTTGCCATACGCTTAATCTGGTGAAATTTCCCCTCCGTTATGGTAAGGTTTATTTCATTTTCACTGATTCTTTCTACCTTTGCTTCTTTTGTAATACATTCACCGATGTCAACACCTTTTCTGAGGCTTTCTATTTCTTCATCGGAAATATTTTTTTCAAGCCTTACAAAATAAGTCTTGCCCGTATTTTTATTAGGGGACAAAAGATTATGTGCAAGGGCGCCGTCATTTGTCAGCAGCAAAAAACCTACCGTATCTATATCAAGCCGCCCTGCGGGGAATAAGTCATAGCGTGCAAAGGACTGCGGCAAAAGTGACAGAACCGTTTTCTGCTTTTTATCCTCGGTAGCACTTACAACGCCCTGCGGCTTATTCATCATTATATAAATGTATTTTTTGTAGGATTTTTCTTCACCGTTTAATAAAATGCGTGCATTTTCATCAATCTGAAAAGAGATATCCTTTATTATTTTGTCATCAAAACGCACCGCTCCGTTTTTTATAGCCTTTCTCGCCTCGCTCCTTGTAAGAGCGGCTGCATCTGCCACAAATTTATCAAGTCGCATCATTTATTCCTCTTTTCAAGCGGTTTCATTATTCCGTCAATAGTAATACTTGAAATATCTCCGCCTATTATTTTTCCGTTATAAACTAAAATATTTGCACGTGCATTCTGTGACGGAATAAGGTATGTATAACGCTTACACTTTTTTCCTTTATATGCCGTAAGGTCATATCCGCCTTCCTTTAAAAGGTTATTATACCTTTCATATACAGCATTAAACTGCATGGGGATAGTAACGTCGACAACCTCTGCGGGATTTTCTGAAACATCATAGTACCCCATATCCTTTACTGTCTGCGAAAACACGGGGGCAGACGATAAATAAATCCTTATAGAATACACCGTCATAAAACCAAGCAAAACAGAAAAAATTACCCCAAAATATTTCCTCATGCAAAAACACCCTTTCGGAATATTAATATTCCGAAAGGGCATCTTTTATTCTGCTGAGAACGGAAGAAGTGCAATGTGGCGCGCACGCTTGATAGCAATTGTCAGCTGACGCTGATGCTTAGCGCATGTGCCTGTAATTCTTCTGGGAAGAATTTTTGCACGTTCAGAAACATAACGACGAAGCTTTGCAACGTCTTTATAGTCGATGTCTGTAACCTTGTCAACACAGAACTGGCAAACTTTTTTCTTCGCCTTGCGAGCTCTGAAAGGTCTTTCAGTCTTTTCCTTTTCCATCATGGCTAAAACCTCCTATTAGAATGGTAAATCATCATCAGTACCCATGGGAGAGATAGGTTCGGGAAGCGAACCGAAATCACTGCCTGCAAAAGAATCCTCCATCATACCTGCGCCTTGAGAATCCCTCTTGCTTTCAGCAAAGTATACCTGATTTACAAGAACCTCGGTAGCGTAACGCTTCTTACCCTCATTATCATCCCAGGAGCGTGTCTGTATGCTGCCCTCAAGAGCAACAAGACTTCCTTTTTTAAAGTACTTTGAAATAAACTCCGCAGTCTGTCTCCACGCAACGCAGTTGATGAAGTCTGCCTTACGCTCTTCGCCCGGACGGACAAAGTTACGGTCTACCGCAATTGAAAACGCACAAGTGCTTGTTCCCTGCGGTGTACTGCGAAGCTCGGGGTCACGGGTAAATCTGCCCATCAATATAACTTTGTTAAGCATCCTGATACCTCCCCTTACGCTTCCTTGCGGATTGTGATTGTACGCATTACGCCGTCTGTGATACCGTAAATTCTCTCAAGTTCCTTGGGGAATTCGGGGTTTGACGTAAAGTTTACAAGAACGTAGTAACCCTCTGTCTTGAAATCGATGGGATAAGCAAGCTTTCTCTTTCCCCATACATCAGCACTCTCAATAGTTCCGTTTGCAGCGATAAGAGCCTGGAACTTTTCAGAAAGAGCAGTAAGCTTCTCCTCCTCAAGTGCAGCGTCAAGAACAAAAATGGTTTCATACTTGTTGATAATTTCAGCCATTTTCTACACCTCCTTCTGGACTTTGGCTTTGGACATACCCAAAGCAAGGATAGCATTTCATTAAAATGCCTGATTATTATATAACGTAAAAAGAGGATTGTCAAGCTTTTTTTCCATTTTTCAAAAAAGAGTTCTTTCCTAATATATAATGCGACATTTTTCTTTACAAAGCTTCAAATATATGGTAGTATATTATAAACGGTATACAAGCGGTGGTGCTTGTACCAAAAAAATTTAATATCAGGAGTGATTGTTATGGCAAAAAATCAGGCAAAAATCGATGGTCCTATCTATGACGCACGTGAGCTTGGCGGCGGCAGAATGATTGTTCTCGGACTTCAGCATATGTTTGCAATGTTCGGTGCAACAGTTCTCGTCCCCCTTCTTACAGGGCTGAGCGTTTCTGCAACTCTTCTCTTTGCAGGCTTGGGAACACTTTTGTTCCACTTCCTTACAAAGGGAAAAATCCCCGCATTCTTAGGTTCATCATTTGCATTCCTTGGCGGTTACTTTGCTATCGCAGAGGTTTGCAAAAACGCAGGCATTGAAAACTTCTCTGCTTATGCAGGTGTTGGCGTTGCGTGCGCAGGTCTTCTTTACGTAATCCTTGCAATTCTCTTCAAGGTATTCGGTGCAAAGAAGGTTATGCGTTTCTTCCCCCCGATTGTTACAGGTCCTATCATTATAGCAATCGGTCTTATCCTCTCTCAGTCAGCTATTGATAACTGTGCAGGTAACTGGTGGCTCGCTATCGTTGCTATTCTTACAATTATTATCTGCAACATCTGGGGTAAGGGTATGATTAAGATTATTCCTATTCTTATGGGTGTTGTTGTTTCCTACGTGGTTGCAGCAGTTACAAACTGTGTTGATTTCACCGCTGTTAAGGATGCTGCCTGGATTGGTCTTCCCGTTGTTTGGAAAAACACAGCATTTTCGCTTCTGGGCGGTGCTGATGCATCAGTTCTTATTACATCAATCGTAGCAATCGTTCCTATTGCTATCGCTACAATTATTGAGCATATCGGCGATATTTGCGCAATCAGCTCTACAGTTGAAAGAAACTATATTGAAGAGCCCGGTCTTCACAGAACACTTCTGGGCGACGGTCTTGCAACATCACTTGCAGCACTCTTCGGTGCTCCTGCAAATACAACATACGGCGAGAACACAGGTGTACTTGCTCTTACAAAGGTTTATGACCCCAAGGTAGTAAGACTTGCAGCATACTTTGCAATTCTTTTCTCCTTCTCTCCCAAGTTTGCGGCACTTATCAACTCTATGCCCGCTCCCGTTGTTGGCGGTGTTTCACTCGTTCTTTACGGTATGATTTCTGCAGTCGGTGTAAGAAACGTTGTTGAAAACAAGGTTGACTTCACAAACTCCAGAAACGTTATCATTGCGGCACTTATTCTTGTTCTTTCAATCGGTATCAAGTATAGCGCAGCAGGTGCAGTAAACATTGCTGTAGGAAGTATTACAGTAAGCCTTTCAGGTCTTGCAGTAGCGGCTATCGTTGGTATCGTGCTTAACGCAATCCTTCCCGGTAAGGATTATGAGTTTGGCGCAGACCTTCAGGGCGACACATCAGTAAACTTCAAAGTGTGATAAAACACAACAAAAAACCACTTGCATATGCAAGTGGTTTTTTTAATTTGCAATTATTTACGAGAGAAATCAGATAGCTCTTACAACTTTTCCGCTTCTCAGGCAACGGGAGCAAACGTGGATTGTCTTGGGAGAACCGTTAACAACAGCCTTTACAGTTTTGATGTTGGGCCTCCAAGCACGATTGGATCTTCTGTGAGAGTGGCTTACCTTAATACCGAAAGTAACACCCTTACCGCATACATCACATTTAGCCATATCTATTTCCCTCCTTAGGAATACTTTCATTTCATAACACGCATAGGTTATTCTAACAGATAAAAAACAAAATTGCAAGCATTTTTTTCATTTTTTTGAAATTTATTGACTTAATTTACCCATATGCCCTATTTTAAGGCGGTTTGTTCTTGATTTTTTCGGTAAATACTGTATAATATATAATGAAGTTTTAGTTACAAAACGGAGTTGTGAAAATGAAAAACCTTATTATCATTGACGGAAACAGTATAATAAACCGTGCCTACTATGGTGTGCGTCCCCTTTCAACCAAAGCGGGGATCCCTACCAATGCAATTTTCGGTTTTATGAATATCCTTCTCAAATACATTGACGAATATAAGCCTGAATATATTTGTGTAGCGTTTGATTTAAAGGCACCGACCTTTCGCCACAAAATGTATGAGGCATATAAGGCACAAAGGAAAGGTATGCCCGACGACCTTGCCGAGCAGCTTCCCCACCTTAAGGAAATTCTTTCCGCAATGAATATTCTGCAGCTTTCGCTTGAGGGCTATGAGGCAGACGATATAATAGGAACTGTCAGCAGGATTTGCGATGAAAATAATTTAAGATGCAATATTGTAACAGGTGACAAGGATGATTTACAGCTTGCAAGCAAAAACACCTGCGTGCTTCTTACCACAACCAGAATGGGACAAACTACCACAGAGGAGCTTGACGAGGAGGGCGTAGTTAAAAAATACGGCGTTACACCCGAGGAATTTATCAGTGTAAAGGCGCTTATGGGCGATTCCTCCGACAATATTCCGGGCGTTAAGGGCATAGGAGAAAAGACTGCTTTTGATTTAATGAAGAACTTCCACTCTCTTGATAATCTTTATTCGCAGCTTGACAGCGAGTATATAAAGAAAGCTGCAAGAGAAAAGCTCGCCCTCGGAAAGGATGATGCATACCTTTGTCATAAGCTCTGCACTATTGACAAAAATGTTCCCATCGACTTTAAAATTGAGGATGCACTTTATAAAGATGCGGACAATGCACTTCTTTCAAAAAAGCTGGAGGAACTTGAACTTCGCAAAATAGCACAAAGGCTTTGTACGCCTTGTAAGAGTGATATTGTGACTTTAGAAGCAGAAAAGGCAACAGAAAAAATTATACAGAGTCTTAAAGATACAGATTCTTTCTATTTTATATTAAAGGAAGATTGTGCAGAATTTCTCACAGGCGGCAAGGCGTACAGCGCAGAGTTTTCTATGCTTAAAGAAATTTTTGAAAATGAAAAGATTAAAAAATACACCCACGAGTATAAGAAAGCCTGTCATATACTTTCGGAAAACGGCATTACTCTTTCAGGCGAATTTTATGACAGCGAAATTGCCGCATATATAATAGACCCGTCAAAATCAGACTATGAAATAGATGAGCTTTTCTCGCTCTATTCCCTTTTGTGCAGTGTTACCTCGTTTCCCGTTCTTTATGAAAAGCAAACAGAGATTCTTAAAGAAAGAAATCAGCTTTCACTTTTAAATGATATTGAGCTTCCTTTGGAAAAAGTTCTTTTTGATATGGAGAGTGCCGGTTTTAAGATTGACCGAGAGGAGCTTACGAAATTCACAAAAATGCTCGGTGAAAGAATATCTGCACTGGAGGATGCCATATACTTTATGGCGGGAGAAAAGTTTAACATCAATTCCACAAAACAGCTTGGAAAACTGTTATTTGAGGATATGGGACTTCCCGTTATTAAAAAAACGAAAACGGGATATTCCACAGATTCCTCCGTTCTTGAAAAGCTACGGGGAAAGCACGAAATCATTGATTCCATTATAGAATACCGCCATCTGGCAAAGCTTAAATCCACATATGCAGATGCATTTCTTCCGCTTTTAGATGATGAAGGAAGAATACGCTCCACCCTTAAGCAGACAGTTACACAAACGGGCAGAATCAGCTCGGCAGAGCCGAATCTTCAAAATATTCCCGTACGTACACAAATCGGCAGGGAAATCCGCAAGATGTTTGTCGCTAAAGAAGGATGCGTTCTTGTAGGTGCCGACTATTCGCAAATTGAGCTTAGAGTGCTGGCGCATATGGCAAAGGATAAAACTATGCAGGACGCATTTATTAACGATGATGACATTCACACAATAACGGCATCACAGGTTTTTAATGTTCCCGACTTTCTCGTTACAGAGGATATGCGTGCACGTGCAAAGACAGTAAATTTCGGAATAATATACGGACAGAGCGAATTTTCCCTTGCAGGGGAGCTTAAAATAAGCCGTAAAGAAGCAAAGGAATATATCGACAGCTACTTTGCCCACTACAGCGGTGTAAAGAGCTATATGGATACTACTATTGAAAACGCAAAGGCAAATGGCTATGTAACAACAGCTTTCGGAAGAAGAAGATATATCCCCGAGCTTGCGGCGAAAAACTTTAATCTGCGTTCCTTCGGGGAGCGCGCCGCAATGAATGCACCCATTCAGGGAACTGCGGCAGATATAATAAAAATAGCTATGGTTAAGGTTTACAAGGCACTTAAAGAAAAATGTCCCGAGGCAAAACTCATTCTTCAGGTGCATGATGAGCTTATCTGTGAGGTGCCTGTAAACAAGGCACAGCTTACCGCAGATATATTAAAGGAAGAAATGGAGAATGCAGCATCTCTCACAGTTCCGCTGCGTGCCGACGTTAAGATAGGTAAAAGCTGGTTTGAAACAAAATGACGGATTGTTTTGATTTAAGGAAAGGGATTTGCTCACGCACCGCTTACCGATGTAGTCCTTGCAAGGTGTAACTTGCCCCCTTATTCTAAATATGAGCGAATGGAAGGAAACTATTATGAAAATGCTGATAGGCCTTACAGGAAGAACAGGCAGCGGAAAATCCAGTGCCGCTAAAATATTTGAAAAGCTCGGTGCATTTGTTATCGACTGCGACAGCGTGGCGCACGAAATTCTTCTCGAGGAAGAAACAAAGCACCACCTTTGCACACTCTTTTCAGATTCAATACTTGACACTAGCGGCAATATAGACAGAAAAGCTTTGGGCAGAGTAGTTTTCTCTGATAAAGAAAAGCTTAAACAGCTAAATGCCGTTATGCATAGTGCCATAGTAGAAAGGTGCCTTGAAGAATGCGAAAAAAGCGGCAAGGATATATGTATTATGGACGGGAGCGAGCTTGAATCAAGCGGCGCCTATAAAAAATGCAGATACGTTGTGGTTGTCAGTGCAGACGAAAAGACTCGCCTTTTAAGAATTATGGAACGCGACGGTATCGACCGTGAAAGTGCATTGATGAGAATTCGTGCACAAAAGGATTACAGCAAGGAAGCGCTCCTTATCAGCAATAACAAAGATTTAACTAAGCTTCAAAAAGACGTCACACAGTTATACAACAAATTTCTGGGAGAATTAAATGATTAAAAGTGCATTTAAAATAGCTTTAGCATTTCTTTTGATTATAGCTGTTATTATGACAACACTCTCTGTTTTTCACCTTCTCTTTCCGCTCAAACATTTTGACATAATAAACGAAAGCTGTGATAGATACAGTGTGCCGCCACACCTTGTGCTGGCACTTATTAAAGCGGAGAGTAACTTTAGCCCCGATGCAGTAAGCTCTGCCAATGCAAAGGGACTTATGCAGCTTACCGATTCCACCTATGAATTTTGCAGAAAATCATTGCATCTCGTAGCCGAAGAAGATATTTTTCATATTGAATCTAATCTTAATGCGGGAATCTGGTATTTGTCATACCTTCTAAAAATGTACGACGGTAATATAAAAAATTCCGTGGCTGCGTATAATGCAGGAGCTTCCAACGTTAACAAGTGGCTTGGAGACCCCTCTCTTTCCTCAGACGGTAAAACACTTGATGTAATACCCTTTGGCGAAACACAGCGACACGTTAAGAAAATTACAAGCTACAGCGCAGTATATAGATTACTTTATCCACAAACGAGGAAATAATATATGAAAAGATTTTTTGCTTTTCTTCTAATAACAACAATAATTTTTCCCCTTACCTCCTGTAAGGATAGGCAGGAAACGCGACACAGCTTTGCATTTGACACGGTTATCAATATAACGGCAGATAAAAAGTATTGCGAGTCGGTAGATAAGGCATTTGAGCTTTGCGGCAAATACGAAAAAATTTTCAGCCGCACCGATAAGAACAGCGAGCTTTTTGCAATTAACAAAAAAAGCCGTGATATGCTTTCCGATGATATGAAAAATGTACTTGATTTCTCGCTTGATTTTTCCCATCTGACGGACGGTGCTTTTGACATAACCGTAACACCACTTATTGAGCTTTGGAATGTTAATGAAAGAAGCACTCCTCCAAAAGCTTCCGAAATTAAGGAAGCATTAAAATCAGTTGGATATAAAAAAATAAGCCGCCTGCCATTTATACTTGGAGAAAGCCAAATTGACCTTGGCGGTGTTGCAAAAGGCTATATTGCAGATAAACTGATAGAAAGCTTTAAAAAAGACGGGTGCAAAAATATAATTGTTGATTTGGGCGGAAATGTAGCACTTATCGGGGAGTACACCGTGGGTATACGCGATCCCTTTTCCCCTGATGAGGTTTTTGCGACAATACGGCTTAAAGATAAAAGTGCTGTTACCAGCGGTGCATACCAAAGATACTTTGAATACAAGGGCGAAAGGTACCACCACATAATTGACCCTAAAACAGGCTATCCCGCATGTACAGGCATTTCATCGGTGACGGTTATTTCTCCCTCCTCGATGCACGCGGATGCCCTCTCAACCGCCATATATGTAATGGGAGAGGATGCAATTAAGCTGTGCGAGGATTTTCCCGATACAGACGCACTTATTATTACCGATAGCGGTGAAGTTATAACCACCGATAACTTTGAGGAAAAATACAATCTACATATCAATTAGAAAAAATTTATTATTTTGCTAAAAAAAACTTGCATTTTGAAATAATGTGTGCTATAATGCATCTTGTTCCATAATGTGTTGGAGGTGAAAATATAATGCCTAACATTAAATCAGCTAAGAAGAGAGTTCTTGTTATTGATAAGAAGACTCTTGAAAATCGTATGGTTAAATCAGCTATCAAGACAGAGCTTAAGAAGTTTGAAGCAGCTGTTGGCGAAGGAAATAAGGCTTCCGCTCAGGAGCTTTACAACGTTTGCGCAAAGAAGCTCGACCAGGCTGTTGCTAAGGGTGTATACAAGAAGAACACTGTTAGCCGCAAGAAGAGCCAGCTCGCTAAGGCACTTAACGCAATGGCGTAAATCTTTGATTGCTTAAAAATCAGAGTATGCACTATATGTGCATACTCTTGTTTTGTTTCATTACGGGGGAAGTGTGAATGTGCAGACCGTGCTACGAACAAACTTCCCCCTCTTTTTTGTGTGAGATACTGCAAGATACAAAAGCAGGTATCATTCCGTATTTTTCCGGAATGATACCTGCTTTTAATTTATTTATTCTTTTCGTATATAAGCATAAGGCCCTTGAGAAGCAAGTCCTCATCAACGATAATGTCACGTTTGCATAACGGAACAATCACCTTTGAAAGACCGCCTGTCGCAATTACCGTACACTTCTCGCCAAGTTCCTCTTCAAATCTATCTACAATTCCCTCGATAGCACCTGCATTTCCGTAAAGGATACCGCTTTTAATTGAGTCAATCGTATTACTGCCGATAATCTTTTTTGGTTTTTCAAAGGCAACCTTGGGAAGCTGTGAAGTTCTGCCGATAAGCGCATCGTGAGAAACTGCCACACCGGGAAGAATTGCGCCGCCTAGGAACTGTTTTTCCTTATTTATAAGTGAAACAGTTGTCGCGGTTCCCATATCTATTATAATCTGCGGAAGCGGATATTCCTCTATTCCTGCCACCGCATCAACCACAAGGTCACTTCCAAGCTGTGCAGGATTATCAATAACTATGCTGATACCCGTTTTAACACCGGGTCCTACCACCATAACCTTTATACCGCAAAGATTTTCTATCGCCTCTTTCACAACATTGGTTACCGAAGGCACAACCGATGAAATAATTGCACCGTCTATCGACTTATAATCAACACCGTACATATCAAACGCAGTCTTGAAAAGCACGGAATATTCAAGCTTTGTCGCTCTGTGCGCCGTAGAAAGGCGTTCACGGAAAAGAATCTCCTTCCCCTCCACACAGCCTGCAACTATATTTGTATTACCTATATCTACAACTAAAATCATTTTTTAGAAACCACCTTAATAATACGTACTATTGCAGGTGCAAACACTATAATAACTGCCATTTCAATAAGGAAGTTCATCCCTACAAGTCCAAATATCATATATTTGCCCACATTTGTGCCGAAGCCTAACCCCGCACCCCACTGTACCAAAGTCTTCATAAAGAAAGCAAGGCAGCCCAAAAGAAATACTCCCGTATTCGTAACAGGACATACAATGGCAGATATTACCGCCGCAGTATATGAAGCTTTTGTTTCCTCTTTCTTAAAAAGCTTGCAAATTACTTCATAGACCATTCCCGACATAAAGCCACATGCCGTACCCTTAAGAAGCACAGTAATAATTGTCCCGAAAACATTCACGGCAAGAAACGGTGCCGCATCTCCCGTTGCCAGAACTGTAACACCAAATACAAATCCCAGCCACGCACCCATTCCCTTTGAGCATATTACAGCACCGATAACAATCGGAACCAAAGACAAAGTGATTGAGAATGTTCCTGTTCTGATTGCCATACTTACAAACTGAAGTACAACAACCAATGCCGTAAGGAGTGCACCTGTTACCATGGTTCTTGTTGACATTTTCTTTGTTCTTTCCATATTAAATTCCTCCTTGTTATTATTCCTCTTTCGAGGATACAATACAATTACGGCATTATATTACTACACTTTTTGCTATTTGTAAAGATTTTTTTATAATTTGATACGCCATAGCTCCTGAAAAAATCGGCGTTTTTTCTTTATTCCCCTTTACTATTGCATATTTTTGCATTATAATTATTAAGTTAAGTTTAAATTTGGAGGATTTTTTATGACTGCCGTTTTCCAACAGGTTATCATTCTTTTCTCTTTTTCCGCATTAGGATTTTTCCTTGCAAAGAGAAATATGATAAACACACAGCACACACCTATTCTCTCGGCACTGCTGGTTAGAATTTTTATGCCGTTTAACGTATTTAGAACCTTTTCTTCAAATTTTAACCGTGATTATATCTCAAAAAATTACGAACTGTTACTCTACTCTGCGGCAATAGTTTTGGTTCTTGTCACTACTATGAGCTTTGTTTCACGTTTTTTTGACAAAAGAAGGTATGAAAGGTCAGTCTATGAGTATTCCCTTATTGTTCCCAACTGCGGGTATATGGGGTATCCTATGGCAGAGGCGGTACTTGGGCAAACGGGACTTTTAAATGCGATGATGTTTTGTCTGCCCCTTTTATGCTACATATATACTATAAGCTACAGCAATCTGACAAAGAGGGGAATTTCTTTTAAGAAGCTTTTCAATCCCACTATGGTTGCCATGCTTTTAGGTGCAATTACAGGACTTACCCAAATAGAGATGCCGTTTGTTTTAAGCAGTGTTCTCAGCAAAGCAAGTGCCTGTATGGGACCTGTGAGTATGCTCCTTGCAGGAATGGTTATTACTGAATTCAACTTTAAGGAGCTTCTTTCCTCGAAGAAAATTTATATTGTTACAGCTCTCAGACTCCTTATAGTCCCGATTCTGATTGGCTTCATTCTTACACCCTTTAGCAAATCTACAGCAGAAGTTGCTGTACTTATTTATGCGATGCCCTGCGGTCTTAATACAATAGTTTTCCCGCGGCTTGTCGGGGAAGATTGCCGTATAGGTGCAGGTCTGGCACTTCTTTCAAACGTTCTTGCCTGCATCACAATACCTATTGTGACAACACTATTTCATATCGGGGGGTAAAAAATGTATCCGATACACACAAAAAACGATTTTGTCAGCGTGACAGAGTTGTATGTGCCGATGGATGACGGTATAAGACTTTACACCAGAATTGCCCTACCTAAGGGAAAGGATAAATGCCCCATTGTTTTTATCCGTACCCCCTATGAAAAGGCACACAATACCCTTGCACACGACATTTCACTTTACGAAACAGATGAATATATAAAACACGGATATGGTGTTGTTCTTCAGCACGTCAGGGGCAGGGGTGACAGTGAGGGAAAATGCATCCCCTATATTGAGCGGGAGGACGGACTATGCAGCCTTAAGTTCATCCGCACTCTCCCCTGCTATAACGGTGAAATTTACCTTTACGGCAGAAGCTATTTAACGACCGTACACCTTTGCTATCTTAACACACGGCCTCCCGATATAAAGGGTGCGGTGTTTGACATTCAGACAGACAGAATGTATTTTCGTAATTACAGAAACGGTTGCTGTTACGATTTTTGCAAAATAGACTGGTGGGCAAGTATGATGAAGCGTACCTATCCCGATTACAATCTGGACGGCACGCTGACTATGCCCTATAAAGATGTGGCTAAAAGAGTGTTTGGCGAGGATGTACCTCAGTACACTGCACTTCTTCTTAACGATACGTATAACGATTTCTGGAAAAACGACCCCCGTGAAAACGTGGTGGACTATATTGACTTCCCCGTTTTATTCCGTGACGGCTGGTATGACTACTACACGGAGGGAATGTTTGATATGTGGCGGCGGCTTCGTTGTGATATAAAAGAAAAATCCGCTTTTGTAGTCGGTCCCTGGGGACACGATACCCGCGTCAGCGATAAAGCGGCACTTCCTATAAAAAACGGCAATCTCCCCGCCGACCATATAGTAGACTGGTTTGACTCTATCCGAGAAAAAAGAGGCTACAAATATGCCTCCTGCGGAAAGGTTACCTACCATTCAGTCGGCGGCGACAAGTGGGAGAGCGAAATCTTTCCCTATGAAAGCGAAAGAAAACTGCGACTGTATTTCAGCGAAAACAGAGAACTTTCAAGCAAAAATACAGACGGAGAAATAACATACCGATACAATCCCCAAAACAAAAACAAGTGTTTTGAATATGGAACAATTCACCAAGCGGCAGAGGCAGGTATAAGGGATGATATTATATCCTTTATCAGCGAAGAAGTCGAGGAAGACTGTGATTTCTTCGGCAACATTCGCTGGCATATGGATGTCAGCACAAGCTGTGACGATACGGCATTCTTTATAAGGGTGCATTTCATACGTGACAAAAAGGCATATAATCTGACAGAAACCATTACTACAGTTTTAAATGCAAACCCCGATTATAAAAGAGGAGAAAAGCTCACCCTTGACCTTTTAACACCGCCGATAGGCTTTACACTAAAAAAAGGCGACAGAATAAGGGTTGACATTTCATCAAACGGAAGTATTTATGTCCCCCATTCAAACCTCAGGTGTCACTGGGCGAAAGCCCCCAAAACACGAATTGCATCAAATACGATTTATATGAAAAATGCCTTTATAGAAATACCAAAAAAGTGTGTGAAATAAAATTTCACACACTTTCTTTTTGCTCTTTTAAGGTCTTTCGACGTTTCCTGCGCACACGGTTTATATGCCGTTCAAAATCTCCGCTGTTTAATATTTCTGCCAGTACATACTGTTCAAACACAGGTACGGTGCAGGAATAAAAGCCTATTTTCTTATCAAACATATCCATAAGCTCCTTAGGCAAAATCATATAGCCTATTCGCATTGAAGGTGCCACCGTTTTTGTAAATGTATTGATATAGATTACACGTTCCTCCCTTGCAAGAGAGAAAAGTGTATCTTCATTTTTAGTCAGCACAGTAAACTCGGAATCGAAGTCATCCTCAATTATGCATCTGTCCTTGCCCCTCGCCCACTCTATGTACTCATTTCGTTTTGATGCGCTTGCGGTTACACCCGTGGGGAAACTGCGAAAAGGAGTAACGTGAAGAACCGATGCACAAGTTCTTTTAAGTTCGGAGGACACAATTCCGTCTTTCCCTAATTTTAAAAGTTCGCACTCGGCACCATTTGCTCTGTATACAGAATGTATTTTTTCATATGAAGGACTTTCTATCGCATATACTCTTTCTCTGCCTAAAAGCTGAACTACCAGCCCATACAGATATTCTGCCCCTGAACCAATTATTACTTGTCCTTCAGTTACAGATATACCCTTTCCCCTTGCAAGATAGTCACAAATAGCTGACCGCAGCTCAATACTTCCCCTATCGGGCGCTTTTATAAAAAGCCTTTCCCCGTACTTATTAAGCACACTTCGCATTGTTTTTGAAAAGACAGAAAAAGGAAACTCCTCATCCCTATGATGAAATGTGGCAAAAACATCCTGCTTATTGTTATCGGTTTCCCGTACCGGCACAAAATCGCCTTTTTGATAAGTTACAAAATATCCGCTTCGTTGCCGAGCCTCAACATAACCCTCGTCACATAAAATGTTATAGGCATGTTCTACTGTTATAACACTTCTTCCGGTTTCCTCTGCAAGAAGCCTTTTTGACGGAAGTTTGCCACCATATTTATATGTACCGCTTGTAATATCCTCACGAAGCTGCATATAGCTGCTTTGCTTGGAATTTAAATCAACTGAATACTTCATCTGGTTATATAAAATTCTCCTTATTTGGTAATTGTCATATTATCAGTTTTATTGTATCATACGAATATCAAATTGTAAAGAAGGAATTAGCATGCAAAGTAAAACTAAAAAAATTGTACTTGCGGCACTTTTGGCATCGCTGGTATGCGTTGCGACAATGCTTATCCAAATCCCCTCTCCCCTTAAGGGCTACCTTAACATGGGAGACTGTGTGGTGCTTCTTTCAGGCTGGCTTCTCTCCCCTTTATACGGCTTTCTTACAGCAGGAATAGGAAGTGCCCTTGCCGATGTTTTTGCAGGATACATAATATATGCACCTGCAACCTTTGTTATAAAAGGTCTTATGGCAGTTATTGCACATTTCGTTTTTAAAATTTCCTTAAAAAAGCTTCCCTCCCTTGTATCACGGATAATAAGCGGTACTCTGGCAGAAATTGAAATGGTTTTGGGATATTTTGTTTTCGAGGGATTTATGTACGGATTTATTCCCTCTGCCGTAAATATCCCCGCAAATGCAGTTCAGGGTGTTGCAGGACTGATACTGGGAATTATCCTTGTAAGAATATTTGAAAAAAATAAAATTCTTATGTAAATTAAAATGGACTGTAGAAATACAGTCCATTTTGTTTTTAGAACAATCCTGTTATTTTACCTGCTTCATCAACGTCTATTCTTTCTGCTGCCGGAACTTTCGGAAGTCCGGGCATCGTCATTATCTCACCTGTAAGGGCTACAATAAAGCCTGCGCCTGCGCTTACCTTTACATTACGTACCGTAACTTTAAAGCCTTCGGGTGCACCGAGCTTTGTCATATCGTCGGAGAAGCTGTACTGTGTTTTCGCCATACATACGGGAAGATGGGAAAATCCAAGTTCAGCAAGAGTTTTAAGCTGCTTCTGTGCGTTCTTATCAAAAATTACGCCGTCACCGCCGTAGATACGTTTAACGATTGCTTCAATCTTTTCTTCGATAGTAAGATCATCCTCATAACAATACGAGAAATTATTTTCCGCTTCGCAAAGGCGAACTACTTCCTCGGCAAGCTCAATTCCGCCGTCTCCGCCCTTTGCCCATACATCAGAAAGGACAACGTTTACACCGAGCTTTTTACACTCGTCAATAATTACCTGCACCTCTTTATCAGTATCGGTGGGGAATTTATTGATAGCAACCACAGAGGGAAGCTTGTACACATCTTTAATATTTGAAACGTGACGAAGAAGATTGGGAATACCCTTTAAAAGTGCATCT
>JAZORN010000070.1:0-20421 GCA_045656645.1 Clostridia bacterium | reverse complement strand
TTTTATAAAAAAATCAAAAACTCTCTTTACTTTTAATAAAGAGAGTTTTTGATTTACTGTAAATCTATTTTATAATCGGTGACAATAGAGTTGGGCGGCAAATAAAAAGTATATTCATGGCTAGTTATTACTTTACCTACTAAGATATTTTTGTAATATATAGTAGTGATTTTTACATAAGGAGTTTTATCATCGGAAATTGTTTGTATATAAGATTTATTGGCATTAACTTCTTTTACAGTTAATCCTTTGTCTGTTTTATACATATAAGCATATTTAAGTTGTTCGCTACCGTTGCAAACTAAATAGCCGTTTTTATAATGTTCATATCTTGGATTGTCAGCCAAAGCTACAATGTCTTGCGTTAACTCTTCTTCTTGAGGCTGCGTAAAAGCAAGAGATACGCAAGCCACTATTAGAGACAATAGAAGACCAAGAAAAATTCCAGCGAACCATCCGAACAAGCCTTCAACAAAATCGTAATAATCTGTGAAACCGAAAATAAACCCTATAACGCCACCTATAATAGCAAATATTAAGAAAAGCATTTTTTTTCTCCTTTTGTTGACTTTTAAATGAAATTTTGATATAATTTATTTAGAATAAAATTTTTAAGTGAGGTGTATATTATGTTATCTATTTTAGCAGGTATGTTAATTGGACTTGGCGGAATTATATATTTGCGTGTTGGCGGACCAGTTGGAGCATCGCTTTTCGCCATAGGCTTATTAACAATACTGCATTTTAAACTTGAATTATTTACTGGCAAAGCAGGACTATTAGCGACGAAAGAGATAAAACCTTTTAAATTGCTTTCCATTTGGCTCGGCAATTTCTTGGGAGCAAGCGGAATGGGTGTTTTATATAGTGCTACTATGCCAGGTTAGAAGCTCGTCGAAGCAGCGACCGCAATTTCCAATAGTAGAGCAGAAGGGGCTTGGTATTAGAATGTGATATTAGGTATCCTTTGCGGATTGTTTATGTATATTGCGGTTACGCACTATCAGACCAAACCTTGGGTGACGGTGATGTGCGTTGCGGCGTTTATTTTATCAGGGACGAATCACTGTGTTGCAGATATGTTCTATTTGACTTTTGGAGCGTTTTCACTTGAAGCTTTGTTCGCTCTCTTTTGGACTACGGTAGGAAATATAATCGGCACGAATATTTTACCTTATTCAGTATATTTGTCTTCAACCAGTAATGATATCTGATTACGCAATTCCTCGATATCGACCAATCCATCGGAAGTGTATGGAATATCCATTTTGAAAGCCAAATCGATATATTCATCAAGAAAATCAATTGCATCAGAAGAGCAGTTTAAGAAACCAAGGCCTTTTCCTTCCATAAAGCCTGTATAATTGGCTATAATCATAGCCATATCCAATCTTATTTTTGCTTCTTTTGGATTTAAATTAAAAAATCTTTCCATTATTCTACCTCTCATCTATTATTTCAATGGCAGAGTACTCAGTCTGAGATTCAATCTGGCTAAGATAGTAACTATCAACCATATCTTCAATCTCATTTTGACTCATATCATTACCAATAATACCTAAGTTACGAAGCTCTTCCTCACAGTCCTCCCACGACATAATACCGTGACTACCCTCGTAGGATTGATATTCTTCTTCCGCAAGTTGATAGGCGAACCTTATTGCATCTTGGGTGTTTTTTGCTTCGATAGTACATTGGTATGAAGCCCCGCCAAATCTACCAATCACTCCAGCGTATATTTTAAACTTCTTCATATTTTACTCTCCATTTCTCACATGAATTCTTTTGTTTCAAACATCCATTTTCAGGGTCAAAACAAGGACAGAGTTCTTGACAGAGCTTACGGATTCTTTCGGGATTTGGCACTTCCGTAACCATAGTCATATTACCATTTTGTATTTGTTTTCGTATAGTTTTCGGAATTGGCGACGGATTAGTTTGAAATTCACATTGATTACCATTGACACAAGTCGGACACATTTGCCAGTGTTTATCGCAATTTAAACAGATTATATGAGGTTTCTCCTCTTCCGTTATGTCGATGAAGTAATCGGGAGTTGGTTTTTCACAGACCTGACATATTTGGAATTGTTTTACAAAAGATAGACAGGCTTGTTCTTCAGAATTGACTGGGCGTCGAAAAATCGGACAAGTCCCACCCATATACTGCCAATAGGCACACTGACCGCAAGTTTTTTTTACCATATATTATTCTCCATTATTTTAAGAATTTCTCTTCCTTTTTCAACATCTGGAAATATTCATTTTCTATTTTCCTTTCTTATCTTTATTACATATATATTATAACATATTTTTTATTAAAAATCAAAGAATTGCGGTTGATCTCCTTGTAGCATCTCGTAGGTTTGGGTTCTAGATACTACAAGGCAACCAAAACCGCAATTTGTTAAAAAAGTAGACAACTATATAAGATGTTAAAAATTTTTGTTAATTTTTTAGACATCTATGTATTAGGACAAAAATTGTTAAAAGGTTAACAACTTTTTTCATATATCTTGGAGAAAGGTGGTGAGATTAAAGTGTTAACAATATAGGCAAATTCAAGACAAATTCCTAAAGTAAAAGATATTTGTGCTAATAAAAAATATAATGATATTTTATATGCTTATTTATAGTGTATATCTGAAAGAGATGAAGAGACAGGATGTAGATATTTTTTAAAGAAAGATATAAATTTTAGTCGCTTGGGAGATATGTTTAATTTATCTAGGCAGACTGTTTCTACGAAGTTTAAAAATTTAAAAGATTTGCAATTGATTGAAGAAAGCGATGGGGGTAAGTATAAGTTAATTGAGTTAAGTGCTAATTTTGCTTCTTTAATTCCTTATTCTACTTTAAAATTATTAACCGATACTTTAAGCGAAAATGCGATTTCGACTTATGTATATCTGTTGAATTGTTATTATGCAAATAATTGTGAACCTTTTTAGTTTACTTTAGATTCAGTCAAAAATTATATAGGTATTAGTACGAATACAAGGAGTAATAATGATATAGTTCTGAATATATTGTATGTTTTGGAGAAGATAGGCTTGATAAAATGTTCGTTATCTACTTTAAAGCAGGATGGAGATAGCTTCCAAAATGTAAAAACAATATACCAATTGGACTGGTTGACCAATGTGTTAAAAATTTAGACGCATGGTTGTTAAAAAAAAGTACATAGTTTGTTAAAAAAATAGTATCCTTATAAATAGAAATAGGGGTGCTTCAATCTTAGAAAACTTAAAATGTCCCTTACGGGCCATTTTAAGTTTTCTTGGAGGGTGTAGACAAGGAAGTTGATTTTTATTTAAAATTTTGATATAATAAAATAAAAAACTTTGGATTTTAAGCGAAGCTTAAAAGCCAAAAAGGAGAATTTTATGGTAAAATACGATTATACTTTGTTGAAAGAACACCGAGACAGCAAGAAAATGTTGGGTAGAATTAACGGGTTTCCGGTCTATAGCGTGAGCAAGAGAGATGTTTTGCAAGGGGCTTTAACGCCAGGGTATTATTATGTTATCTTTGATGATGGTTCTACTATTATTAGAGATGGTAAGTCGATAGGCATGTTGGGGGTTACTGGGGAAATTGTGGATTGGACTCCAACGACTTATAAGTTTGCGGTAGAGGAAAAGGAAAAAGAGGAAGAAGAAGTTCTTGCCGAGGCGATGGCTTCAATGGACGCAGTTGCGATTCCGCTTGTTGATGCGGGAACTAAGGATTTCTTTGATAGGATTGATGCGGAGATTAATGAGTTGTTGAAGAGGGATTTTACTTTTTGAGGAATTGGGAACAGCTTTTATTTTGTAAAGCTGTTCCCATTATTAATTGTCTGATTCATAAATGATTAATTTCTTAATCCATAAATGATTAATTGCTGTTTTGTGCTGGCCCGGACGGTCCGCATCACACCAATACATATTCCTCGTCACCGTTACTTAATCGTCACCTAAGTTTCCCGACCGGCTGGTTGCATAAAAAAAGATAGGGAAGAGAAAACTCTTCCCTATTTCTTTACTTTACAAACTTATTCAAGAATGACTGGATAACCGCATCATCATCCATCTTCGTGCACGCAGTGGCAGCCTTTTGATCTTTTTCAAACAAATCCTCAAATGACTTCAAAGCTTTACAAGTTCCAATTATGGTATTCATTATATCAACAACATCAGATACCTGAACCCCGGGGTCATCCACCATAAGGTCGGGAGCCACAAAGTTCAAATACTCGTTCATAGCTTCGGCAACCTTGCCCGCAAGTTCCCTCTCCTTTTGGAGAGTCACTTCTTTCTTCTTCTGGTCTTCATACTTCTGGTTTGCATCATTAAGAGCGTCTGCGAATTCTTTTGCGATAAGATTTACATCTTCACCAGCCTGCAGTCTGGCAAGAATATCTTTTGAATTATACATTGGTATATACCTTCTTTCTTTCTTATTGTATATATATTATATCATAATTTTTAAAAAAAATCAACTGCGGTCGATGAATTGGGGGCATAAGAGGAAACTTGACTTTTATAAAAAAATATGGTATAATAGAGAGGGAATAAGCGCTTGCCGTCTCTGTGGGCAATTATTCTAGGTTTCCCGTGCGGGACCGCTTTCTTTCTTTTCTCGTCTGCTCTTGGAATAACCCGCTATGGAGCTGTAGCAAACGCTATGGAGTTGTTTTTTAATGCGATGAAATTGTGTCCGGAAATTTGGGAAAATTGGCTTAAAATGCCGAAGGCACTTTTGTGAGCAAAAAATTCGCATATGGCGCACCGACCGGGAATACCGGTTTGCCGCAAGCGCAATCGGCCGGCAATAGGCTTATGTGCGTTATGAAAAAAATTTTTCGCACTCTTGGATTTTGCTGAGAGGGTTTCACTTTTGTGAGCAAATGGGGCGCATATAAAGAGTGTTGAGACGGGGGAGAAAGAGAAAAAGAAAATGTAAATTTTTTGTTAATTTTGGGAAAATGATGTTTACAATTTGTTTACAAATTTTCACTTGACTTTTTTGTAAATGTGTGGTATAATGGGAATTCCGGCGAAGCCGGCCGCCCTTGGGCGGGGCGATTATGAACAAATTATGAACAAAGTTTTAAGGCAAATTAAAAACCCCCTCTCTTATTTAGAGGAGGTTCTTATATTATTTGCCAATGTAGTATAATAATTTTCGCTTTCGTGCTTTTGGTCTGTTTCTTGAATTATAACCCTGCCAGCCCAACAGCCTTCTTCGGTTAATTCTGTAGAAACCACATAATTTTTTTGAGGGCTTAGTTCATTGATTAAATACACTAATGTAGTATTCTTGTCATAAACCTCTTCGGTATATTCGGACTTGCTTAAATCGCAAACAAACTCCACAAATTTGTTAAACTTCTCCCCAGCATATTGAGGATAAAGTTCATCTCCCGATTGCTCGTTATCATATAGGGGCGATATAAAGTTATTTGCTACATAGGATAAAATTGCGTCTCTTTCTTGTTTTGTCATTTTGTCTCCTTTTCTCTATATGTTATAATACATTTATATGGGCGTCTATTGACATCATCAAAAAACTGTATCGATACAATTTCAGTTCCGTCTATTGATATATCGTTTAAGTAATCTTCCACAGTGGACATAAAAGCTGTATCTGATTCGCAGTATTCTACTTGACAGCCATCAAAATAAGCTTCTCTGTTAAGCACGAAGGTTTTATACATTTTTCATTTATCTCCTTTAGGGTTGAATTTCTTCAATTTTTCCGTCTCGATATACTCGCAGTATTGTGAAATGCGTGGTAAAAAATACTACACATTTATAACCTGGCACTACTCGTTCAAATACATATTGCTCATATTTAGGGTTTGCGGAAAGTAAATCTATCGCTCGTTTAAGGTCTTGAAGCCACATTATCATTTCACCTCTTTTTCTTCAATAAAATTTTTCATAATAATTGGTTTAATAAGTTGGAACATATAAAAGGGTTTCTCTTCGTGTATGATATTAAGTAAATCATCATAACTGAAAAACGATTTTATAAGTTCTTTCTGTTCCTGCTTTGACAAACTTCCATAAAAGGTTGCTGTTGGGCTTGTGCTTTCTAAAGTTTTACCTGTTATTTTATCAATATATACCTTTTTTTCCATTTTATTATACCTCTTTCTTTCTTTATTGTACTTATTATATCATCCTTTTTAGTGTTTGTCAAGGGGTTTTTGAAAAATTTTTTTTAGGGAGGAGCCTTTTATTCAGGCTCCCCTTCACTTCCATAGTAAAATATAACCTCGCCAATTTCATATTTTTTTCCAATTTCGGCATACTCATTTATTATATCGGGTATATCGATAAATGAACGGCTTGCAATATAGTCAGCAAGATGAACACAAGAATCAATGTCATTACTTGGTTTTATTTTTCCCCATTTGCCCATGTGGGAGGTAATAGCTTGTATAATGAGATAATTTACATCATATCCACAAATTATTGTTGCATACTCTTGGAAAGTTTTTGCTCCGTTTTCAGCATGGGATTTGTATTTTGCTTGGTTCATTATGTCAGCATCTCCATACTTTATAGTATCGTGTACCAAACAAGCCACTATAACACAATCTTTTTCCTCGTCTGTTAAATCGCAATAGGGGGGCAGTTGCAATAATTCTTCTGCAAAAGCCACAACGGCTTTGGTGTGGCGAACTAAACCACCTTCACCCTGTGAAAATTTAGGATGAAATTTTCCACTTGAAGAAGCTCCGTCAAACCAAAAGTATAATGGAACTTTTTCTTCAAAATAAGATTTTACAACTATTTGTAAATCCATATCTTGAATTAAATTAAATTCTCGTTCAAAAAGTTTTAAGTCTTTCATATTTTTTCCTTTCTGTCATAGGGGTTTGCTTCCTTACCCTCTCGACATAAATGATTATACCACAAATAAAACCAAAAGTCAATACCTTTTTGGGAAAAAATTTCGTTTTTACAATTTGTTCACATTTGTAACAAAAAATTCATAAATGGTTTTACAAAACAAAATTCGTTTCCTTGGCGAACGTCAAGGAAACGCCCGCCCCTTCGCCCTATGTGAAAATCGCCCTACCCTATGGGCAAGGCGATTTTATAGGTTTTGCGGACTTTAACTTCCACAGCTTCAGGAATTGTGGTTAAAACAAATCGGTCATTCCTTACGAAAAAACCTATGTTGCGTTCTTGCCACATTTGGCGGTTGTTGTCCTCGTATCGTAGAGTATTGTATTTTGAGAGTGGGAGATGCCATAGATATTCAAATTTTTTATCGAGTGGTAGAGTGTGTTTTTTTGCCCTATGATAATTGCGAGTATGCTCTGCCCTTCTTCGCTCTAAATCGTTTGTAGTTCCTATTTTTAATACAAATTGGTTGTTTGTGTCAATATAATACCCCACATACAAAAATTCTTTTTCTTTCAATTTTTATCTCATTTTGGGGAGAAAATGGGGATTTTCGCCCCACTTTCTATTATTTTTTGGGTTTTCGCTTCTGTTTTAAGTCCAATTCATAGACATTTTCACCGATTTTAAACTGTATTAGCTTTTCTTTATTGACGATTTCAACATTTTCAACTGCATTTTCACTTTCTTTCATTAAAAAGTTCGCTATTTCTTTAATAATTCCTGCTTTTGTGGGATTTTCTTTTCGTTCTCTTTTTATTGGTTCGGTGATTTTATGGGTTGAAGTTTTCGCATAACTTCGGGCGATTTTTTCCTGTTCTTTTGTTAAATCAAAATCCATTTTTTCGCCTTTGTCGATTGCCTTATCGTCAAGAATTATTTGTTTGGCTTCTTCTTCCGTACAGTCGAGTAAAGCCATAAGCTTTGATATTTGGTCTGTCATTCATTCGCCTCCTGTGTTATAGGGGAGGGTTTGCCCCCCCTATTCGCTTTATATGGATTAGTCGGCAAGACGGAAGTATGCTTTTCGCTTATCTTCGATACGGACAATCTGACCTGCTTCCATAAGAGGTTTCAAAAGTTGCGAGATTTTTTGATTTGTCAAATCGGCACAAGTGGGAAGTTCTTTCATCATTTCGGTGATGGTGTAGAGTTTGCCCTTCTTCATTTCGGCAAGAATACCTTCTTGGATTTTGCGATTTTCAAGCTGTTGAGCTGTGGGCTTTTTATCAGCAGAATTTTTCTTGGCGAGAAGTTCAAGTTCGTGTTTCGCAAACTTTGACATATCTTCGGAAGAAATGCCGTCATAAACTTTTTTGGGATTTGCTTCTACATCCTTAAGCCATGCGTTGTAGTAGTCTTTTTTTGTGAGTTTCTTTTCTGTGTTTGCCATAGTGTTTAATTCCTTTCGTTTTTAGGTTTTTCACCTTTATTATATAATCATTATACCATATAGAAGTTAATTTGTCAAGAGGTTTTTGAAACTTTTTTTTATTTTTTTTGTATCTCATTGGAGATTGGAGTTCTCACTCTTAAAGCTTTTAACTTTCATTTGGTATAACTTATTATATCATACTTTTTCGCATTTGTCAAGTGTTTTTTTCAATTTTCAATGTACTTTTTTTTGTTTGGGTTTTCGCTTCGCTTACTTGGTATAACTTATTATATCATACTTTTTAGCATTTGTCAAGAGGTTTTTTTAACTTTTTTCAAGTTTTTTTTCTTGGAAGTTTTAACTTCCGTACCCCTCAACTGTATTAGTATTATACCACAAGCAAGGGCAAATTGCAATAGGCAAAATGCACAAATCGAAGGCATTTTGGGAAAAAATTTTTGTGCAACTTTTTTGCAAAAAACTCTTGACAAATTGCTAAAAGTGTGGTATAATGGAGAATTCGGCTCGTTGCGTCCCACAACGAGCCGTCAAGGGCAAGTTCAAGAAAGAGAGAGGGAGAAAATCTCCCTCTCAGTCTAACGATTCTACTTGTAAAGTTGATTCTGTTTTGTAAACTTCTGTGTCATAGGTAATTTGATCAGCAACCCACCTACTCGAAAAATACATACAATTATACACTTCTGACTCGAAAATTTTCATATGAACTGTATCGTCATTAAGATTAATTTGAAAAGTATCTCCAATATTTAAATCTCTAAATTTAACAGGAGATGGTTGCGGTTTTGCAATTTGTTTTACTTTCATTTTTCAATCCTCATTATTAAAATTTTAGTGATAAGACACAGCCAAATCTACATCAAGTAATTTTACAGGTTCTTCTGCATGTTCAGTAGCGATTATAGGAGTATTATCTGAATTAAAATATAAGACATTATCACTCATACCCGCATCATCAATCTTTATACAGATATTGCCTTCCAAGTCCTCATACCAATCACCTACCTCTAAATCTCTAAAATGGGTTTGCTTCTTTCCGTGTCTTTCATCTGTAATTGTAAACATTTTTATTTCCTCTCTTTCGTTTTTATTTATCGTTCCCTCTTGGAACATTTATATTATATCACATTTTAATTGATTTGTCAATGAATGTTTTGTAAATAAATTATTAAATTAAACAATCTCCATTTAATATATAAACTGTTAAAGCTTCTTCGCAGGTTAGATTTGGGCGTTTCTCTTCTCCCTTAAATCTGCCACACCTATTTCTTAATGGGCATTTTTTACAAATTATCTTTCCGTTTTCTTGTGCTTTAAGTACTGCTTTTAATCGACCAACTTTTTTACTTAATCTATCCATTTAGTTTACCTCTCTTTCTTACAAGTAAATTATATCATACTTTTGGGAAAACGTCAATATGGCAAATTGCACAAATTTTCCGAGAAAAATTTTCTAAAATTGTATATATTTCCAAATTCTGTTCGTGCGCGCTCGCACACGAACAGCTGAAGGATAAAAGAAAGAGAGGGGGATTTCTCCCCTCTCTTGTTTAATCTAATACTCTTGACGCAAGATGAAAAAATTTTTCAGGAGCTTTTATAAACTCTTCCCACCATACTTTCGTTTCAATTTGCCCCCAAGTTTCTGCCTTTATTTTGAAAAGACAATAAACGAGGTTATCATTCTCGTTAAAAGTATTCCATATTGAATAATCAAAAGGTTTACAAGCAAAAACATATTTATCATTAACAATTAAATAAATGTCGGGAAAACCATCGTCATATAATAATGAAGCTTGGTATGCTTGTTGGTAGGTTGTGAATCGTTGTTTTGTTAAATACTCTGCCGAAGCCCCACTGGAATGGGGCTGATAGGCAATACCAAACTCATATTTCATTATTTTTTACTCTCCCTTCTTTTTTCATCTTCTAAACTCGCTTGATAGTCAGATAAAAGATTTTTATTATATCTTCTGCCAATCCAAACATATATTGCATTAATGGTTCTTGTATATTTTTTTCCATTAGATGCTTTAAAAACTAATTTAATTTGTGAGCAATTTGCATTGATAGGTATTACTTTTTGAGTGATGCCCACTATATGCTCTCGATAAAGACCATATTTTGCATAACTATCAATAGCTTTATCGATAGCCGCATTTAATGTGGAGTAAAAAGTTCCTCTGTACTGATAAATAACTTGTGCCATAGTGTTTAATTCTCTCTTTCATTTTTATTTTTATTTCGTTCCTCTTGGAACATATTTATTATATCACATTTTAATCGATTTGTCAATAGGTTTTTCAAATTATTTTTGAGAAATTTTTTCGTTTGCTTCCTTACCTGTGTACTCAATAATATTCGCAAACCATTCTTTTCGGAAGGTATCGAGGGTAACTGTGGTATTAGTACCATTGACCATCATTAGTGAGTATTCAGCATTATCACCACCGCAAAGAATGTTAACAACTTTTTTACCAAGAGCAAAAGCCGCCCCACATTCCCATGCAGTACCGCTATCCGAATACATGCCAAAATTAAGAACCGCAACCACATCACATTGAGTGATTGCAAGGTAGTCAACCGCAAATACACTCTCGCCCCATATATTGTTGGGTAAATCCCAAGCATTAGGAATTGTATGCTCTCTTGGTACAAAGACATTCAAGCCTTGATTTCTCAAAATGCGGATTGCTTCTTCATATATTGTAATTTCTTCTTGTTGAAAGAAGGGACTTGCTAAATAAATTTTCATTGGGGTTACCTCGTTTCCTTTACTGTACCTATATTATATCACACTTTAATCGATTTGTCAAGGGGTTTTTGAAAAGTTTTTCAAAAAGTTTTGCAATATCTTTTTATTTTCTCGCCCCTTGACTAAAAGGGGGTATTATAAAATTAAAAGTTCAGTTTCAAGTGGTTCAACCATTGCATTTTTATTTTCCTCGTTACTAATCCATTCTTTGAGTGTTGGATGCCAATAAATACAGTTGTTGTATTCTTCGCCAAACTCATTTGAGGTTTTTATACAAATATAACCGTTAAAATCTATATAAGCTTGTCCGATTTTCAAAGATACAAATTCTTGTTTTGGCGTTCTATCTCTTTTATCTACAATTCGCATAATTTTTATCTCCTTTCTTTCTTTGTTGTACTTATTATACCACATCAAAAGCCAAAAGTCAATAGGTTTTGGGAAAAATATTTTTATTTACAATTCACTTATTTTTGAAATAAAAAATTCATAATTTGTCCATAAATTCTAAATTCCTTCCAATGGCGCGCGTCATTGGAAGGCTCAATCAATAAATTTCGGTCTGCCCTTAATAAGAGCAGACTGAAATTTATTCAGCAAGTTGCAAAGACAAAAAAGTAATTGCTGATTCAATAGCTATTTTTTGAGTGGTGTTAGGAACAGTTTTTACCACAACATACCCAATATAAAAATTATTTAAACTTAAATCAGAAATGGGGAAGCAAAATTCGGGAGATATTTCATCAGGGTCTATTTCTTTTTCTCTTTTTGTTCCGTGAATCTTCTCACCATGTGAATTATAAACTGTGGCATCAATTCCAAATTTTAATAAAGCTTCTACGAGATTTTTGCTTAACATTTCGGTTGAGTCATTTTGATATTTTTTAAATATCACGCAATTATTTTCTACAAAAATCTCCAAAGGTTCACCATCCTGAATCTTTAAATTCTTTCTAATTTCTCTTGGAATAACTACCCTCCCCAATTCATCTACTCTTCTTACAATTCCTGTTGCTTTCATAATTTTTTGCTCCTTTCTTTTTATAATGTTTTACTTTCGCTTACAAAATATTTTGCTTTATTTTTATTTAATATTTCTTTCGCTTTTAAGCTGTCTGCTTGTGTTTCACAATATATATTTACAATAGTATATTTACCTATGTTTTGAATATAATTATGTTTAAGATTTGCTTTTTCTAAATCATTACAAATACTTTCTTCATAAGCATTGTGAATAGTGGCTTCAATTTTCCAAAGTTTATCTTTTCGTGCTTTTTCTTCAAAAAATTTAACTATATACACTCCAAGAAAGTTTGCCACACCTGTAATAACTGCCTTCCAACATAGACCCAACCCATCGGCATTCATAAATACTACCACTATTACATATAAACCATATGCAATAGCATTTACTGAAGAAGCAGACATTTTTGTACCTTTAATAGTTACAAGGGACTTTATCGTTTGTATTATAACATTAACGATATTAAGAATTATAAATACCCATAAGAAACTATCTATATTAAATTCAAACCAATTTATTTTAGTCATACAAACCAACCCAACCTTCCCAAAACATTTCTTCTTCTTCATCTGTACCTGCTTCTAAATATACACATCTTTCACCAATGTCATCTGTGGCAAATTCTCTAATTGTGCGATATTCACCTTGAAAATCGGGGCTGTCATTCGGCACAAGGACAATTCTATCTCCCATGCCATTCTCAATGAGTTTTTCAAGTTCTTCTTTTAACTCTTTAACTGTGTAAGCTTTAATGTTGTTTCGTGTCATTTGTTTTATCCTTTCTTTTTGTTCTCTCTTGGAACATTTATATTATATCATACTTTTTAGCATTTGTCAAGGGTTATTTGAAAAAAAATGTATCAATATAACACCAAAAAGAAGTAAAAACAATGGGGATGAGATACTTCATAATACTGTAAAATCCTGTCAATTCATAGCTATTAGTTTTACTACTAAGCTCATCAAAAATAATACAAATACCAAATGAAACTAAAATGCAAATAATAATACTTGTAATGGTCATACAATTAAACCTCTCTTTCTTTGTTGTATTTATTATACCACATCAAAAGCCAAAAGTCAATAGTTTTTGGGAAAAATATTTTTATTTACATTTGCTTCTGTTTTGCAATAAAAAATTCATAATTTGTTCATAAATTCAAAATACCTCCCGGAAGCAGTCGCTTGCGGGAGGTTCAAAAAGAAAGAAGGGGCAAAAGCCCCTTCAAGTTAGTTTGTATTTAAAATATAATCTGTTCCCTCACCCACAATCGTGGTTGGAAGTTTGCCATCCCAATTTTCAAGTTCGATTTTTTCAAGAAGTTGGTCTGTAATGGATTCGGCAATTTTCTTATTTGCTTCGGCTTCTGCTTCGGCTTTAATTTTAAGTGCTTCGGCTTCTGCTTCTGCATTGATTTTCTTTACCTCTGCTTCTGCGGTTGCAATTTCTTTTTTCGCTTCGGCTTTTGCTATGTCAGCTTTCGCATTTGCTTCTGCTTCTGCAATCTTTCTTTCATTTTCATATTCAGCCTTCAATTTGTCCTGTTCGGCAATCATTTTTTGCTCGACCGCCTGTTCGAAGGCGTCCGAAAAGTCGATGTCTGTAATGCTAACTTGGGTTACAATTACAAAGTATTTATCCCCAAGAGATTCGTTAATAGCAATTTCAACCGCAGGAGGAATTTCAGAACGATTTGCAATAATCTCCATTGCGGGTTTGGTAGATACTACTGTCTTTGGTGCTTCGGTGATAATCGAGGTAAGTTTAGACTTTAAACCTTCTTCACTTCCGTACTGCTTCACGAGTTCCAAAGCTTCACCGCTTTTAATATTATACTGAACCGACATTTTTATTGTCATTGGCTGTGCGTCTGACGAGTATGCCATTGTTTCAATACTTAACTCTTGTGTTTTTGTGTTTACGTATTCATAGCCTTTTGTCAGCCACGAATCATAGTGTAAACCCGCAGTTTTCATTTCTTTCGCATTTCCAAATTCCTTAATAACAGCAACTTCACCTGTTTCTACGGTGTGCATTGAAAAAGGAACGATAATGAAAGTACATAAGAAAGCAAAAGCCAATACTCCACAAATAGTCGCACCTATTGGATGCTTATTGCTCGATAATGCCCAAGCTCCCCAGACACAAGCGATACAGAGTACCGCAAATAAAATCCCCAAAAAAATTCCCATAATTTAATTACCTCTTTTCTTTAATTTTTTTTGTGTTTTGGTTTCTTTTGGTATAATTTATTATATCATAAATTTTTTAATTTGTCAATACCTTTTTTCTATTTTGTGGGGATTTTTTTTTAATCCCCACAACTTAAAAGCAATGATTTTAGAATGTTTAAGATATTATCAACATCATAAGCACCCTCTCCCCACATCTGTCTGTTGAGTGGTTCATCATCAAATAAAATACCACTTCTGCCAATTTGTTTTGGAGTGCCATATGGAATTATATCGATACAATCAAATTGGACACTTGAAAGATGTTTTTTCAGCCAAGTTTTTTTAGCTTCTGTGACAAGTTCGTCATAAGTGACAGTTGATTCTTTGCTTAACCAAGAAACTATACAGATATTATATCCTTTTTTCTGTAATTGGTTCAAATATCTTGCCAATACATTCATATTAAGTAATACTTTTGCATTTGCATAAGGTTCAGGGTTATATGCTCTTAATTTTGAAAGCCAATCGGGGTCACCGTATAAGTCTGCAATAGTTCCATCCATATCAAACCATATATTCATTTTTTTCATCTCCTTTCTTTTAGTCAAGTTGAATGTGTCCGCAATCAACACATTTGTATTGAGTGTAAGGGAACACACTTCCCTTTTTAACCATGTAGCCACGACATTCTTCACATAAACCATCAAAATTAGAAGTATTTGTAAAAGAATACAAAATCATGATAGCTACAATCATAATACCGATAGCGATTGCAAGTTTTTTTGTTTTTTTCATAGGCTGTAACCTCTCTTTCTTTGTTGTACTTATTATACCATACAAAAATGAATTTGTCAATAGGTTTTGGGAAAAATATTTTTATTTACATTTTGCTCACTTTTGGCGAAAAAAATTCATAATTTGTTCATAAATTGAAAATACCTCCCAATGGCGCGCGTCATTGGGAGGCTGAAAAAAAGAAAGAGAGAGGGAGAAAATCTCCCTCTCATAATTATTTGGCTGTTTGATTTTTATTTGATTTGTTCCAATTATACCAACCATAAATACAATTTATAGTCCAAGCAATATACATTACTGCCATAATGGGCTGTCCTACCATAAAATAAAGAATTGTTTGAATAACATCAAGAATAAACCACAATATCCATTGTTCTTTGTAACACATAGTACAAAGCAAATTAGCAATAATTGCTATGGATAAGCTTAAAGTATCTAACAAAGGTGCTGTACCATTTAATAAAACATCAATATTATATATGATAACAGAACAAACTGCAAGTCCGCACACTATTAACACAAATTGTGAAATGGAAAACTTTTTTGATTTAACTTCTTTATGGTTATTGAGATTTTTCTTCCAAATGAACACACCTATTATCATAGTAATGAGATAATATAATTGTTCCGCACTTTCTACCCACAATCTTAATTTAAGATTGAGTATTAAAAACATAATTGTTTGAATAAAACCCCAAATATAATAACTCATTTTGCCCTTTGCACAAATAATTGTGGCAAGAGTACCGAAAAAACTTGCAGTAAGTACAAACACATTCCAACCGACAGACATCCCGCTGTCAATCATGAAAGGTGTCATAATTAACTGAATTCCCAACAAACCAAACAGGAAAATATAGTCGTATTTTTTCCAATTTTCCATAAACTCATTTTTTAAATACTTTATCATTTTTCAATAATTCCTTTCATATCTTCTACTATCTTTTTAAAGTTCCCATAATATCCTAAATTGAGAATTTCGACCTTATCCCACAAACCACAATCTTTTATACTTTGACAAAGAATCTCAAACAGTTCTTGTCTTACTGCCATTTCAGAATGTGCCATATATCTTTCGTGGTCATCAACAAATTTTCCAAGAGGGCAAAGTAAATATATTTTATCCCATTTGGACTTTTTCGTAAGTTCGTATGCGGTGATTTTTATTTTTTCGTATTCCATTAAGGTTAATGCACAAGTTTCGTCTTTGGAATAATAGTTTGCATACATATTAGTTACTAAAGCATCACTATCCGCAAAGAAAATTCCATTATTGCTTTGTGAATTGATTTTTTCTTTGTTAAGCTGATACTGTCCATTTAAAAAAGCCATAAAATCAGCTCCATCAAGTTCGCTGTCTGTAACACAGCTTTCTCGCATATAGTCTCTCGCATATTCTGTTGAATAGGTGGTATTAAAATATTTTCCCAAGTCTGCGGTCAATGTGGATTTTCCTTCGCTTGCGGTTCCGCAAATTAAAATATTTGTGCTGAAAACTCTTTTGAATGGGAAAGTGATTTTATTCCAATGTTTAATGGGGTTATTTCGTATCATGGTAGCCGATATTAAATTTTCTGTTCTGTCAAGCAAAATGACTTCCTCTTGCATATTGACTAAATCGTTATAATATTCTTTTTCGCCCACATACCACACTCTTTCTGTATAGTTTGGTTCTATTACTGCGGTATCAAATATTCGTTCAAATTCTTCCATCCAACCTTCCCAACCGTTGGGATATTTAGGTAAGCCGAGTTCTGTGTCATTGATAGCATAAACGCCTACCAAATCATCATCCGCAAAAAACTCCCTCACATAGCGGTATCTTTTTTTGTGTGGCATAAGCGGTTCGCCCTTATCTCCGTCATATCCACATACAATGACAATACATCCGCCGTCATTTTCTTTTTTTGCTCTCATAATTTCATCCAAGTGTCCTTGATGAAGCGGGGCAAACGAGCCAAAAACTACCCCAACTTTTTCGCCCTTTAGTTGTTTTTGATAGCTTAAAACCATTTTGTTTCTCTCTTTCTTTTTTTTATTTTCGTTCCCCTTGGAACAATTAAATTATACCACATAATAAATCATTTGTCAATAGTTTTTAGGAAAAATATTTTTGTTTACAATTTAACGAGTTTTGAAATAAAAAATTCATAATTTGTTCATAAATTCAAAATACCTCCCAATCGCGACTGTGATTGGGAGGCTCAAAAAGAAAGAGAGAGGGGATTTCTCCCCTCTCGGATTTGATTGCTTTTTATTTCAATCTCTCACTTTATACTTTACAGAACATTGCGGGACGCTGTCTTTCTTGCTTTCGGCTTATTTTTCCTTCATTCACTAACTGTGAAACTAACTGTGTCATTCGCTGATGACTTAAAATATTATAAACATATCTTATAATATTTCCAAACTCATCACTGGTAGTAAAAATTCTACAACGATTTTCAATATATAGAACCAAAATTTCTGTAACTGTATAACTATGATTTTCTTTCATCAACTGCAAAACTTGATCTTTGATTTTTTCATTTTCTCTCTGTCGGTCTGTTTTGGTTTCTTCCATTAGCTCAGTAACCAAACTTACTAACCTATATCCTGCAGGATTACCTTTGTTGCCTTCGCTTTTTGCAATACAAAGGATTTCATTTAAAATGTGTTTGCTCATTTGTTTTTTCTCTCTTTCGTTTTTTATTTTTTTGCTCTCTCTTGGAACATTTATATTATATCATAAAGTGAAGTGTTTGTCAAGGGGTTTTTTGAAATTTTTCAAAAAAGTTTTCGAGCCTTGCAAGGTGGGTTGTTATTCATCACATTCCAAGACCACAGAGCACAGAGGCTTATAAGATGCTCTGTGATGTGGCGGACACTTGCTTTCGCAACCCCTCGCCCCTTGACTGTATTAGTATTATACCACAGAGAATAGAAAAATGCAATAGGCAAATTGCACAAAAAATAATAATTTTGGGAAATAAAATTTATGCAGGTTTTTTGTAAAAATCTCTTGACAAAATGCTAAAGGTATGGTATAATGGTAAATTCGCCTCGTCTGAGCCGCAGACGAGGCGTTCAGCATAAGGAGGAAAAAATGCTGAACGCCTCGCTGTGTGGAGTGTGCAGAGGGGGAAAAACCGCACACATCCAAAAGTTGAGAGAGTTATCTATCTTTTACTGATTGTCTCTTGGGGGTATAGGGCTTAAAGCCCTATACTTAATATGTGTTAAGTCCAAGCTGTTCGGCATAGTCGGCATCAACTACACCCATAAATTTTGGCTTATCGGAGTTTTCTTTTGCTATCTCTACTGCTTTTGGATAAAGCTCTGTAATTGGGTCTGGGGTTGTTTCGGGGTTGTAATCAAGCTCTACAAAAAATTCCTCGCCACTTTCTTCATCTTCAAACATAAAATCAATGTACTCTTTCATAATGTACTCTCGCTTTCTTTTATTTAGTATAATTTATTATAACATATATCTTTGAATTTGTCAAGGGGTTTTTTGAATTACTTCAAAAATTTTTATTGAGATTGTGCTTTCGGTCTGCAGTGGGTAAGCACTAACCAAGCAGACACTTTTTAACTCCCACCCCTTGACTACATTTATATTATATCACATTTAAACTGATTTGTCAATAGGTTTTTTGTAAATAAATTATGAATTAAAAACTAATCATTTGACCAAAATTTATAATTTTTTTCTTTGCAATAATTATTGAATTCTTCATAAGCATTTTTCATTATTTCGTCTTTTTCGTTACTAACCAAAAGTAGTTGTTGATATTCTTCTTTAAGTCTTTCAGCTTCTTGTAATCTTGCTTCAAGTAATGCTTTTGGCAAATATTCATTGTTGGAAGTTAAATTATCTATTTTCTTTTTACAATCCATATGAGAAGAGTATGCTTCTTCATAATCATCCCAAGATTTATTTCTTTCTTGATAGAGTTTTTGTAAGACTTCATCCGTTTTTAAAGCTTTTTCCCATTTTTTCATTTTAACTTTATCGATAATTTCTAATATTAAGATATATAGAATACAAAATAATAATGTACCTCCGAATAAGATTAATGCGAAAATTGTTCCCATAGTTTTTTACCTCATTTCTTTGTTTTTACATATAGATTATACCACATAATATCTCATTTGTCAATACCTGAAATTGTAAATAAATTATGAACGGTAATTGCGGTTTTGGGAAAATAAAAAATTTACAATTCGTTCATAATTTTTGGTAGAAAAATTCACAATTTGTTCATAAATTAGAAATACCTCGCGTCGCAGCCGCAGACGCGAGGCTCAGTATAAATGTAAATTTTTTGTAAATAAAAATCGCCCCTTTCGGAGCGATTCAAAATTAGTTTATGCGAGTGAAAAGAGTGATATGTGTTTTAATAGGTTTCACTCCATAATACAATCGTTCTTTTTCTTTATCCCAATGAGTTCCTTCAACTTCTATCAGACCATTATCAATTTCTTCTCTTTTTACAAGTCCACTTCTTATAAGAATTTTTAAAAGGGAAGAAGTTTTTTGGCAAGTGAGACCACCACAAGCCCAAGAATCCGTTTTTAAGGCAATCTCCATAGCTCTTACAGGCTGACCTATCGGCATAAGGTTTAATATTTCTTCTGCTTCTTTTACTAATCGAAAAGCAAGTCGATGACAGCGAGAGTTATCTAAAATTCCTTCAAGAATTTTTATCTCTCGTTCAGTGGCTAAAATTTTTCCATCTTTAATGTTCATAGGTTTTAATCTCTCTTTCGTTTATTTATTTATTTGTTTTTTTTACAAGTATATTATACCACCTAATTGCTTATTTGTCAAGACCTAAAATTGTAAATAATTTATGAATGAGACTGAATTCTTGGGAAAGGAGAAAGGGGAGAGAGACCCATGCCAAATCCCTCTCCCCAACTGATAGTTGGTGGTCGAGGTGGGAGTCGAACCCACTCAGGTGATCAATCTACGAACAAGTCGCTACTGCGCTCCGGACAGAAGTCCCGACCATATTTAGTTGAGAGAGAAGCGGAGGGTGGAGGTAAGTTCCCTCCGCTTTTGATGGGGACTGTGGGATTTGAACCCCTCTTAAACAACGCATACGCGAGGTTTCGTGCGTGACCCTTTACACTATAATCCCCATATATATACACAAAAGAGAATACGAATCGCACACTTATTATATCTGTGGGAGGCTTAGTGTGTTTATCCGCAAGGGTGGTTCCTCTCTATCACAGACTGTATTCTCTTTTGGTGTACCTTATTATACCACACTTTTGTGTGGTTGTCAAGGGGTTTTTGAAAAATTTTTTCAAAAAGTTGTGTGCCGATTGGTTAGGTATCTTATACAGCTATCTACCAACAGTTCGCCACTTACTTCCGTTGCCTAAC
>JAZORN010000069.1:0-2065 GCA_045656645.1 Clostridia bacterium | reverse complement strand
ACTGCTTCTTTGTTACCGCCACAACCGGTAAGCGCACATACGAGCAACATTGCTACTGTGAGTAAACTGATAATCTTTTTCATAATCGATGTCTCCTTTGACATTTATTTTTTGCACTTTTCTCTTGAGTACGCCTATATTGTAAGTTTTGACAGTAAAATCCGTAAGCAAACCGGTGTAAAATCGAAGTAAAATAGTTTTGGGCAAAAAGAAAGACGGCAGAGAGAATAAATCCCCCTGCCGTTTTTAACGTTATGCGTAAATAAGTTCTGCGTTTGCGATTTTTGATGCCCTTTATGGATGTTATTTATCGAGCCAACCTACTTCTTCTGATTATCTATTTTGATATGTTCGGTTATATCAAAAACAAAATAATATCACAAAAGTCATTGTCCCACCGTTACTGTAACGGTCCTAGTGTGTTCACTTGCCATCCAGAACATTGTACAATAATGATGGGTAAGTTTACTTTTTACCCGCACAAGGCTAAGGAGGTAAGTATTATGAAGAAAATTTATACTGAGGAACAGAAAAGCGAAATCCTGCAGCGCTATCGCTCTGGGGAAAAGGTAGCAAGTATTTGTGAAGACACGGGCATCGCTAAAAGCACCATTTATGCGTGGACAAAATCCAATAATAAAAAGAAAGGCAAAGCAATCAACATGTCGGACTTTCGGATATTGCGACAACGCTGCGAAACATTAGAAAAGATGGTAGAGGTATTGCAGTTATCCCCCTGTCCGGTTAGTGCACCTTTGCATGATCGATATTGGGTAATTAAAGATCTATCAGGAACATATTCCGTTAATCTACTTTGTCAAGCGTTAAAAGTAGCAAAAGGCAGTTATTATAATCACATACTCAGAAATGCTAACGAGAACACCTCGTATATGCGTAAAAAGAAAGAGATTACCCCAATTATTGAAGAGATATTTAACGAAAGCAATCAGATCTTTGGTGCTAGTAAAATCAATGCCATTTTGAGAAGCCGCGGATACGTTGTTGCCGATAAAACAGTAGCAGCCATCATGCACGAAAACGGATGGTTTAGTGTGCGTGGTGGCGCTAAGGCAATCTATGAAATGAATAAGGAAAGAAAAGAAAATATTCTCAGCCAACAGTTTACTGCTTCAGCACCAAACGAAGTATGGATTAGTGATGTGACTTACTTCACATGCAAGAAAATTCAATATTTCATCTGCGTAATTATTGACCTATTCGCAAGAAAAGTAATTGCTTACACAATTTCCACCGGCAACAGTTCACGAATTACAAAAGAAACATTAGCAAAAGCATACTATGATCGAAATCCAAAGGAAGGTTTATTATTCCATAGTGACCGCGGTGCTAACTACACTTCACGTTCTTTCTCAACGTTTTGCAAAACGCTAGGAATTACGCAATCACTATCAAGAACTGCAACACCATACGACAATTCAGTTATGGAAGCGTTCTTTAAATCTTTAAAAGCAGAGGAATTATATCGGAACAACTATCGTTCTGAAAGGGAGTTTAGGGAGCGGGTACAAAAGTACATTGATTTTTATAATGACAAAAGACCACATCAAATCAATCGATATCGCACGCCAAATGCTACAGAAGAAGCTTACTACAAGCGCCATTCTGATGATATAAGCAAGACAAATTAATCGAACTTTCGTGGTTCAAATTATTTTAATTTTTTGGATATAGCACAGTTTTTAAACACTTCTTTCATTTGAGTTCGATTAAATAAAAATAAAAAACGGCCGCAAAAGCCGTTCCTTACTGGGTTTATAAAAGAAGAATGACATCCTAATCGAACCGTAACAGTTCAGATTTGGGATGTCATTCATGTGGCTCCCCAAGTTGGACTCGAACCAACGACCCACGGATTAACAGTCCGTTGCTCTACCGACTGAGCTATTGAGGAATATTTAATTTTATTCATATAAAGCCGTTTAAGATGGTCTTAAACGGCTTTATTTTGTGTCGGCATTACCTATTTTCCCGGGCCGTCACCAGCCAAGTATTTTCGGCGCAAATGAGCTTAACTTCCGTGTTCGGGATGGGAACGGGTGGACCC
>JAZORN010000068.1:0-5327 GCA_045656645.1 Clostridia bacterium | reverse complement strand
CAAAAAGGCTTATAAACTAAGAAAAATCGAATGAAATAAGATTTTTCAACCAAATTCAGATGTTTTACAAACTATAAACCACCTGAATTTCGTATCTTTATCGCCTTTTTGCGGTCTGGACTTTTTTTACATCCCCTTTTTACGTTCTGGTTATTTTTACAAGGGGATTATTAAGGGGATGTTCCCCTTAATGTCAAAAACGCAAAAAATGAGGGCGTGTACCTCTTTTTTTGCTCCTATAAAGGGCTGGCACGGTGAGTGCCGCGCGAGCGTAAGCCCTTACTTCGCAAGAGAATGTTTTGCTTGCAAAACTTCTTTTGCGAGATGATGGCAATGCCATCATCTTATCGTTCCTCCGCCTACGACAATATCTCCGTCATAAAGAACAACTGCCTGCCCCTTGGTAATGGCACGCTGCGGCTCATCAAAATCGATACGGATTGTGTCATTATCAAGCTGAACTGCCGTTGCACTTTGCTCCGTATGACGGTAGCGCACCTTTGCCTTTACCCTCATAGGGGTATATAGATTATCAACGCTTATTAAATTTATATCGTTTGCAGTAAGGGTTTTTGTAAACAGTTCTTCGTGATTACAAAGAACAACCTCATTTTTTTCAGTATCAATTTGTTTTACATACATTGGTGCGGGAAGGGCAAGTCCCAATCCCTTGCGCTGTCCTACTGTATAGCGGATAATTCCTTTATGCGTACCGAGTATATTTCCGTCTGTATCCACAAAATTTCCCTCGGCGTAGGTTTTACCCGTATATCTTTCTATAAAGTCGGTATAGTCTTCTCCTTTTACGAAGCATATATCCTGACTTTCTTTTTTTTGCGCATTTACAAGGGCGTTTCCCTCGGCAATAGCACGCACCTCATCCTTTGTCATATCACCGAGAGGGAAATATGTGCGTGCAAGCTGTTCCTGCGTTAAGGAATAAAGGACATAGCTCTGGTCCTTTGATAAATCCTTTGCCTTTTTTAAAAGGTAGCGGTTACTTTTTTCATCATATTCAATCCGTGCATAATGCCCCGTTGCAATATGCGAGCAGCCTAAAACCTCTGCCTCTTTAAAAAGCCTTTCAAATTTCAAATGGCGGTTACATTCAATACACGGGTTTGGTGTAGCACCCGTTTCGTATGCGTGTACAAATTTATCAACGACCTTTTCGCAAAAATGCTCTGAAAAATCGTACACATAATGCTCTATTCCAAGTGATGAAGCCACCTTGCGGGCATCTTCTATATCTTCTTTTGAACAACATTTATGTTCTTCATCAAGAGAAATCTTAGTGCATTCAAGAAGCTTCATTGTAGCACCCACACAGTCAAAGCCTTTATTCTTCATCAAAAATGCCGCAACGCCACTGTCAACGCCGCCACTCATTGCAATTAAACATTTATCCATAACAAGTTCCTTTATAATTCTGCATTTTGCATTATGCATTCTGCTTTTTCACATTCCCCACTGCCGTCACTACTCTGTATCCTGCCGCCTCCACCCTTTTTTCAAGTAACGCACGGCTCTGTGCCGCTTCTTCGCCCGTGGAAATTTTATTATCGTATAAATCATAAAGCTTTCTGTAACTTTGGGGGGAGAGATTGGGCATTACAACATTTGCCCCTGCACGAAGTCCCATTTCACGTCCCTCAGGATGCAGTGTGCCGAGCGCCGTGGTTGAGGGGATAAGTGCATACGGAAACATATGGCGCAAAATTGCGACAAGCCGCACTGTAAGCTCTACACTGCCGCTCTCATAAATTGAAAACGGAGTTTCTTTGTGTACGATATACGGGCCTATTCCTATCATATCAGGCTGTAATTCAGAAAGGAAAAATAAATCCTCAATAATATTGTCAAGCGTCTGAAACGGCGCTCCAACCATAAAGCCGCTTCCAACCTGATAACCTATTTTCTTAAGGTCATATAAACACTGCTTACGTGACTCAAGGCGCATCGTTTCGGGGTGAAGCTTGTTATATAAAGTGTCGTTCGCAGTTTCGTGGCGAAGAAGATAGCGATTTGCACCCGCCTTGAAATAGGCAAGGTAACTGTCATAGGATTTTTCACCGATAGAAAGGGTAATGGCGCAATCGGGAAATTCTTTTCGTATGGTGCTGACAATATCGCATATCCGTTCATCTGTAAAATACGGGTCCTCACCGCCCTGCATTACAAACGTACGAAAGCCAAGCTCATACCCCTCACGACAGCAATCAAGAATTTCTTCCTTTGAAAGTCTGTAACGCTTTGTATTGGTATTTGCACAACGTATACCGCAGTAGTAGCAGTTATTTTTACAGTAATTTGTAAACTCGATAAGCCCTCTTATATATACTTCATCACCGTAAATTTCCCGACGTATTTCGTCGGCTGATTTAATAAGGGAGGTATCAAAGGCATCTGTTGAAAGAAGCTCATAAAATTCCTGATGCGAAAGTGTGCGTTGTGCTTTTAGTTTTTCTACAAGATTTGTCATAAAAAATCCTCCCCTCAAAATATTCTATCATATATTTTATACTCCTATAATAATATTGTCAAGCAAACAAAGATTTATTTGTATTGACGGTTTAAAAATTTGTGATATAATTATACTATAATAAAGGAGGTTACGTGATGCTTATTTCAGATACTGTTAAATATATAGGTGTGAACGACCATGATATTGATTTGTTTGAAGGACAGTACACTGTTCCAAACGGAATGTCATATAATTCCTACGCAATTATTGATGAAAAAATTGCGATTATGGATACGGTTGATGCACGCTTTACACACCAGTGGCTTGATAATATAGAGGCACAGCTTGACGGCAGAAAGCCTGACTACCTTATTGTTCAGCATATGGAGCCTGACCATTCGGCAAATATTTTTAATTTTGTAAATACTTATCCCGATGCAAAGATTGTATCGTCATCAAAATCATTTGTAATGATGAATCAGTTTTTCGGTACGGATTTTGCTGACAAGCAGGTAGTTGTAGGGGAGGGTGATACGCTTTGCCTTGGCAGACATACCCTTACGTTTGTAACTGCGCCCATGGTGCACTGGCCAGAGGTTATTGTCACATATGACAGCCTTGATAAAATTTTGTTTTCAGCAGACGGTTTTGGAAAATTCGGTGCACTTGATAGGGAGGAGGACTGGGCGTGTGAAGCACGCAGATACTATATCGGCATTGTAGGGAAATACGGTGCGCAGGTTCAGAATCTTCTTAAAAAGGCGGCAGGGCTTGATATTGATATGATTTGTCCGCTTCACGGCCCCGTGCTTAAGGAAAATTTAGGATATTACCTTGACCTTTATAATACGTGGTCAAGCTATGAGGCGGAGAGTGAGGGCATTGTAATTGCATATACATCCGTTTACGGAAACACGAAAAAGGCAGTTATGATGCTTTCCGAGAAGCTTAAGGAAAACGGATGCCCCAAGGTTGTTATTCACGACCTTGCCCGCACAGATATGGCGGAGGCGGTTGAGGATGCATTCCGCTACAGTAAGCTTGTTCTTGCAACAACAACTTATAATGCAGATATTTTCCCGTTTATGCGTGAATTTATAGAAAACCTTACGGAGCGTAATTTCCAGGGCAGAACAGTGGGAATTATCGAAAACGGAAGCTGGGCGCCTCTTGCCGCAAAGGTAATGCGTGAAATGCTTTCAAAGAGTAAGAATATAACCTATACAGAAACGTCAGTAAAAATTATGTCTGCATTAAGTGAGGAAAGCACGCAGTCGCTTAATGCCCTTGCAGATGAGCTGTGTCAGGAATATATTGCGCAGAGAAGCGAAACTGCAAACAAGAATGATATGTCAGCCCTTTTCAATATCGGCTACGGACTTTATGTTGTGACGTCAAACGATGGCAAAAAGGATAACGGATTAATTGTTAATACTGTTACGCAGGTAACTGACACGCCAAACAGAATAGCCGTTACAATCAACAAGCAGAATTATTCGCATCACGTTATAAAGCAGACGGGAAAAATGAATATTAACTGCCTTGGCACAGATGCACCATTTTCCGTTTTTGAGAAATTTGGTTTTCAGAGTGGCAGAAATACCGATAAATTTGCAGATGGAGAGCTTTTGCGTTCTGATAACGGCATTGCATTCTTGCCAAGATATATTAATTCCTTTATGTCGCTGAAGGTTGAAAGCTATGTGGACGTTGATACGCACGGAATATTCATTTGCTCTGTGACGGAGGCGAGGGTTATTACAAATACACCCACAATGACCTACACCTATTATCACGAAAATGTCAAGCCGAAGCCCCAGACAGAGGGTAAAAAAGGTTTTGTTTGTAAAATTTGCGGATACGTGTACGAGGGCGATACTCTGCCCGAGGATATTGTTTGTCCGTTGTGTAAGCACGGTGCCGCTGATTTTGAAGAAATAAAATAAATTTTGGAGGTAAAAAACTATGAAAAAGTATGTATGTGACGCTTGCGGTTGGGTTTATGATGAGGAGCTTGGCGCACCCGATATGGGTATAGAGCCGGGCACAAAGTTTGAGGATTTGCCCGAAGATTTCCTCTGCCCCTTGTGCGGAGTAGGTAAGGATATGTTCTCAGAAGAGTAAAAAAGAGCAAAATAAAAACCAAACGAATCAGATGTGATGTTTGATATGGCAGATTTGAAATTTGATTGAATTTCTGTTATAATCTAGTGCAGTAAGACTTGAATCTCAACAGGTGTTCGAGTCTTACTGCACTAATCAAAAAAGGAGGTAATTTTGATGATGGATGCAAAAGTACATGAATTATTAAATCAGCAGATAAATAAGGAACTTTATTCTGCGTATCTTTATCTTGATTTTTCAAATTATTTTGAAGATGCAGGCCTTGACGGATTTGCAAACTGGTATATGGTTCAGGCTCAGGAAGAACGTGACCACGCAATGCTTTTCTATCAGTATCTTCAGAATGAAAATCAGAAGGTTACACTTGATGCAATTGCAAAGCCTGATAAGGTTTTTGCTTGTCACATGGATGTATTGAAAGCAGGTCTTGAGCATGAGGAATATGTTACATCCTTAATCAATGATATCTATGCTGCGGCATACGAGGTCAAAGATTTCCGCACAATGCAGTTCCTTGACTGGTTTGTAAAAGAACAGGGAGAAGAAGAAACCAATGCAAATGACCTGATTACAAAGATGGAGCTTTTCGGCTCTGATCCAAAGAGCCTTTATATGCTCAATCAGGAGCTTGCAGCAAGAGTTTACACTGCACCGTCTTTGGTGCTTTAATAAGCTTTTTTGTTGAAAAAGAAGCGTGCCGCTTCACCCATTTCGCGTTCCGACTAAATTTAACCAAGGC